>NZ_AYOY01000152.1 GCF_000508185.1 Sphingobium sp. C100 | reverse complement strand
CCCAATCACCCCATCTGTTTGAGAAAGACGGTTCCGGCCCGCTTCCCCGCCTAATCCCCTCAAAGAGCTTCTAGCGCTCTTTCGTCGCGCTGAACTTGACCTTGGGATGGCGCTCCTGCTGGTAGCCGATGTCCCAGGCGCTCTTGGCCATGAACACCAGATTGCCGTCGCGGTCCTTGGCCATGTTGGCGCCATTATAGGAAACCAGGTCCTTGACCGCGGCATCATCGCCGCTGATCCAGCGCGCGGTGTCGAACGGCGACTGCTCCAGCCCCGCCGCCACCTTATATTCCGCCTCCAGCCGGGAAATCAGCACCTCAAGCTGCAACTGCCCGACCACGCCGACGATCCA
Source organism: Sphingobium sp. C100 (assembly GCF_000508185.1). Classification (GTDB taxonomy): domain Bacteria; phylum Pseudomonadota; class Alphaproteobacteria; order Sphingomonadales; family Sphingomonadaceae; genus Sphingobium. Next base: position 43,787 of record NZ_AYOY01000152.1, on the reverse strand, counting down.
GTTGCTGCCGATTTCGGGATAGAAGACCTGGATCACGCCCTCTTCGGAAAGGTCGTCCAGCGCCTTGCGCAGCTGCTTGGTCTTGGTCGGGTCTTTGAGCGCCACGCGACGCAAGATCTCCGGCGCGAAATTTGGCAGGCCGGTGAAGCGCAGCCCCGGCTTCTCCGACAGCGTATCCCCCACGCGCAACGCGCCATGATTGGGAATGCCGATAATGTCGCCGGGAAACGCCTCGTCCGCCAGCTCGCGGTCCTGCGCGAAGAAGAGGATCGGGGAGTGGACGGCGAGCGGCTTGCCCGAACCACTGGGCGTCAGCTTCATGCCGCGGCGGAACTTGCCCGAAACGAGGCGCATGAAGGCGATGCGGTCCCGGTGCATCGGGTCCATATTGGCCTGCACCTTGAAGATGAAGCCGGTGACTTCGCTCTGCTCGGGTTCCACCGGCGCCGGCTCGGCCGGCTGCGATCGTGGCGGCGGGGCATGGGCCGACAGCGCGTCGATCAGCTCGGTCACGCCGAACAGTTTCAGCGCCGATCCGAAATAGACCGGGGTCAGGTCGCCATGGCGATAGCGGTCCAGGTCGAAATGCGCATAGCCGCCCTGCGCCAGCTCGGCCTCCTCGCGCAGCCTTTCGAGCGCACGGGGGGAAAGATAATCGGCCAGCTTCGGGTCGTCGAGGCCCGTAAACGGATGCCGCGTGCCGTCAAATTCCTTGGACGGCCCGACGGGCTGCATCAGCCGGTTGGTGGCGAAATCATAGATGCCCTCAAACTCGCCGCCCATGCCCACCGGCCAGCTCATCGGGCAAACGTCGAGCTGCAACTGGTCGGCGACCTCGTCGAGCAGGCCAAAGGTTTCGCGGCCCTCCCGATCGACCTTGTTGACGAAGGTGATGATCGGGACGTTGCGCAGGCGGCACACCTCGAACAGCTTGCGGGTCTGCGGCTCGATGCCCTTGGCCGCGTCGATCACCATGACCGCGCTGTCGACGGCGGTCAGCGTGCGATAGGTGTCCTCGCTGAAATCCTCATGGCCCGGCGTGTCGAGCAGGTTGAAGGTGATGGTCTCGCCATCGCGCGTCCGCTCGAACGTCATGACCGACGAGGTGACGGAAATGCCGCGCTGCTGCTCGATCTTCATCCAGTCCGACCGCGCGCGCCGGTTTTGCCCGCGCGCCTTGACCTCACCGGCCAGGTGGATCGCGCCGCCTTCCAGCAGCAGTTTTTCGGTCAAGGTGGTCTTGCCGGCGTCGGGGTGGGAGATGATCGCGAAGGTGCGGCGGGATGGGATAGTCATGGCGCGCCCATATAGGGATTTTTGCGCCCAAAGCGAGTCGCGCGTCAGTCGATCAGCGTCACGTCCATGCGAAAGGCGCGGTGGTCGCCCGGCAACAGCGCCATGATGCCCGGCTTGTCCCAGACATCGCCGGTAAAACCTACCGGGTCCGCCATCCCCGCCCAGGGTTCGACGCACAGATAATGCGCGCCCGGCTTCTGCCACAGGCCCAGCCAGGGCGTATCGGGAAAATCGATCCGGAGATGCGGCTGGCCCGGCACGCCCCAGCGCAGCGACCGGCTGGCAAGCTCGTCCCAGATCAGCGCGTCGCCTTCGAACATGGCATGGGTGGGGGCAAGGCTGTCGCCTATGGCCGGGGAGGGGACGCTGTCCAGCGCGATCAGGCCGGGTTCCTCACCAACCTTGCGGATGGGCGCGGGCTCGGGCTGGTCGAAGATGATGCGGTGATCCTTCTGCCCGCCGCCATAGGGCAGCGGCCAGGCGAAGGCGGGATGATAGCCAAAGGAGAAGGGCATGGTCGCCTCCCCCATATTGGTGACGGTCGCGGTCATCCGCAGCGTGGCGCCGTCGATCATGAAACCCATATCGAGGCGGAAATCAAACGGATAGGCTGCGCGGGTTTCCGCGTCCGCCTCCAGCCGCAGGACCAGGCCGCCCTCCGCCTGTTCGACGGGTGCGAAGGGCTTGCGCCGGGCAAAGCCATGCTGCGGCATGGGATAGTCATGGCCGTCCAGCCGATACCGGTCACCGCGCGATCGGCCGACAAAGGGAAAGAGCAGCGGCGCATGGCCGGTCCACCATCGCGGGTCGGCATCGGTCATCAATTCGCGCCCCGCTGCGTCCCTGAGCGACCAGAGTTCGGCGCCCAGCGGCTCGATCTCGGCCGACAGGACGGACGAGGCGATGGCGATGCGGGTATCGGACAAATGGGCCTCCTGACGATTGGCCTATCGCATAGCGCCGCGCACCGCCTATGTCTGCCCGCTTGTCGTTTCGGATGGGGAACCAGGTGATGGCTCGGCAGGTTTGGCAGGTGGGAGACTCACAATGAAAATCATCATGACCGCTATCTCGCTATCGTTGCTGCTGTCCGGCCCGGCGCTGGCGCAGGAAGACAAGAATAAGGACAATACGCTGGACAAGGCGGGGAAGATCGCGACCCAGCCCGCGCGTGACGTCGGCCTGGACAAGGACGAAATCCCGCTCGTGCTGCAACGGGCGGTGGAAAATCCCTATGCCACGCCGTCCAGCCGGACCTGCAAGGGGCTGAACATGGGGCTGGGCGAACTCGACGCCGTGCTGGGCGATGATTTCACCGTCGGCCGCGAAGCCAATGAGGATCGCACCGGCAAGATCGCCGAGGCGGTGGGCAAGACCATCGTCAATTCGCTGATCCCTTTCCGCGGTCTGGTGCGTGAGATCAGCGGCGCCGCGCCCGCCGAGCGCCGCTTGCAGGCGGCGGTCACGGCAGGCGTCGCGCGGCGCGGCTATCTGCGCGGGCTGGCGAGCGCGAAGGGCTGCAAGATCGCGCCGATCGCCCCGCCGCCTGCGCCCGAGGAGAGGAAGGACGCGCAGAAGAAATAGCGCTCGCGTTGCGCCCCGGAGCCGGCTGATCCCGACCAACGGGATCAGCCGGCTCTAGCCGCGCAGGCTGGCGCCCAGCTTCTGGGCGCCCTTGACCACGGCGGCGCTGATCGCCTCCAGCTCTTCCTGGGAGAAGCTCTTCTCGCCCGGCTGCAACGTCACTTCGATGGCGAGCGACTTGCAGCCATCCTCCACCCCCGGCCCGACGAAGACGTCGAACAGCCGCGCGTCTACGATGTTCTTCTTGTCGGCGCCCTTGACCGCCCGCACCAGCGCATCGGCCTCAACCGTTTCGGGCACCAGGAAGGCGAAATCGCGCTTCACCGCCTGGAGCGGCGGCGGCGCATAGGGCGCGCGCATGAAGCCGCTCCTGCGCTTGGCCGGAATGGCGTCGAGGAAAATCTCCCCCGCAACCACCGCGCCGGAAAGGCCGAACTGTTTGGCCAGGCTTGGGTGCAGCACGCCATATTCGGCCAGGATCGCCTTGGGGCCAAGGCGCAGCGTACCCGACTGGCCCGGATGATAGGCTGCTGCGGCCTCGCCGAAGTTCTGGAGATTGCCGACCGGCGCGCCGGCCGCGGCCAGCAGCGCGATCACTTCGGCCTTGGCGTCGAACGCATCAAAAGGCTGGGCCTTGCCCGTCCGCCAGCCCCGCGCGACCTTCTCGCCCGCCAGCACGAAGCCGACGGTCGCGCGTTCGCCCTGCTTGAAGTAACGCCGGCCCAGTTCGAACAGGCGCACGCTCGTCGCGCCGCGATCGACATTGCGCTTCGTCGCCGACAACAGCCCCGGCAGCAGCGAGGGCCGCATGACCTTCAGCTCTTCCGAAATCGGGTTGGCCAGCGTCCAGTCGCCGCCGCCCACGGCGGCGGCTTCCTTTTCGGAAATGAAGGACCAGTTGATCGCTTCGGCCAGGCCCCGCGCGGCGGCGGTGCGGCGCACGCGGCGCTCGACCAGCTGTTCGGGCGTGGCGGTCGGGCGAGCGACGCCCGGCACGCGCGGCAGCGGCGTGGACGGCACCTGGTCCAGGCCGACGATGCGCACGACTTCCTCGACGATGTCGGCCCAGCCATCCACGTCCCGGCGCCAGGTCGGCACCATGATGGTCCAATGGCCCGGTACGCTCACCGGCATTCCGTCCTGATATTCGACCGAATGCGCCTCACCCCCGACGCCGAAGCCCAGGCTTTCGAGGATGCGCTTCTGCTGGTCGGCGGGCACGTCCACCCCGGCCAGCGCCAGGCACTGGTCGGGGGCATAGTCTATGCTTTTGGGCGTTGCCGGCGGAGTGCCGGCCCGGGTCGCCTCGCTGGGGCTGCCGCCGCACAGCTTCATCACCAGGTCGGTCGCGATCGACAGGCCATCGTCCAGGAAGGCGGGATCGACCCCGCGCTCGAACCGGCCGCGCGCATCGGATGTCAGGGTCAATTTCTGCCCGGTCATCGCGATCCGTTCGGGCGTGAAATAGGCGCATTCGATCAGCACATCGGTGGTGCCGTCCTGCGCGCCCGAATGTTCGCCGCCCATGATGCCGCCAATGTCATGCACGGCTTCGTCATCGGCGATGACGGTCATGCTGTCGTCGATGCTATAGGTCTTGCCGTTGAGCGCCAGCACCTGCTCGCCCGGCTTGCCCTTGCGCGCCACCAGCCCGCCCTTGAGCGTCGCCATGTCATAGACATGGAGCGGTCGGCCAAGGTCGATCATGATGTAATTGGTGATGTCGACCAGCGCGCTGATCGGCTTCTGGCCGATGGCTTTCAGCCGCCGCGCCATCCATGCGGGCGACGCGCCATTGGTGACGCCGCGCACGGTGCGGGCGAAGAAGGCGGGACAACCATCCGCATCGTCCGTCCGCACGTCCGGCCCCGGCCCCATGCCCTCGATCGTCGGCACGATGATGGCGTTCAATGTGCCCAGGCCTGCTGCCGCCAGATCGCGGGCGATGCCGCGCACGCCCATGCAATCCTGCCGGTTGGGGGTGATGGAAACGTCGATGACCGGATCGTCCAGGCCGGCCCATTGGGCGTAAACCTGTCCCACGGGAGCATCGGCGGGCAGGTCGATGATGCCTTCATGATCCTCGCCCAGCTCCAGCTCGCGGACGCTGCACATCATGCCGTTGGATTCGACGCCGCGGATCGCGGTCTTTTTGAGCACCATGCCGTTGACCGGCACCACCGCGCCTTCGACCCCGAACACGCCGACCAGCCCCGCGCGCGCATTGGGCGCGCCGCACACGACCTGAAGCGGGTTTCCGTCGCCATGATCGACGGTCAGCACCTGCAACTTGTCGGCCTGCGGATGTTTGTCCGCGCTCAACACTTTCGCGATCTTGAACGCGCCCAGCTTCTCGGCGGGATTTTCAACACCCTCGATCTCCAGCCCGATGGCGTTCAGCGTCTTGAGGATGGTGGCCAGATCCGCATCGGTATGCAGATGCGTCTTGAGCCAGCTCAGCGTGAACTTCATGCGCCCACTCCTCCCGACAATGTGGGAACGTCGAGCGCCGAGAAGCCATAATGTTTCAGCCAGCGCAGGTCGCCGTCGAAGAAAGCGCGCAAGTCGTTCATCCCATATTTGAGCATGGCGAGGCGATCGACCCCGGTGCCGAAGGCAAAGCCCTGCCATTCGTCGGGGTCCAGCCCGCAGGCTTCGATCACCCGCCGGTTGACCATGCCGCTGCCCAGCACCTCCAGCCAACCGCCCCCGGCCGCATCGCCGTCGCCGCCGATGACCCGCTGGCCGTTGGTCAGCGTATAGCCGACATCGACCTCGACCGACGGTTCGGTGAAGGGGAAATAGCTGGGGCGCAGGCGCAGGACGATATCCTCCCGCTCGAAGAACGCCTTGAGGAAGGTTTCCAGCGTCCATTTGAGGTGGCCAAGCGTGATGCCCTTGTCGATCACCAGCCCCTCGATCTGGTGGAACATCGGCGTATGGGTCGCGTCGCTGTCGCTGCGATAGACACGGCCGGGCGCGATGATGCGGATCGGCGGCGGCGTCTGCATCATCGTGCGGATCTGCACCGGGGAAGTATGGGTGCGCAGCAGCATCTTCTGCCCGTCCTCGTCCGGGAAATAAAAGGTGTCGTGCATCGCGCGCGCCGGATGCGTTTCGGGAATGTTGAGCGCGGTGAAATTATGCCAGTCGTCCTCGATCTCCGGCCCGCTGGCGACCGAAAACCCCAAGTCCGCGAAGATTTCGGCCAGTTCGTCCATCACTTGGCTCACCGGATGGACGCTGCCCTGCGGGCCAGCCTCGGCGGGCAGGGTCATGTCGATCTTTTCCGACGCCAGCCGGGCGTCCAGCACGGCCTGTTCCAGCGCGGCCTTCCGGTCGGCCAGCGCGGCGGTCACGGATTCGCGCAGATCCTGGATTGGCGGCCCTTTCTCCAGTCGCTCCTGCGGCGACATGGGGCCAAGCGTCTTGAGCAGGCCCGTCACCACCCCGCTCTTGCCCAGTGCCCCCACGCGCAGCGCATCGAGCGCTTCGAGCGTGTCGGCGGCCTCGATGTCGGCGATCAGCCCGGCTTTCAATGCGCTAATTTCGGTCATAAATCTTCAAGAGCCTGTGGTGGCGGAAAACATGCTCGCGCCTTAGCCTCGCAGGCCGTTCAAGGAAAGGGCTAGGCGCGCGCGCCCAGCAGCGCGCCGCCAAAGCCGATGAACAGCAGGCCGGTGCCGCGATTGAACAGCCGCTGCCGGTTGGCCGGCGCCAGCCAGCGCTTCAGCCGTCCGCCGCCCAGCGCGTAAACGCCATACCAGAAGCTTTCAATCACCACGAAGCTGGCGATCAATATGCCAAGCTGGGTCCAGAACGGCCGCTCCAGCACGATGAACTGCGGGAACAGCGCGGCGGCGAAGATGATGAGCTTGGGGTTGGACAGGCCCGTCAGCAGACCCGTGGCGAACAGCGCATGGTCCGACTTCACCGGCCGCGCCGCGGCATCCACCGCGACCGGTGCGCGCCACGCCTTGATGCCGAGCCAGACCAGATAGGCGACGCCGGCATAGCGCAGCACGTCGAACAGGCGCGGCGAGGCTTTGAGCAACGCGCCAAGGCCCAGCGCCGATGCGACCAGGCACAACAGCACCGCGCTCATCAGGCCCGCCATGGTGGCGAGCGCCTTGCGCGGGCCATGGACGATGCTCTGCGTCATCACATGCAGCATGTTCGGCCCCGGCGTGGCCGAGATCAGGAATACCGCAGTAACATAGATCCACCAAAGGTGCAGCGACATGGCATGGCTCCTGTTTTCTGGCGCATCCGTTCGAACGGCAAGGCGCCAATAAACAAAAAGGGCGCCGAGAGCATCTGCCCCGGCGCCCCTTTGACGATCCTGCGATCAATCCGCTCAGGCTGCGGGCAGCGCAGCCTTTGCCTGGGCGATGATGGCGCTGAACGCCTCGCCTTCATGCATCGCGATGTCGGCCAGGACCTTCCGGTCCAGTTCGACGCCGGCCAGCTTCAGGCCGTGCATGAACTGCGAATAGGTCAGGCCCTCGGCGCGGACGCCGGCGTTGATGCGCTGGATCCACAGGCCGCGGAAGGTGCGCTTCTTGACCTTGCGGTCGCGATAGGCGTACTGGCCGGCCTTTTCGACGGCCTGGCGCGCGATGCGGATCGTGTTCTTGCGACGGCCATAATAGCCCTTCGCCTGATCCAAAATCCGCTTATGCTTCGCCTTGGTGGTCGTACCACGCTTGACTCGTGCCATGCTTGGTCTCCCTTACTTCAGGCCGTAGGGCGCCCAGAGGCGCACATGGGCAACATCCGAATCCGACAGCACGCTGGTGCCGCGGTTCTGGCGAATATATTTGGCATTGTGGCTGATCAGGCGGTGACGCTTGCCAGCGACGCCGTGCTTGACCTTGCCCGATGCGGTGAATTTGAAGCGCTTCTTCACACCGCTCTTGGTCTTCATCTTGGGCATTTTCGTCTCCTTTTGCAGCGCGACGATTACAGACAGCCACGGCAGCCCTAGTTAGCCGGGCGGTCTCACTGAATATCGCGAAGGGCGGCCCATAGTCGGGCAGGCTCGCAAAAGCAAGCGATTCGGAACCGAAATCCCGCCCCGGCCGCGGTCTCCACCCGCGCCGACCGCGATCCGTCCTTCTGATTGCCCCGGCCGGGGTTTATCCTGCGCTCCAGACGACTCGAAAATAAGGATAGGGCCATGAGCGAGACTCCGTTCGTCATGCCGGGCGTTACCGCGCATCTCACCATTGGCGACGGCAAGGCGGCCGACGCGATCGATTTCTACAAGGCTGCGTTCGGCGCGACCGAGCAAACGCGCCACCTGGCCGATGACGGCGCGCGCATCATGCACGCGCACCTCGTCATCAACGACGGGCCGCTGATGCTCAACGATCATTTCCACGAAATGGCGGGAGGCGAACCCGCGCCGCCGCCGGCCAGCGTCACCCTCCATCTGGAGGTGGAGGATGCCGACCGCTGGTGGGATCGGGCGCTGGCGGCCGGCGCCGCCATCCGTTTCCCGATCGACAACCAGTTCTGGGGCGCGCGATACGGGCAGGTCACGGACCCGTTCGGCCATGTCTGGTCGATCGGCGGACCCGTAAAGACGTGACGCGCTAACCGGCGGCGAGCGGTATCCGGGCTTTCCTCAGGATCAGGCGGCGCGCATCGCATCTGGCGCCGTCGCCGGAGCGCTGGGTCGGCGAGGATCAGTGATCGTGGTGATGGCCCGGACCATGGCCGGCATCGTGCAGCGCCGCCAGCACGTCCTCCAGCCGGGCCGGATCGCCCAGCGCCAGCACATGGCCTTCGCTGTCAGCCGTCAGCGGCTCGCCATTCCAGTCGCACATCAGGCCGCCCGCGCCTTCGACCACGGGCACCAATGCCGCGAAATCATAGCTTTGCAGGCCCGATTCGATCACGATGTCGAGGAAGCCTGAGGCCAGCAGGCCGTAATTATAGCAATCCCCGCCATAGACCGGCCCCTGGCGCGGCGATCCGCCCGAAACCGCCGCCACCAGCGCCAGATAATGGGGCACGTCGCCATCGGCGAAGAGATGCGGGCTGGTGGTGGCGATGCCTGCGCCCTCCAGCGCTCCGCACGCGCGGGTGCGCACCGGCCGTCCGTTGAACGTCGTCGGCTGTCCACTCATGCCGGCCCAACGTTCCTGCGCGATCGGCTGGTCGATGATGCCGATCGTCGGCCATCCCGCTTGCGTCAGCGCGATCAGTGTGCCGAAGATCGGCCGTCCGGCGATGAAGCTGCGCGTGCCGTCGATCGGGTCCAATATCCACACCCGTTCCGCATCGGTGCGCTCCGACCCATATTCCTCGCCGATGATGCCGTCGTTCGGCCGCTCCTTGGCCAGGATCGCGCGGATCGCGGCTTCGGCGGCGCGGTCGGCCTCCGTCACGGGGGATTTGTCCGCCTTGATCTCCAGATCGTAGCGCGCGCGGAAAAAGGGGCGGATGGCCGCGCCGGCGGCGTCGGCAAGGCGGTTGGCGAGGGCCAGGTCGTCGCGGGTTGTCATGCCCTTCGCCTAGCCCCTTGGCGCGCGCTAGGCTAGACTGGCTGGACCCGATTCCAACCAGGGAGAGGAAAGATGCCCGGTTCGCCCATGATTCCGTGCCTGCGCTATGTTGACGCCCCCGCCGCCATCCGCTTCCTGTGCGACGCGTTCGGGTTCGACCGGCACGCCGTCTATCCCGATGATGACGACCCGACCATCATCCATCATGCGCAGTTCGTGCTGGGCGATGGCATGGTGATGCTGGGCAGCGTGCGCGATGTGGAGAATGAGTCGCTCTATACTTGGTCCACCGCACGCGACCTGGGCGGGGTGACGGGCTGCATCTATGTCGTCGTGCCTGATCCCGACGCCCATTGCCTCCACGCCCGCAACGAAGGGGCAGTGGTGGTGCAGGAGCCCAGGGATAATGACGGCTATCCGGGGCGCGGCTACAGCGCGCTCGATCCGGAAGGCAATGTCTGGAGCTTTGGCAGCTATGACCCCTGGGTGCCGATCCCGGATTAAAACTTTCGCAAGACCCCGCTGTTAGCCTGCATGGCATGACGATGATCGGCTGGATATTGAGCTTTATCTGCCTGTTCGCGGGGCTGGCCCTGCGTCAGGACATGCCGATCGGCGGATCGGTGACTGTCTCCAACCTGCTGATCGTCTTCGCGCTTCTGTCCTGCCCCATGGTCTGGCGCGACCTGCCGATCGGCGTGTCGCGGGGGCAGCGGATCGTCGCCGGCCTCGCGCTGGTCTTTGCGCTGCCGATCATACTCTTCCCCGCGCACTGATTGCGTCCGGCAACCCGGACGCAATCATCTTCTCCCATCCGATCCTAGTCGAACAGGCTGGAAACCGAACTCTCGTCGGCGATGCGCTTGATCGCCTCGCCCAGCAACGGGGCGATGGGCAGGTGGCGGATATTCTTGGCGTCGTTCACCGCATCGGTCCCCTGGATCGAATCGGTGATGACCAGTTCCAGCAGGTCCGACGCATCGACGCGCGCGACCGCGCCGCCCGACAATACGCCATGGCTGACATAGGCGATGACGTCTTCGGCGCCCTGCGCTTTGAGAGCGGCAGCGGCGTTGCACAGCGTTCCGGCCGAATCGACGATGTCGTCGATCAGGATACAGAAGCGCCCCTTCACATCGCCGATGATGTTCATCACTTCCGATTCGCCGGCCCGCTCGCGCCTTTTGTCGACGATGGCGAGCGGCGCGTTGTCGAGCCGCTTGGCAAGCGCGCGGGCGCGCACCACGCCGCCGACGTCGGGCGATACGACCATGATATTCTTGTCGCCGAAGCGGGCCTGGATATCGGCCGACATGACCGGCGCACCGAACAGGTTATCGGTCGGAATGTCGAAGAAGCCCTGGATCTGCCCGGCGTGCAGGTCGACGGACAGAACGCGGTTGGCACCGGCGGTGGTGATGAGGTTCGCCACCAGTTTGGCGCTGATCGGGGTGCGCGGGCCGGGCTTCCGATCCTGCCGGGCATAGCCGAAATAGGGGACGACGGCGGTGATTCGCTTGGCCGACGCGCGCTTCAGCGCGTCGATCATGATCAGCAATTCCATCAGATTGTCGTTGGTGGGATAGGCCGTCGACTGGATCACGAACACGTCTTCGCCGCGGACATTTTCGTGGATTTCCACGAAAACCTCTTCGTCGGCGAAGCGGCGGACACTGGCTTCGGTCAGGGGAATTTCGATATAATCAGCGATGGCGGCCGCGAGCGGCTTATTGGAATTGCCGGTCATGAGTTTCATGGCCAAAACCCCCGTGACGAATTGATGACGATGCGCGAGACGCGGCCCCTTTAGCGGCGCAGGCCCCTTGTGGAAAGGCGCTTTTGCGCGTTGCGACAAAATGGACTAGGGCGCGGGCATGACCGACAAACTCGTGATCGCGCTGGCCCAGATGACGCAAAGCGTGGGCGACCTCAAGGCGAATGCCGACGCCATGCTGATGTGGCGCGAGCGGGCGAAGGGCGCTGACCTCATCGTTTATCCCGAACTTCAGCTGATCGGCTATCCGCCCGAGGATCTGGTGCTGAAGCCCGCCCTGGTCGAACGCGCCAATCATGAGCTGGACCGGCTGGCGCAGGCAACCGCGGACGGCGGTCCGGCGATGCTGGTCGGCACCGTCGTCGCGTCCCAGGGCGTGCTCTTCAACGTCCTCGCGCTGCTGGACAATGGCGCTGTCACTGCGATCCGGCAGAAGCGCGAGCTGCCCAATTACGGCACTTTCGATGAAAAGCGCCTCTTCGCGCCAGGCCCTCTGCCCGCGCCGATCGATTTTCGGGGGGTGAAGATCGGCGTCCCGATCTGCGAGGATATCTGGTTCCCCTTCGTCACCGCGCATCTGCGCAGCGAAGGCGCGGAAATCCTGATCAGCCCCAATGGCAGCCCCTATGAGGTCGATAAGGACGACCGCCGGCTGAACGCGGTGGCGGGCACGCGCATACGCGAAACCGGCCTGCCGCTCATCTATCTGAATCGCGTCGGCGGTCAGGACGAACTGGTGTTCGACGGCGCATCCTTCGTCATGAACGGCGATCTGTCGATCGCGCACCAGATGCCCGACTGGGAAGAGGCGCTGACGCTGACGCGGTGGGAGAAGTGGGACGGGCAGTGGGTCTGCCTGCCCGGCGAAAATCATGCACTCGATCCGCGCCCGGCCGACATTTACAACGCGATGGTGCTGGGCTTGCGCGATTATGTGAACCAGAACCGCTTCCCCGGCGTCGTGCTGGGTCTGTCGGGCGGCATCGATTCCGCCCTGTCCGCCGCCGTCGCGGTGGATGCATTGGGGCCGGACCGGGTCTGGTGCGTGATGATGCCGTCGCGTTTCACCAGCCAGGACAGTCTGGACGATGCGGTCGAATGCGCCCGCCTGCTCGGCGTACGCTATGACAGCATCCCGATCGAACCGGCGGTCGGCGCATTCGACACGATGCTCGCCCCTGCTTTCGAAGGCCGTCAGCGCGATCTGGCCGAAGAAAATATCCAGTCGCGCATTCGCGGGCTGACCTTGATGGCGCTCAGCAACAAGTTCGGCCACATGCTGCTCACCACCGGCAACAAGAGCGAGATGTCGGTGGGCTACGCCACCATCTATGGCGACATGGCGGGCGGCTATTCGGTTCTGAAGGACGCCTATAAAACCACCGTGTTCGACCTGTGCCGCTGGCGCAACGCCAATGTCCCGTCGCTCGGCGCGGGGATCGGCCCGGCGGGCCCCGTCATGCCTGAACGGGTCATCACCAAGCCGCCCAGCGCCGAGCTGCGCGACGATCAGAAGGATGAGGACAGCCTGCCGCCCTATGAGGTGCTGGACCCGATCCTCTACGGCCTGGTCGAGGAGGAATTGTCGGTCGAGCAACTGGTCGCGCGCGGTTTTGAACGCGACACCGTCGCCCGGATCGAGCGATTGCTCTATATCGCCGAATATAAGCGCCGCCAGGCGCCGCCCGGCGTAAAGCTGGGCATCCGCAATTTCGGGCGCGATCGCCGCTACCCGATCACCAACGCTTTCCGAACTCTATAACCACCGTTCGGTTCGAGCGAAGTCGAGAAATATCATGACTGTCATCACGCGTTTCGCCCCGTCACCGACCGGGCATCTCCATGTCGGCAATATCCGCGCCGCGCTCCACAACTGGCTGTGGGCGCGCAAGGCGGGCGGGCAGTTCCTGCTGCGGCTCGACGACACCGATCTCGAACGCTCGCGCCCGGAATATGCGGACTCGATCAGGCAGGATCTCGCCTGGCTCGGCCTCCGCTGGGATGGGGAAGAGAAGCAGTCGGACCGCTTCGCCCTTTATGAGGAGAGGTTCGCGGCATTGCAGGCGTCGGGCCACGTCTATCCCGCCTATGAAACCAGCCAGGAACTGGATCTGCGCCGCAAGGTCTTGCTCGGGCGTGGTCTGCCGCCGGTCTATGATCGCGCCGCGCTGGCGCTGACGGCCGATCAGATCGCGGCCCATGAAGCGGAAGGCCGCACGCCCCATTGGCGCTTCAAGCTCGATCATGCGCAGCCGATCGTCTGGACCGACCTCATCCGCGGCGACCAGCGTTTCGATCCCAAATTGCTGTCGGACCCGGTGATCCGTCGCGCGGACGGCTCATGGCTCTACATGCTCCCGTCGGTCATCGACGACATAGCGATGGGCGTCACCCATGTGCTGCGCGGCGAGGATCATGTGTCCAATACCGCGACGCAGATTCAGATGTTCACGGCGCTCGGCGCGCCACTCCCCGCGTTCGCGCATGAAGCGCTGCTGACCGGCGCCGAGGGCAAGCTCTCCAAGCGGCTCGGCTCGCTTGGCGTCGCGCATTTTCGGGACATGGGCCTTGAACCGATGGCCATCGCCTCGCTGCTGGCCCGCCTCGGCTCGTCGCAGCCGGTCGAGCCCTTCATCGAAATGGCGCCGCTGATCGAGACGTTCGACTTCGCCCATTTCGGTCGCGCGCCAGCCCGCTTCGATGAGGGCGAACTGGCGACGCTCAATCAGAAGATCGTCCACCTCCTGCCCTATGAAGCGGTCGCCGATCGCTTGCCAGCAGGGGTGAATGAAGCCGCCTGGGCCGCCATCCGCCCCAATCTGGAGACGGTGGCGGGCGTCGCCGACTGGTGGAGGATCGTTACCGGCCCGGTCGACGCGCCCGTGGTGGCAGAGGAGGATCGCGACTTCCTTGCCGCCGCGCATCGCATCCTGTCGGACGCGCCGTTCGACGCGGACATATGGCGCACGCTCACGGGCGCGCTCAAGGAAACGACGGGTCGCAAGGGCAAGACATTGTTCCTGCCGCTCCGCCGCGCCCTTACGGGATTGGACCATGGCCCGGACATGGGGCAATTGCTGCCGCTGATCGGACGGGAAGAAGCGCTGATTAGGCTCGCGCCTAGGGCATATTAGGAGATAGGCATGGTCGGGCAGACCAGTTTCCAGCCAACTGCGGCAGATTTCGTCACCGCCTCCCGCGCCAACTTTCTCCGCCAACTGCGATCGCGTCGTTTCGTCGTCCGATTGATGGCGGCATCTGGCATAGCGTGGCTACTGATGACAGCCCTGATGCTTTTCCTGGGAGAAGAACTTGGCGATGCTTTGGTCGGAGGCCTCTATTCGAGCCTGATGGCGCTTGCGGGCATTCTTCTTTTTCTTGGCGTCACCCTGTTGCTAATCCCGCGTCGCGTTGCGCGCCTTTTTAGACAAAGCAAGGCACAACAGGTGGAAATGACCGTTCAATGGTCAGATGATGCCTGCTTCTGGCAGTCATCGAACGGACAGCAACGGCACGAATGGAGTAGTTATCATCGCTGGTCCGTCTCGCCGAAATGCTATTGTCTCTACCTGAATGAAAAGCTTTACCAGTTCGTGCCGCGTCGGGCGCTGACCGCCAATCAGGATCAAGACCTGTATGACACTTTGAACCGGAGCGATTTGACAGTCTGGTAGCGGATCAGATGCGCGCCAGACTGTCCAATGCCTTGCCAACCGCCAAAATGCCCTCCGGCGCGGCGGCGAAGCCCATATGGGTGCAATCCACCTCGATCGCCTTGTCCCGTTCGCCCACACGGCCACGGGCACATTCAGGCAGGATCACCCCGTCCCGCTGCGACCAGAGGGCGACGGTAGGCACTGGCGGCTTTTCCTCGCGGGTGCAGGGGAAGGGCGGCCGATCGACGGGAAAGCCCGATACGAGTTGATAGAGCCGCCAGGCATGATTGGCGCGCGGATCGCCGGAAAAAGGCGTGCCCATGGTTACCACGCCGCCCACCTTCTCGGCCGCGAATTTCGCATATTCCCGCGCATAGAGGCCGCCCAGGCTCCAGCCCACCAGCGTCACCGGCGCACCGCTTTCCTTGCGGATCGCATCGACGCGGCGATCGATCTTGTCCAGGCTGTCGGGCCGGGGACCAAAATTGCGCCCCATGCCCCAGTCATGCGCATTGTAACCGGCAGCGGTCAGGATATGACGCAACCATCCCATTCGCCGTTCCGATGCCATCAGGCCGGGAATCAGCAAGACCTGCCGTCCGTCGCCCCTGATCTGGCCCGCGAGCGTCGGCGCGAGCTTGCGAGTGCGCGCCACGTCAAAGGACATCGACAGGTTGCCCAGCAAATGCAGCAGCGGCGGAAGCTGGGCTGCGCGTGGACCCGCTGCAAGGCGATCCTTCCAGAAGTTGCTGACGGCATTGGCGTAAAGCGGCACGACGACGAATATCCCTGAACCCGATTGGGCGAAAGATGACACTGTCGTGACAAACGATGGGCGCGTCTATAGGTTTCATCCCGTGCGATAAACGGTTCATCGCTTAAGTCAGGGGGCGAAGGGCGATGTCTGCTCAATCGCTGCGCCATTGGTGTTGCGCAGCGTTCGGGGTTCCAGAATGGCCGCCGTCTCGATCAGGTCGAGCGCGCGGCGCGCTTCCATATAGCGTCGCGCCATTTGCACCCACCGTTCCGCAACGGACCTGCCCGGCATATGTTCCACTTCGGCAAGGGCAGCGCTCACGCGGCCGCCGTCCAGATAGCGCATGGCCCGGTCATAGGCGGCCTCGGGCCTGGGCGATGGCGTGGCGGCATTGCGGATGGTGATTAGCTCGCGCGCTTCATGGCGCATCGCCTCCCACCAACTGGCGTTCGACGGCGGGGTCGTGATCGCGTCGCTGATATCGGCCAGGCCGGCGCGCAGGTCGGCCAGCGTCACCGGCTCGCGCGCGGCGTTGATGATGGTGGCGACGGCGCGGGGCTGGGCCTGGCCGAAGCGCAGCCGCAATTGCCCTTCGACATAGCCGAGCGGCCCGCCATTATCGAGCGCGCGCCGCGCAGCGAAGGCCACGAGCAGCCCTTCGGCGCGCGCCGCATTGGCGGAGGCGGCCTGCGCTTCCACGGTGATGCGCGTCAGCCGCTCCTCCAACTGCACGACGCGACCGTCCAGCATCTGCGCGCTATCGGCAGCAAGCGGGCGCGGCGGGGCGGCGGCGGGCAGGCCCGCGCGTGTCGCGGGCGCGGGCAGCGCAGTGGTGCTGCGGCTTTGCGGTTCGCTCCAGCGGCGCTGAATCTGCGGCCAGGCCCAGACGGTCAGCGCTACCCCCAGGGCAAAGGCCAGCATTGGCAAGATCAGCAGCGGCAGGATGTTGCGGCTGCGCGCAGGAGCAGTGGTCGCGGTGCTATTGTCCACCCCGTCGCCATCGCTGATGCTGACCCGTTCGTCTGTCATTGCGCCTGTCCTTCGCACAAAGATTCAGCGAGGGCCAGCATCTCGTCGTCATCAGGTCGTGCTGGAACCTGCGTGCTCGCCCAGCCGGCGCCGCAGGCGGCCTGTGCAGCCGGGCTGATCGCGATCAGGTGCAGCGACCTGCGGCGGGATTGCGGCACTTGCGCCGCCAGCCGCTCCCCGGCGCGGGCGGAATGGATCAGCAGGATGGAACCGGGAAGGGTGTCGGTCAGAAGGGTGGGGTCGGGAGGCAGGCCGATCATGCGATAGACGGCGATCCGCGTCAGCGCGACGGCGCTGCTGTCGATCGGCGCTACGGTCGTGCCGGCCAGGTGCAGCGCCCGGCGATAGCCGTCGCTCGCGATCCGGCTGACGATGGCATTGCCGTCGCCCAATCCCGCGACCACATCGGCAAAACCCGCCTCCCGCAGGGCCTTCGCCGTGGCTTGTCCGACGGCATAAGTGGGGAGGCCGCTATAGCGGTCAAGCGCGGGGCCGGCACAGCGCACGCCATTGGCGCTGGTCAGCAGCAGGGCGTCGAAATCTTCGGCCGGGGGGGGCGTCCAACCGATAGCCTCAGGCGCGAAGAGCGGGTGCACCCGCGCCTCCATCCCCAGCGCCGCCGCTTTCGCCGCGGTCCGGGTGGCGGCCGGCTCCGGGCGCAGAATGAAAACCCGCCTCACCGCAGAACCTTACCCGTCGAACAGCGCGCGCAGCGCGGGACTGGCGCGGTCGAGCAGCGCCCGGCCGATCGCTTCGGCTGCCGCTTGGTCGCCGCGCGCCAGCCGGGCTTCCTCGCGCACCGTCTCCTGGCCGTCCGGGCTGATGATCTCGGCGCGCAGGACGATCTGTCCGCCTTCCACCAGCGCCAGCGCCGCGATCGGCGAATGGCAGGTGCCGCCCAGCCCCTTCAGCACGCCGCGCTCCATCATCACCGCGTCAAACGTGTCCGCGTGGTTGATCGGCGCCAGCGCTGCCTGCACGCGCTCATTGTCGGTCAGCGTCTCTATCCCCACCGCGCCCTGCGACGGTGCGGGCAGCATCGTTCCGACGGAAATCGCCGTGCCGATTCCCCCCTGATCCAGTCGGTCCAGACCCGCCGCGGCGAGCAGGGTGGCATGAACCTCGCCCGCGGCGAGCTTCGCGAGCCGCGTCGCGACATTGCCGCGGAACAGGGTGATGGTCGCGTCGGTCCGCAGCCTTTTTACCTGCGCCGCGCGGCGGGGGGAACTCGTTCCGACCAGCGGATTGGCAGGCAGCGCGGCGAAATCGTCCGCCCCCACCAGTTTGTCGCGCACATCGGCGCGCGGTAGCATCGCGGCCACATGGAAGATGCCGGGCCGCACCGTTTCCACATCCTTCATGCTGTGCACGGAAAGATCGGTTTCCCCTGCCGCCAGCGCCCGGTCCAGTTCCTTGGTCCACAGCGCCTTGCCGCCGATATCGGCCAGCGCACGGTCCTGAATGCGGTCGCCGCTGGTCTGCACGGTGACGATCTCGATCGCGTCCTCGGCCCAGCCATGGGCAGCGATCAACGCCTGTGCGGTCATGCGCGCCTGCGCCAATGCGAGGGGCGATCCCCTGGTGCCCAGGCGCAACGGTCGGTGGGTGAAAAGCATATCCAGCTTGCTCTAATGACCACGGGCATTAGATGGAAGCGGCAATGACCATCATTCTCGGCCTGGAATCGAGCTGCGACGAAACCGCGGCCGCGCTGGTGAGCGCCGATGGGCGTATCCTCGCGCATCGCCTCGCCACGCAGGAGGAGGCGCATCGCCCCTATGGCGGCGTGGTGCCCGAAATCGCCGCCCGCGCGCATGTGGAAGCGCTCAGCCCCCTGATCGAGGCGGCGCTCGCAGATGCAAAGATGACGCTGGCCGACGTTGATGTGATCGCCGCCACCGCCGGGCCGGGCCTGATCGGTGGCGTCATGGTTGGTCTCGTCACCGGCAAGGCGCTTGCCCATGCGGCGGGCAAGCCGCTTATCGCGGTCAACCACCTGGAGGGGCATGCGCTTTCCCCGCGGCTGGCCGACCGCACTTTGCAATTTCCCTACCTGCTGCTGCTCGTGTCGGGCGGGCACTGCCAGCTTCTTCATGTTCGGGGGCCAGGCGATTATGCGCGGCTCGCCACCACCATCGACGATGCCGCGGGCGAGGCGTTCGACAAGACTGCCAAGCTGCTGGGCCTGGGCTATCCCGGCGGCCCGCAGGTGGAAAAGGCGGCGGCGAAAGGGAATCCCAAGGCCGTTCCTCTGCCCCGCCCGCTGGTCGGCACGGCAGAACCCCATTTCTCCTTCGCCGGCCTCAAAAGCGCTGTGATGCGGGCCGTCCAGTCCGGCCAATATGCCACGGAAGACATTGCCGCCAGCTTCCAGCAGGCGGTGATCGACTGTCTGGTCGATCGCACGCGCCGTGCGCTGAGGGAGAGTGAGGGTGTCACCGCGCTGGTCGTCGCGGGAGGGGTTGCCGCCAACACGTCCGTCCGCATGGCGTTGGAGAAGCTCGCCGCAGGCCACGACCTGCCCTTCGTCGCGCCGCCGCTCTGGCTGTGCACCGACAATGCGGCGATGATCGCCTGGGCCGGGGCGGAACGCTATGCGGTGGGGCTGGTCGATGATCTCACTGTTCCCGCCCGGCCGCGCTGGCCGCTCGACCCGGCGGCGGAAAAGGCGCGTGGCGCCGGCATCAAGGCATGAAGGGCGTGAAGGCATGAAGGCTGGAGTCATCGGGGCTGGCGCATGGGGCACGGCGCTGGCGCAATTGCTGGCCAGCGACGGGCAGCAGGTCGCGCTCTGGGCGTTGGAGCCGGACGTGGTGGACGCAATCAACCGCGCCCACGAAAACCCGCTTTATCTGCCCAATATCCCGCTTTCGCCGTCGGTGCAGGCGACCGGCGACATGGCGGAACTGGCGGCTTGCGACCTGTTGCTGGTGGTCAGCCCGGCGCAGCATTTGCGCAGCGTCGTGGCTCAGGCGCCCGCCGGCGTGCCGCTCGTCCTCTGTTCCAAGGGGATTGAGGCGGGCACGAGCCTGCTCATGTCGGAAGTGGCGCAGCAGGCGCAGCCAGATTCCCCCATCGCCGTCCTGTCCGGCCCGACCTTCGCGCATGAAGTGGCCAAGGGGCTGCCGACCGCCATCACTCTGGCGTGCGAAGACAAGGAACTGGGCCAGCGTCTTGCCGCCCGCATCGCGCGGTCGTCGTTCCGCCCCTATCTGTCCGACGATGTCATCGGCGCGGAAATTGGCGGCGCGGTCAAGAATGTCCTCGCCATCGCCTGTGGCGTGGCCGAAGGCGCAGGCCTCGGCCTCAACGCACGGGCTGCGCTGATCAGCCGGGGCTTTGCCGAAATGACGCGCTTCGGCCTGGCGCGCGGCGCACGGGCGGAAACGCTGGGTGGCCTTTCGGGGCTGGGCGACCTCGTCCTTACCTGCTCCTCCACCAATTCGCGCAACTTCTCGCTCGGCAAAGGGCTGGGCGAGGGCGCGAGCGCCGCCGATCTCCTGGCCAACCGCCGCACCGTGGCCGAAGGCGCGCATACCGCGCCGGTGCTGCGCGACGCCGCGCGCGCGGCTGGCGTGGAAATGCCGGTGGTGGAAGCGGTCTGTGCGCTGCTGGCCGATGCCGCGCCGTTGAACCAGGTTATCGACGCGTTGCTCGCGCGTCCGTTGCGACCCGAATGAACCGCGTGCGTTATGATCACAGGATGATGAGAATCGACATGAACGCATGACGCAGGGGGGAAAGCCGAATTCGGCGGGCGAGGCATCGCTGCCGCGAGAAGGGGCGCAGGAGCAGCCCGAGGATCGAGACATCGCAGCGCTTGCCAGGGGTGGACGGACCAATATTTTCGGTTTCCTCCTGCGCCTCGCCGCGCGCCTGCCATTTCTGTTCATCGCCGGCCGCGTCTATGGCGCGGAGGCGCTGGGCCGTTTCGCCTATGCCGTGCTGGTGGTGGAGTTCGTGGCCCAGATCGCGACGCTCGGTCTGAAACGCGGTCTCGCCGGGGCGCTCGCCCAGACCGGCCGCCCCCATGCCCATGTCGTGACTGAAGCGATGATCGTGACGCTGACGGCTTCGCTCGTGGGCGTCGGCATATTGGTCGCCTTTCCCCAGGCCATGTTTCCGAACAGCGGCATCAACGGCCTTGACCGGTTGCTGGCGCTGGTCGTCATTGCGGTGGCCTGTTCGGACGTCGCGCTTGCCGCTTGCGCCTATCGCTTCGATGTCGGCGCGACGGTGCGCGCCCGCTCGATCATCGAGCCATGGGCGATCAGCATCGGCGCCTTCATCTTCGCCTTTTATTCCAAGCGCGACGGCCTGATCCTGTCCTATGCCGTGTCGATGATCGCGGCGCTGGTGGCATCGCTCATCCCGCTGGTGCGCCATTATGGCCTGCCGCGCGGCTGGACCCCGGATTTCGGCCGGTTGTGGCGACTTGCCCGGCGCAACCTGCCGCTTGCCGCCGCCGATGGCGTCGAATGGGGGTCGCGCCGGATCGATATGGCCATTTTGGGCCTGTTCGTCAGCCCGGCGGTGATCGGTATCTATTATGTCGCGCAGCAGGTCGCGTCGCTGCCGCAGAAGCTCAAGACCAGTTTCGATCCGATCCTGGGGCCGGTCATCACCCGCAATCTGGCGGAAAACAACCTGGGTGCGATCGCCCGGCAGGTGAGCCAGGTCGGCTTCTGGATCATCGCCGCCCAGGCGGGCATCGCCCTTGCCCTGGGCATTCCCGGCGAGGCGGTGATGGGCCTGGTCGGCCCCAATTTCGTCGGCGGAACGGGCGCGCTCGCCTTCCTGCTGCTGGCCGAAGTCATTGCGGCCACCGCCGTCGTCAGCGAATCGGCGCTGGTCTATATTGCGCGGCACCGGAATCTGATGATCTCGCTCGTCATGATCGGGTTGCAGGCGGCGGCCAGTTTCGTCCTGATCCTGTTGGCGCGGCGGATGGAACTGCCGGTGATGTGGGTCGCCGCCGCGCCCGCGCTGGCGTTGTGCCTGGCGCTGGCGGTGGGGGCGTTCGTGAAGGCGCGCCTGCTCGCGCGGCTGCTGGACGCGCCCGTCAATGCCTGGCGCTGGCCCCTGCTCAGTGCGGCGGGTGTCGCCTGCATCGTCGGCGCCGCCTTCGTGGCCCTGCCGCCGCATTTCGAATGGGTGGAACTGGTCGTGGGGGTCTGGGCGATCCTGGGCGCCTATGGCTTCGTCATCTGGCGCTGGGGCTTCGGCCCGGAAGACCGCACCCTGTTCCGCAAGCAGAAGGCGGCCTGAGCAGGTTCATCCGGGCGGAAACGGGCGTTACGCGAACAGCCGGTCCCGGATCACGGCCAGATCCTCTTCCGGCCGCGCGCCCCAATGGGAAATCACCTCTGCCGCCGCGACCGCGCCCAGCGTCAGGCAATCGGCGACGTCGCGTCCGTCGATATGCGCGGCCAGGAAACCCGAAGCGAACAGGTCGCCCGCGCCGGTGGTGTCGATGATCTGGCTGACCGGGGCGGCCGGCGCCTCGTATCGCACGCCATCGACGATCGCCACCGCGCCCTTTTCGCTGCGGGTCGATACCAGCACCGGCACCTTGCCCGCGAACCGGCCGAGCGCCTTGTCGAAATCATCGACCTGCGCCAGCGACTGGATTTCGCCTTCGTTGGAAAAGAGTATGTCGATCAGCCCCTGGTCGATCAGGTTCAGGAAGTCGGCGCGATGCCGGTCGATGACGAAATTGTCGGACAGGGTGAAGGCGACCTTGCGGCCCGCGTCGCGCGCCGCGTCGATCGCCGCCCGCATCGCCGCGCGGGGCTGTTCCGGGTCCCACAAATAGCCTTCCAGATAGAGAATGCCGGCCGACCGGATGAGGTCCAGGTCCAGCGCTTCCTCCGGCAGATATTGCGAGGCGCCCAGGAAGGTGTTCATCGTGCGCTGTGCGTCCGGCGTCACCAGGATCAGGCAGCGCGCGGTCGGCACGTCGCCCTGCATCACCGGCGTGTCGAAGCGGATGCCGAGCGCGCGCACGTCATGGGCGAACACCGCGCCCAGCTGGTCGTCATTGACCTGGCCGATGAAGCCGCATTTCTTGCCCAGCGCAGCGAGGCCCGCGAGCGTGTTGGCGGCCGATCCGCCGCTGATTTCCTTGGCCTGGGGCATGTCGGCATAGAGGGTTTCGGCCATGTCGGCGTCGATCAGCTGCATCCCCCCCTTGGTCAGCGCATGTTCGGCCAGAAAGCCGTCGTCGCTGCGGGCGAGAACATCGACGATGGCGTTGCCGATGGCGACGACGTCCAGAGCGGGTGCGGAAGCGGTCACGCAATATCCTTGTCTTGCTGGGAATAAAATTTCCCCGTCTCTATCGGGCCGGTGGCGGCCGTGCAACGGCGCTGATTGACCTGGGCGTCGGGCGGGAGGATAGCGGAGCCATGGTCCTGACCGCTGCCCTGCGCGCTTTTCCGTCCATCTTCCACGGCGCCGCGCTGCGCCTGATGGGCAAGACGCTGATCCTGACGCTGCTGCTCTTCGCCCTGCTTGCGGCGGCCCTGTGGGGCGGCTTCCACGCGCTGCGGCTCTGGCTGGGCTGGGGCGGCGGCGGCTTTGCGGAGGCGACCGCGACGGCGCTGATCGTGGTCGCGGCGGGCTGGCTGCTGTTCCGCGCCACGGCGATGGCGGTGATGGGCCTGTTCGCCGACGACATGATCGAGGCGGTGGAGCGGGCCGACTATCCCCATGCCGCCGCCCGACCGGTCGGCTGGGCGCGCAGCCTGCGCTTCGCGCTCGCGTCGCTGGCGAGGACGATCGGCTGGAACCTCGTCGCGCTGCCCGCTTATGTCGCCCTGCTGGTGACGGGGGTGGGGACGATCGGCCTGTTCCTGGCGCTCAACGCCTATCTGCTGGGGCGCGACATGGCCGACATGGTGGAGCCGCGTCATCCCGCCCTGCCACCCATCCCGCGCGGCAGCCGGTGGCTCATCGGGCTCGTTTCGGCGCTCGCCTTCCTGATACCCGTCGCCAACCTGCTTGCGCCGATCTTCAGCGCGGCTATGGCGGTGCATATGCTGCTCGGGCGAAAGACCAGATCATGACTTTTCCGCGTTTCCTGCCCGCGCTGTTGCTGGCGCCGCTGGCCGCCTGCGGCGCGTCCGTCGTGCCGCGCACCGGCTATACCCCGCCGCCGGCCGGACCGCCGGCCAGCGCCTTCACCAGACAGGGGCCGCTGCTGGGATCGGATGCGCGGCGCCTGACCCAATTGTTCGGCCAGCCCCGGCTGGACATTCGCGAAACCACGGTGCGCAAGCTGCAATTCGCCAATGGCCGCTGCGTGCTCGACGCCTATCTCTACGCGCCTGCGCGGGGGAAGGAGCCGGTGGTGACGCATGTCGATGCGCGCGCGCCGACCGGCGCCGACGTCGATCCGGGGGCGTGCATCACCGCCTTGCAGGCGAAATAGCCCGGCCGGAAAGGTCACAGGGCCGAAGTTCACACCGTTGTCGGGCTTTTGGGGCCAATAGCCACGGGAAAGCGCCTGCCAAGCCGCACCCACGCGCCACCGAGGCCATAGTTGGGTCACACCGACGCGCCACCGAGGCCACAGATGGGTCACACCGACGCGCCACGGGCGCGCCAGTGAGGCGCCAGCGACGCGCCGGTCGCGCGACGGGGCCGCATCAAGCGGCGGGAGAGGGAAAGGCCGGTCCACCGCAGAGGATAGACCAGAGGAAATCCTACATTGGAAGGGGCATATGCGGCATGGCGGCGGCGCGCTTCGCGCTTCTCGACTGCGTTCGAAGCGAACGGCGAGGCGAAGGAAAGGGTGGGTAGCGGGCATCGGTTTTTACCGTGCTTGATATCCGCATTGCGCCATGATCGGTAGTTCAGTTGAATTTTGTGTGCGCTTGGAAGCGAACATTCGGCCTCCTGCTCCCAACGAGCAAGTTATGGTGTCGACTTATGATTCACCGAACGATGGGGTCCAGTACCAAGCCACTCTCAGTGCCCATCAGGCGTCCATGAAGTTGGTACGCTTCATTTTCAGTCAGAGAGGCGACGCAGTCTGCTGCCAGCCGCGCGGGTTTGTCATCAGAGTTGTCCTCCCAGATGTATTGGAGGCGGGTGGGGAACAGGCCAAAATTTTTGACCTTGCCTTCTTTGAGGAAGATCGAAAATAGGTCGCGCACGATGCGCTTCTGTCCATACTGCTGCGCATGCAAGGCTGGTAGTCCAATGACGTAGTGGCGCGCAAAATACTTCAGCAGCCGGACTTCATCCGAAGCGTCAGGATCGATGATGACCGCGTCGCCCTCAAGATTCTCAGCTAAAGTCGCGGCGC
Source organism: Sphingobium sp. C100 (assembly GCF_000508185.1). Lineage (GTDB taxonomy): Bacteria > Pseudomonadota > Alphaproteobacteria > Sphingomonadales > Sphingomonadaceae > Sphingobium. The sequence continues at coordinate 18,868 of NZ_AYOY01000152.1, read as the reverse complement.
GAACGTACCCCCCGATTAGCGTCGAGGTGAAGTTTCGGAGCTGACGACGTTGCTCGCGCGCTCCATTATAGACTTCATCCGTGACCCGCGGAAACATCTTAGTCCTGAGTTTGATGCGGTCCATTGCGTGCTTCAGACGGACATGGGCATCGGCAGGATTGCTCGGGTCCAGAGCCCAGACTTTGAGCGCTCCGTCGATGATCCGATCACGGGCTTTATCGGACAAAATCTCACTCCAGGGGATTATCCCGACGCGGTGAAAATCCTCGAGATCGTGTACGGAATAAGCGATGTCATCCGCCCAATCCATCAACTCTGCTTCAGCCGTTTTGTAGTCGCTGCGGCAATGCGCACGCGCCCATTCAAATGCCGACTTTTCAGACGTGTAAGCGGACCACTTCTTTTTCTTTTTGTCGTGCGAAAGGTCCCGTAACCACGGGTACTTCAGCGTCGCCGCTAGCGTCGCTCTGGTAAGGTCGAGCCCAGGGCTATCTTTACCATACCGAACCGCGAGCTTTGTCAGGATGCGGAACGTCTGAGCATTCCCTTCATATCCATCTGGAGCAGCATCCACCAAAAGACCACCGCAAAGAGTTGGATCGCACACGAGCCTGTCGAGTTCATGCTCTGCGGCATGCCCGAAAGGCGGGTGCCCAAGATCATGCGCGAGACAGGCTGCCTCGACTACCTCAGCATCGAGCCCGTGAAGCTTCGCTGCCTTCGGCTGCTTATCTAGGCGATACTGAGCCAAGCGGCGTCCGATCTGGGCAACCTTGTAGGTGTGCTGCTGACGAGTATGAAAAATGTCTAGCTCGCCGGCACGTACAATCTGTGTGATGCCGGCCAAGCGATGGAATGCCGAGGAGTAAAGTATCCGGTCCCGGTCGCGCTCAAATGCGCGCCTTTGATCCATTGAGGGGGTGAGATCGTCTATATGACAACGGCCAACACGCGCCTTATCAAGAGGCGACTCTTCCTCAACTAACACTCACTACCCCCCGGTATTTTTCTTAGGCTGCTTCAGCAAGCTGCCGCACAGCTACGACCATGCCTGCACGATCGAGCGTAATTTTCTCACGTTCAATGGCGCGCTGCAGCCCTTCGATAACATTATCCATCGGATATTTTGCGCTGAGCGCAGCGATGAGGTCGTCAGGACTAATGCCCGTGCCAACTACATCGAGAATTTCAGTGTCTTGCGGGTCTTTATCGGCCATGGTTGCTCTCCACCTGGTTAGACCTCTCCGGTCTCGCGCAAATTCGTCATTATATAGTGAACGACTAGGCGCGCGATCGGTGCCAGCGGCCGCTGGCTGAGGCCCAATTTCTCATTTCCATAGATTTTGTCAAATCCGTCCGCCGCGATGCGTTGACGCCCTGGTCAATAATTTCGCCTGCAAAGGGCGTGGGAAAGGTTGCCGCCATTCTGATGGGCGGACTACAAAAATTTATTTTCGGCACTGCAGAAGGCATCGGGATCGCCACAAGGGCATATTTTGCGCGTAACGCGAACACCTCTTGCAATCTGCTACCAAGTGGTTGGCTTAGGGGCTACTATAACGAACGGCCGGTTACAGCAGAAGCTGTCCTTCACAACGCAGTCCGTGAATGGCGACAACGGGTCGAGAGGCGACACCATTCCAACGGCAGCTATCCCGTCATTTGCGCCCTAAACCTGTCGGTCGCCTATTGGCCAATCTCAGCTGCAAACGAAGCTGAAATTCCATGCCCGGTCGTGGTCGCTGCCGGCCAATCCGATGGCTCGATAATGGCGCGACCGATTTTTCAGGCTGTCAGCTTCCCGATCGCCCAGGCCGCCGCTTCCGCCACCACCGGATCGTCATCCTGCGCCAACGGCGTCAGCCGATCCAGTAACCGCGCGTCGCCGCTATTGCCCGCCGCGATGGCGGCGTTGCGGACCATGCGGTTGCGGCCGATGCGCTTGATCGGGGAGCCGGAGAAAATCTCTCGGAAGGTCGCGTCGTCAAGGTCGAGCAGGTCGGCGATGGCGGGCGCGGCCAGTTCCGCGCGGCCGACAAACGCCCGGTTCGCCGCCGCCGCGTCGGCGAACTTGTTCCACGGGCAGACCGCCAGACAATCGTCGCAGCCATAGACGCGGTTGCCGATGCCTTCGCGCAGATCCTCCGGGATCGGCCCCTTATGCTCGATGGTGAGGTAGGAGATGCAGCGCCGCGCATCGACCACATAGGGGGCGGGAAAGGCGTCGGTCGGGCAAGCGCTCATGCAGGCGGAGCAACTGCCGCAATGGTCGCGCTCCGGCGCGTCGGGGGCCAGCGCCATTTCGGTATAGATGGCGCCCAGGAACAGCCAGCTGCCTTGGGTACGGCTGACGAGATTGCTGTGCTTGCCCTGCCAGCCCAGGCCCGCGCCCTGCGCCAGCGGCTTTTCCATCACCGGCGCTGTATCGACGAACACCTTGAGGCCGCCGGCCTCCCCATCGCGCGCCTGTTGTTCGACCAGCCAGCGGGCCAGGCTTTTGAGCGCCTTCTTGACGACGTCATGATAATCCTTGCCCTGTGCATAGACCGAAAAGCGCGCGCGGTCGGTCACATCGGCCAGCGCCAGCGGGTCGCGGGCGGGCGCATAGCTCATGCCCAGCATGATGACGCTGCGCACGGCGGGCCACAGCCCGCGGGGCGATCCGCGCTGCTCGGCCCGCTCCTCCATCCACAGCATGTCGCCATGATGGCCCGCGTCCAGCCATTGGCGCAGCCGCGCGCCCGCCTGGGGCGCGGCGTCGGCGTCGGCGATCCGGCAGGCGGCAAAGCCCAGCCGCATCGCCTGCGCTTTCAGCCGGTCTTCCAAGGTTTCGGTTTCCACGGGCACGGGTCCAGACTATCAGGGCGGGATGATCGGCGACACTCCGGCATCGTCCACCGCCCCAGCGGCCGCCCGGCCATCGGCCTATGCCGTCGAAGGCCATGGGCTTGTCAAGACATTCGGCAGTTTCCGCGCGGTCGACGGGGTCGACATCGCGGTGCCCGCGGGCGCCATCTACGGCGTCCTTGGTCCCAATGGCGCGGGCAAGACGACGCTGTTGCGCACCTTGCTGGGCATCATCGACCCGGATGAGGGGCATCGCAGCCTGCTCGGCGCGCGCCAGCCGCTGCGCATGGCGCGGCAGGTCGGCTATCTGCCCGAAGAGCGCGGTCTCTATCCCTCGATGAAGGCCTATGAGGCGATCGCCTTCATGGGCGCGTTGCGGGGGCTGCCGCTCAGGCAGGGGCGCGAGCGGGCGAAGGCGATGCTGGAGGGCCATGGCATGGGCGCCGCGATCGACAAGCCGATCCGCCAGCTTTCCAAGGGCATGGCCCAGACGGTCCAGCTGTTCGGCACCATCGTCCATCAGCCGCGCCTGATCGTGCTGGACGAACCCTTTTCCGGGCTCGACGCGATCAATCAGGAAAAGCTGGAAGCGCTGATCCGCGAACAGGCGCGACAGGGCGTCACCATATTATTTTCGACGCATGTCATCGCCCATGCCGAGCGGCTGTGCGAGCGGATCGCCATCGTCGCGGGCGGGCGCATCCGTTTCGAAGGCACGGTGAGCGACGCGCGCGACCGGCTGCGCCCGCAGGTGCGGTTGCGCACCCGCGCGATCGACGGCGCCTGGCGCCGCGCGCTGCCGTCCGACACGGTGGCGCAGGAGGGGGCCTGGCATTTCGCATTGCCCGAAGGCGGGATCGAGCCGTTGCTGCGCGCGCTGATCGACGACCGGGCGGGGATCGAAAGCCTGTCGATCGAACGGCCCGGCCTGCACGACGCTTTCGTCGCGATTGCGGGCGCGGCGGCGGCGCGGCAGATGTCGGACGGCGAAGGGCAGGAGGAGCAGGAGGCATGATGCAGCTATGGCGCGCCGCCTTCGTCATCGCCCGGCGCGACTTTACCGCCGTGGTGCTGTCGCGCACCTTCATCCTTTTTCTGCTGGGGCCGCTGCTGCCGATCGTCATCGGCTTTGCCTTTGGCGGGCTGGGCGAGAAAATTTCCAGCACGGACCTGCGCCCCGTGGTCGGGGTCGCCATGTCCGCGCCCGACAGCGCGACCGTGCTGCGCGCCCATGACCGGCTGGTCGCGCGCATGGGCGATCAGGCGCTGCCGCGCCTGCGCCGCGTGTCGCCGACCGTCAGCCCGCGCGCGCAACTGGCGCGGCCCGATTCGGAGGTGGTGGCGATTCTCTCGGGCACGCTCGCGCATCCGGTGCTGACCGGGAAGGCGGGGGATCTCGACATATTGCAGGGCGACATCAGCCTGTTGTCGACCGCCGCGCTGGCCGAACGCACGCTGCAATTCGTCACCGTGACACGCAATGAGGTCGCCACCAGCCAGGGCGCACAGGCGCAGGCGCGGCTCATCATCGGCCGCATCGCCCAAGTGGTGATGTTCTTCCTCACCATATTGCTGGCGGGCATGATCCTGTCCAACCTGGTCGAGGAGAAGACCAACAAGATCATCGAGATATTGGCCGCGGCCGTGCCGATCGACGCGATTTTCCTGGGCAAGCTGATGGCGATGCTGGCGATGAGCTTCGTGGGCATCGCCTTTTGGGGCGGCACGGCCTTTGCGATATTCCTGCTGGCGGGCGGCCAGCCCACCGCGCTGCCCGCGCCGGCGATCGGCTGGCCCATCTTCCTCGCGCTCGCGGCGCTCTATTTCGCCATGGCCTATACGCTGCTCGGCTCGCTGTTCCTGGGCATCGGCGCGCAGGCAGCGACCGTGCGGGAGGTGCAGACGCTCAACATGCCGATCACCATGGGGCAGATGCTGATCTTCTTCTTCGCCAGCTATGCCGTCGACCATATGGGGTCGCCCGCCGAGATCGCGGCCTGCATCTTCCCCTTCAGTTCGCCCTTCGCGATGATCGCGCGCGCGGCGCAGGACGCGACGCTCTGGCCGCATCTGCTGGCGCTGCTGTGGCAAGCGGCGTTCGTTGCGATCATCATCCGGGTCGGCGTGCTGCTGTTCCGCCGCCATGTCATGCAATCGGGCGGGCGCTGGTGGAAGACATTGTTCAGGCCGGCGACAGGCTGACTGCGCTAGACAGGCGTCATGAACCGACGGCATTTCCTGGGTGGCGCGGCAAGCGGCGCGGCGGCATTGGCGCTATGGCAGTTGCTGCCGGGCGAGGCGGAGGCCGCCTATCCCTTCACCCTGACCGATGCGCAATGGCGCGAAAAGCTCAGCCCCTGGGCCTATAAGGTGCTGCGGCAACAGGCGACCGAACATCCCTATAGCAGCGCGCTCAACAAGGAGCATCGCGCCGGCATCTTCGCCTGTGCCGGGTGCGGGCAAAAGCTGTTCAGTTCCAAGACCAAATTCGACAGCGGCACCGGCTGGCCCAGCTTCTGGGCGCCGCTGCCCAAGGCGGTGGGCACCAGCCGCGATCTTGACCTGGGCTATCCCCGCACCGAGGTTCATTGCGCGCGCTGCGGCGGGCATCTGGGCCATGTCTTCGACGACGGGCCGCGCCCGACCGGCAAGCGCTATTGCATGAACGGCGTGGCGCTCAATTTCCTGCCGGCCTGATCCGGTAGAGGCGAAGCGAGCCGTTGGCCGGCAGCGGTTCCAGCCAAAGCGGAGGGTTCCCCTGCGCCAGCATGGCGGCCAGACTGCGGGGGTTTTCCTTTTCATACAGAGCCATCTCGTTCAGTCCGTCGCAACTGACCAGATAGCGCGCGCCGCTGCGTTCGATAACATGCCGCGCCTGGTCCGGGGCAGCGACGAAACCGCGGATCACCGTGGATATGCCGACCGCATTGCGATGATGCGCGGTGGCGATCACAGATTGGCGGGTCCGCATCAATATGTCGGGACCAAGGTCGATCGGCGCGAACAGGGTGGCGGGCGGCAGCGCGTCGAGCGCCGCCAATGCGGCGGCGCTGCGGCAATCGGCGTCGGCCTTCTTGGCGGCTTCGGGCTGCGCGGCGACCGCGATCCAGGCAGCGCACAGCCCCGCCGGGGTCAGCAGCACCAGAGCAACCGATCCGATCACACGCACCAGCGCCAGCCCCGACCGCTGCACCCGACGCAGCAGCAGGAGCAACAGCCAGGCGATGCCGGGCAGGGCGAAGAGATGCGCGACGCTGAGCGCCCGCATCACCAGCATGGACACCAGCGTCGCCCCGATCAGGAGCAGGGCGAGCGTCAGCCAGCGCATCCGCGCACCCTCTCGATTACGTCCGTCCCGATTACGCGCCGCCGCGAGCAGCGTTGCGCCCAGTCCCAATAATGGCGGCAGCAGGATCACGCCCTGCATGGTCAGGGTCTGTGCCTCGATGGGGCGGCCCTCCATGACTTGCAGATACCAGAGCTTGTAGGCGAGTGGGCCGAGCGCCGCGAAGGGATCGCCCGACAGGCATGGCCCGCCGGTCAGCAGGAAGACGGCGATCGCCGCGCCGCCGCCGATCGCCGCGATCGCCAGCCGCCGTGTGGGCGAACCCGTGCCGATCGCGCGGACGGCGGTGGCGCTCGCGTCCGCCAGCGCCACCAGCGGCCAGACATAGGCGAAGGACAGCGCATCGCACTGGCTGACGAACGGCGCCTGGCCGCCGCGCAGCAACGCCAGCAGCACCAGCGCCGCGCCGCCCAGGGTCAGGGCAAAGGCGACGAAGCGTGGCGTTTCCGCCCGGTCGATCCAGTGACGCAGCGCGAAGACGCCGGCGAACAGCGCGGCATAGGGGAGCGCCTCGCTCGAAATCTGGAGCCATAGCGCGAGCGCCAGGCCAGCGATCAGGCCGCCACGCGCCGCGCGCTCATCCATCGCGCCCATCAGAGCGATGCCGGCCAGCATGATCTGCCACCCATGATGGTCGATCCGCAGCGGGGTGAATTGAACGAGGATGCTGGGCGTCGTCAGCAGCAGCGCGACGCCGACCAGCGCGGCGGCATCACCGGCGATGCGGCGTGCGGCGGTGAACAGCGCGGCGGTCAGTCCGCCAAGCAGCAGCAATGGCACGATGACGCAGGCGAGACGTTCCGCGCCCGCCGCGCCGACAATCGGCCGCAGCAGCAGGATCAGGCCCGCAATCGGCATGTCGACAATCCGCGACCAGTGCATCGGTCCGCCCAGCGGCGGGTTCACCCGATGCTGGCTGACGTCCCAGAAAGCCTGCCCGCCGATCCAGTCGCGCACCTGCACCAGCCGCATCGCATCGTCGGGATCGCGAAAGGCCATGGTGGCGAAGGCGCCATGAAACCACCACAGCATCGCGGCGCTGCATATCAACCAGGCCAGCCCTGCCCAGAGCGCAGCGCGGCGCAGATCAGGCGCGCGCGAAGACGCCATATTTGCGAATCGCATAAACGGTGAGGAAGCTGGCCGGCACCGACAGCAGCTTGGCGAGGGCGGGGGCGATGCCGATCAGGCTGAGGCTGCCGACCATCGCCATCGTCATGCCCATGCCCAGCAATGCGCTGGCGATGAAGGCGAGGCGCTGGCCGTGGGAGGGGCCGGCGCCGGTGTCGAACACATAGCGGACGCTGATCACCCAATGGATCAGCAGGCCCGCGCCATAGCCGGCACAGGCGGCCGCGACCGGCGGCAAACCCGCCCGGCCCAGCATCAGGAAAATCGCAAAGTCGCCCGACAGCGCGCCGATGCTGGCCAGCAGATAGCGGGCGAACATCAGGCGCGCGATCGGCGCTGCGCGCGCGCGCAGGCGCCCCGCCATGCCAGCCCGTTGGCCGCCCATGGGGTCAGGCGGCCTTCAGGCGCGACGGCACGGCACGGACGCTGGCGAGCGCGGCCTGCGCATCGGCGTCCTGCCCTTCCGCGCCGGCTTCATGATATTCGGCATCCTCATTGACCTGCCACACGTCGTGGACGCGCTTGCCCGCGACGATGTTGCGCACGGTCAGCATCGCCGTCATCATCGCATGATCCTGATTATTATAGCGGTGCATCCCGTTGCGGCCGACCATGTGGAGCGTGGGATAGCGCGCTTCCAGTTCGGTCCGCATCGCCAGCACATTGGCGGCATAGGCATCGTCATAGACCGGATAGGCCTTTTCCTGCCGCACCACCGCCCCGCCGACCACGTCGTCCGGGTTGCACAGGCCCAGCGTCGCCATTTCCTGCTTGGCCAATTCGATGAGATCGGCGTCGGGCGAGGACCAGAGGCCGTCGCCTTCGAAGCAGAAATATTCAAGGCCGACGCAGGCGAGCGTCGGATCGGGCACCATTTCGGGCGACCAGCTGCGGAAATTCTGAATGCGGCCGACCTGGACCTTGGGATCGTGAATGTAGATCCAGTTGTCGGGGAAAATATCCTCTCCCTTCACCATCAGCGCAACGGTCAGGAAGTCGCGATATTTCAGGTCCATGGCCTGCGGCAGCGTCGCGGGCAGCGGATGGATGCGCCCCGCCAGTTCGCGCATCGGCGCCGACGAAATGACATGCGCGGCGCTGATGGCGACATCGCCATCCGGACCTTCGGCGATCAGACGCCAGGCGCCCCCGTCTGAACCGGGCCGTGCCTGATCTTCCTCCAGCCGCTTGAAGCTGTGCGCCATCAATATCCGGTTGCCGCCGGCCCGCACATGGTCGCGCGCGGCTTCCCACATCATGCCGGGGCCAAGGCGCGGATAGCGGAAGCTTTCGAGCAAGGTCTTGGTTTCCATGCCGTCATTGGGCTTCTTGTTCAGGCCCAGGCTGCGCTTCAGCCCATCCTTGACCGCGCCCCACAGCGACAGCCCCTTGATCCGCTGCGCCGCCCAGTCGGCCGACATTTCGTCGCAGGGCATCCCCCAGACCTTTTCGGTGTAGGTCTTGAAGAAGATGGAGAAAAGCTTGTGGCCGAAAGCGTTGACGGTCCAGTCCTGGAAAGACTGGATGTTGCGATTGGGGAAGAGCCGCGCCTTGGCGAAGCTCGCCATGCAGAGCGTCGAGCGCCATATGCCCAGATTCCACAGCGCCTCGAACGCGCGCAGCGGATAGCTGTAGAATTTGCCTTCATAATAGATGCGGCTCATCCGCGGGCGCTGGATGAAATCGTCGGGCAAAATCTCGTTCCACAGGTCGACCACCTGCTTCGACTTGGAAAAGAAACGGTGTCCGCCAATGTCGAATCGGAAACCGTCCAGCTCGACCGTGCGGCTGATCCCGCCGACATAGATGGGGTCTTTTTCGATCACGGTAACGCTGAAACCCTGCTTGGTCAGCAGATAGGCGGCGGTCAGGCCAGCGGGGCCGGCCCCGATGATGGCGACGTCCACGCTTTGGTCGGTACGCGGCATGGCAAGCTATTCCCCCGGATGATCCTTCGTGGCGTCCGGGTTGAAGGAAATCTTCTAAGGAGTGGTTAATGGCTGGTAAGGACAATGGGGCCGGCATTGCAAAGGGCCGTTCCACTTGCGTGAAACGGCCCCCGCAGTCCCCTTCGTGTGGGGGAAGGCTGCCGCGAGAAATCGCGGAGGAAAGCGTGGCGGCGTCAGCCCTGGCGCTGGGCGAGGGCGTCGAGGTCGCTGCGGGCGCCGTCGATCGCGGCGCCATAGCAGTTGCGATAATCTTCGGTCACCGGCAGGACCGATCCGTTGACGAAGCCGCACACCTGCTTGGAGGCGCGGATCAGCCGATAGTCGGCGCGGCGGATTCCGCTGGCGCTTGCCAGATTGAGGTCGGCCAGCGATACGGCGACCGAACGGGTTTCGGCGCCCGTATTGCCGTCGACGATCACATCCATGTCGTTGCTCCCGGCGCTCGCCACACCGGGCAGAGCAAGGGCCATCGTGGCGGCGAGCGCCACCAGCGTCTTGTTGGTCATCCTTGTAACTCCTGTCGAACAGTTTTTTCTGGTCTTGCGCCCCACGTCTGACGTGGAAGTAGGGTCGCGCCCTAAATAGGCGCGCCCGGCGCCATTGAAAAGGGGCCACTTGACAAAAAGTGGCGGATTTCCGCGATTTTGCGGGTGCGAAAGGCGGCCTTTCGCACCCGCGTCAAAACTTAATGGCGGAAGTGGCGCATCCCGGTGAAGACCATCGCCAGGCCCGCCTCGTCGGCCGCGGCGATCACTTCATCGTCGCGGATCGAACCGCCCGGCTGAATCACCGCGGTCGCGCCCGCCTCGACCGCCGCCAGCAGCCCGTCGGCGAAGGGGAAGAAGGCGTCGGAGGCGACCGCCGACCCGATGGTGCGCGGCTGGCTCCAGCCGGCCTTCTCGGCCGCGTCCTTCGCCTTCCACGCGGCGATGCGCGCGGATTCGAGGCGGTTCATCTGGCCCGCGCCGACACCGGCCGTGCTGCCATCCCTGGCATAGACGATGGCGTTCGATTTCACATGCTTGGCGACGGTCCAGGCGAACAGGCAGTCTTTCAGTTCCTGTTCGCTGGGCTCGCGCTTCGTCACGACCTTGAGCGCGGCGCGGTCCACCTGGCCATTGTCGCGGCCCTGCACCAGCAGGCCGCCGGCGATGGTCTTGATCTGGAGGCCTGCGCGCGCCGGATCGGGCAGGTCGCCGGTGAGCAGCAGGCGCAGATTCTTCTTCTTCGCAAAGATCGCGCGGGCCGCATCATCGGCGTCCGGGGCGGCGACGACTTCGGTGAAAATGCCGCTGATCGCTTCGGCGGTGGGACCGTCAAGCGGGCGGTTGACCGCGATGATGCCGCCAAAGGCCGACACGCTGTCGCAGGCGAGCGCCGCTTCATAGGCTTCGATCAGCGTTTCGCCGGTCGCGACGCCGCAGGGATTGGCGTGCTTGACGATCACCACCGTCGGCGGCCCGTCGCGAAATTCGCTGACCAGTTCCAGCGCGGCGTCGGCGTCGTTATAATTATTGTAGCTCAGTTCCTTGCCCTGGACCTGCTGCGCCTGCGCAATGCCGTTGGCGGTCGGCCCGACCGGCAGGTAGAGCGCGGCGGACTGATGCGGATTTTCGCCATAGCGCAGGGTGGAACCGAGCTTGCTCGCCACGGCCAGCGTTTCGGGGAAGGCGACGCCCTGGTCGGCGAAGGCGAACCAGCTGGCGATCATCGAATCATAGGCCGCCGTCGCCGCATAGGCCTTGGCCGCCAGCATCCGGCGGAAATCATAGCTGGTCGCACCCGCCTTCTCGTCCATCTCGGCGATCAGCCGGGCATAGTCGGCGGGATCGGTAACGATCGCCACGCTTTCATGATTTTTCGCGGCGGACCGGACCATGGACGGGCCGCCAATGTCGATATTCTCGATAATCTCGTCGCGCTCCGCGCCCTTGGCGACCGTGGCGGCGAAGGGGTAGAGGTTGACGACCACCAGGTCGATCGCGCCGATGTCATGCGCGTCCATCGCCGCGACATGCTCCGGGTTGCGCCGCACCGCGAGCAGGCCGCCATGGACCTTGGGGTGCAGCGTCTTGACGCGGCCGTCCATCATTTCGGGAAAGCCGGTGAGGTCGGAAATATCCTTCACGTCCAGGCCCGCCTCGCGCAGCGCCTTGGCCGTGCCGCCGGTCGACACCAGCTCCACCCCATGTCGGCCCAGCGCCTGGCCCAGTTCGACGAGGCCGGCCTTGTCGGACACGGACAGGAGGGCGCGCTTGATGGGGAGGTCGGTGGGCGTGACGGTCATGAGAAGGAGCTTCCTACAGGCAAAAAGGCGAAACGGCTTTGCGCCGTTCCCTTAATGGGGGGCGGGACAAAAATACAGCCCCGGACGCGCCGGCGACGCGCCGGGGGCGAAGTTCACACCGTCGTCGGACCATGCGAGGGCATTTCGGGCCAATCGCGCCTGTAAAGCGTCGGCAACGCGCCAGTGACGTATCAGTGACGCGCCAGCCGGGTAACGGCGACGCGCCACCGACGCGACAGCAAAGTCACAGCGACGCGCCACCGACGCATCAGGTGCAGCGGCGGAGGGTCGGGGGTCGGGGGGCGGGTGGCGGCACGGGTCCATCGGGCAGGATAGACCAGAGAAAATCCTACATTGGAAGACTTTCCGGCTGTCCGACGGCGGCTTTCGCTGACAGGGGTGAGGGCCGGTCGGGAGGCGACCGGAAGTGGATCGTCGAGCGGGGGGCAAGGTCGCTTGAACGCGGCCATCCCCATGATCGTCACACCAGCGGAGGATGGGGTCTCAGGCGCAGCGGGAGGACGCTGGAAAACTGCCACCCCGGCTGCTGCGCGTCTCCGCCTGAGATGCCAGCCTGCGCTGGCATGACGTTGAGAATATTGGCCGATAGGCGACTGTCCGGTTCGGACCGACGTCGCGGCGTTAGCTGACGCTCACACAGCATCGGCTGGCGACCACTTCAAGTCGCGCGGCAGCCCTCGCATTAACGCCTGCTCCTCGCCGGTATCTACCACTCGGATTGACTGTCCACATCAATCATGGTCAGCCTCGCTTCCTAAAGGTCGTATTGGCGATCTCTGAGCAAGCGATTGCAGGCGGGGGCTGAATCATGCTGGTTTCGATAAAGAAGATAAAGGGGCTTGGCATCTTCTCGGACTTTTCGGCCCCTGCCGAGCTCCAAAAGCTGAAACGCTACAACGTCTTCTATGGCGACAACGGCACCGGCAAGACAACCCTGTCGAATCTGTTCGCCGCGTTGCCCGAGGGCACTCATGCCGACCACCCTGACCTCGACTATTCCCTCGAGACCAGCGTGGGCCAACTCGTGCCCGGCCAGAAATGCCCGACCGGCATCCGCGTTTTCAACGCTGACTATGTGCAGGCGAACATTGGCCGCTTCGACGGACCGATTCGGCCGATCCTCATTGTCGGGCAGGATAACAAGCAGCTCGCAGACGAGGTTCGCACGGACGAAACTGCCCTTGCTGGCCGGGAGGCGTTGATCGAGGCCGAAAAGAAAGCGGTCGCCAAGGTAGGAAAAGAAAAGGACACGGCGTTTTCGGCGATCGCGAAAACGATTGGTGAAGCAACCAGCGGCACGACACTGAGAAATTTCAGGAAGCCGGACGCCGAAAAGGCATTCGCAAAGCTCGTCACTCCACAAATTCATGACGAGCGTACACTGGAGAAGCACAGGGCAACCCTCCATCAGCAACAGGAAGACCAGATTGCTGGGATCGCCGTTCCGCCGATCGCGGCCGGTCCCGTAGAAGCTCCTATCGCTCTGAAAGACATCATCGCACGCTATCTCGGCACAGCTCACGCCCTCGCCAGGCGAACGGCACAGTCGGCCGCCATCGCACGCCTGACCGCCAACCCGGACATCGCAGGATGGGTGGAGGCCGGACTGCAGCTCCATCGCAACCACGAGTCCGAGACCTGTGAATTTTGCGCGCAGGGCCTTCCGGCGGATCGCATCTCCGCTTTGGCCGAACATTTCAGTATCGAAGATCAGAGGTTGAAATCGGACATCGAAAACGCGCAAGCGTTCGGGACGCGCATTTCGCATGCCATCCGGTCTATCGAATTGCCGGCGAAGAGCGCGTTCTATGGCGAGCTTCGCCCGGAATGGATCGCCAAGGAGGCCGAGTTTCAGGTCGCACAGACTGCCTTGAGCGAGCAGATGGGTGCAGTCCAATCGCTTTTGTCCCGCAAGCTCACGGAGCGCACCGTCTCGCTCGATCCGACGGAGGTTATAGAGCCGTCAGGTTTCCTCGCCGCCATCGACGCCATGTCGGAGATCGTGAGGCGCCACAATGCGAAGTCGGCCGATTTTGAGCGCGAGAAGGCTGAGGCGAGAACAGCGATTGAAACCCACTACCTCTCCGGCATCCACGGCCAGATCGCGGCACTCGAAGCGGAAATTGAAAACAAGACACGTAGAATTGAGACGCTGACAAACGGCTCTGCCGACTCTGGCGACGCCCGAAGTCTCGACTCGATCCGCGCGCTCATTGCTGAGCGGAAGGCGACGATTTCCAGCGCACACGCCGGTAGCGCTGAATTGAGCAAGAGGATCGCGACGTTCCTAGGTCGCACCGACCTGACATTCGAGTCCATCGATGAAGGCTACAGGGTTCTCAGGCGCGGGAAAGCCGCGAAGCGATTGAGCGAGGGCGAGAAGACTGCGATCGCATTCGTATATTTTATTGTCCACTTAAACGACAACGACTTCAACATTCAGGACGGGATCGTTGTGATCGACGATCCGATTTCGAGCCTCGACTCATCCTCGATCTATCAGGCCTTTTCCTTCCTGAAGAATGCAGTGAAGAATGCCAAACAGGTCATCATCCTAACGCACAATTTCGATTTTCTAAAATTGTTGCTTAACTGGCTCTCACGCATCAATAATAAGAGCCATTACATGCTCATCTGTTCAGAGGCGAATGGCGCGAGGCAATCAAAAATTGCGCCGCTGGATACCCTTTTGGAAAAGCACCCGACAGAATATCACTATCTGTTCAAAACGCTTTACCAATATAGGTCGGATGGCACGATCCAAAGCTGCTATCATATCCCCAATGTCGCTAGAAAGGTTTTGGAGACCTTTTTAGAGTTTCATGTGCCGGCCAACGGCAATACATACGACCAGCTATCGAAGACCAATTTCGACGAGGATAAAAAGACCGCTATATACAAGTTCACGAATGACAACTCACACATCACGGGCAAAGGGTTTGATCCTGCCATCGTGGCGGAGACCCAGAAGAACGTCGCGTATCTTCTTGAAATGATCGAGGCAGTAGCGCCACTGCATTTCAACGGGCTTAAATCTATATCTGAGTAGAAACCCCAACAATACTTGGAAGAAATGCCGGTTTTTAGCACCGGCGGACGTTCAAGTTGCCCACAGAAATGTCGGCAGTGTCCCGGCCCTGTTCATAAGCAGAAGGCCTGCTTCCAAGCTCAGCAAGATCGCTGTGGAACGGCTGCCAATGGCGCAATGCGGATATCAAGCACGGGGGAAACGGATGCCCACTCCCACCCCTTCTCGTCATTCCTGCCAACGCGGAAACCCCGTCTCTTGACCTTGCTCCCAGGCGCAGGGCCGGGGAGATGGGGTCGCGCGTCCGTGGGGGGGGTGACGAGGGGACTGGCGCCTGCCTGCTCCCCATCCGAAGCTGCCGGGCCGGCGGTCAGCCCATCCGCTTGAAGAGCCAGCCGATGCTCGATCCGCCGGGCAGCGCCTCGCCCGTCACCACCAGTTGCTTGCCCGGATGGGGGCGGCCGTCGCCGTCGACCCACAGGCTGTCCTCGACGCTCAGCACGCCCGCGCCGGTGCGGAACTGCCACAGCGCGCCCAGGTCGATGCGCAGCAGCGCGCCCTGGCTGTCGGCGGTCAGCGTCGGTTCGACGCCGGGGGCGAGATGGAAGCGGAGCTGCACCGGCTGCTTGCCCGGCTTCTTGCGGCGTTCCGCCGGGGTCAGCATGTCTTCGCCACGCACTTCCCGGCCGTCGCCGCTGACCAGCAGCAGGCGGCGATGGACATAGCCCAGCCGCCGGACATAGCCGTCATGGGACAGGTCCAGCCGGCTGCCATTGTCCAGTTCCTGCCGGTTCAGCTCCACCTCGGTCACGCCCTTGCCCAGCGTGCCGTCGGGCAGCAGGGCGGTGGAATTGCTGTCGTTGAGGACCAGCGTGCTGTGCGCCGCGGTGGTGCGCAGGCCCTGCGCCAGATCGCGGGAAATCCACGCGCCCTCCAGCCCCGCGCCGCCGCAATTGACGATCAGGCGCAGCGGCCCGTCGCTGATTTCGATCGCGCCGGTCGAGGCGCAACCCGCTTCGGCGAGGCGCGCGACCGGCGGCGGGGCGGCGTCGACCTGCACCACGGTCGCGCCGGCGGCGATCCGTTGATAGCCCCAGTCGCGCGCCTGGCGCAGCGGCCGGGTGCGCACCCGGCTGGCGGCGATCACCGCCTCGACGCTTTGCGGGTCGATCGCGCCCGCGCCCTGCCAGTTGCCAAGGCCCCCGTCGCCATGGGTCAGGCCCAGCAGCGCCGGCACCGCGCGCGACAGCGCATCGGTCAGGCATAATGGCGCTTTTTCGCGCCGCACGTCATAGATGGCCCGCAGCATGGCCAGCAGCATCACCGCCTCCAACTGCGCCAGTGGCGATCGCGACAGGATCCCGCCATCGGGATGAAGGCCGGTGTCGATCGCGCGTTTCAGCCCGGCTTCGCCAAAGACGCGCCGCGCCTCGCCACCGGGGATCAGCAGCGCCGCGGCCAGGATCGCGC
Organism: Sphingobium sp. C100; assembly: GCF_000508185.1. Lineage (GTDB taxonomy): Bacteria > Pseudomonadota > Alphaproteobacteria > Sphingomonadales > Sphingomonadaceae > Sphingobium. Next base: position 2,789 of record NZ_AYOY01000152.1, on the reverse strand, counting down.
CCCAGGCGACCAGACGGGGCAGGCCCATCGGCGCCTTGTCGGCGCTGCGGTCGAGATGGCGGGCGGTGCGGGCGATGCAGTTGAGCACCAGCGAGCGATAGACAAGATCGCTCGACGACAGGATCAGCGGCGCATGGGCGGTCCAGAAAAGCAGGCGCCAGCCGGCATTGTCAGCGCGCCAGGCGGGTTCGCTGGGGGTTTCGGCATGGGCCGCCAGCCATTTGCGCATCACCGTTTCGGCGATCGGCGCGCCCTGTTCGCGCGTCGCGCTGCTGGCCAGGTCGCGCAGCCAGCGGAAGCTGTGCAGATAGTCGGCGAAGGCGGGGCCGATGCCGGGGCGGGCGAAATCCAGCGTGTCGATCGGCTGCTTCTGGCCGCGAAACAGGAAATAGCCCGCGCGGATCGCCGCCCCGGCGCGGCTGTCGCCGGGCACTTCGTCATCCGGCACGGCGAGCAGCTTGAGCGGATATTTGCCCTTGAGCTTGCGCCCGTGGATCGGCGTCTTCCAGCTCAGCAGATAGAAATGATTGGCGATCCGCTGGGTCAGCGACAGCCCCTTGTCATCCGCGACGCGGATGAGCCGCTTGCCCTGCTCGATGCCGTCATCGCCCGCTTCGGGCGGAAGATCCTGGCCTTTGCGGACGGGCATACGACGCGGCTCGCTCACCCGCCGCGCAATCGCCGGATATTGTCGGCATAGGCGCCCGGACCGCCGCGGAAGGTCGCGGTGCCGGCCACCAGCACATCCGCGCCGGCGTCGATCGCGCGCGGCGCGGTGGTGAAATCGATGCCGCCATCGACCTGAAGCCGGATGTCGCGGCCCGACTTGTCGATCATCTTGCGGATCGCCTCGATCTTGCGCAGCTGATTCTCGATGAAGCTCTGCCCGCCAAACCCCGGATTGACGCTCATCACCAGGATCAGGTCAACCTCGTCGATCAGATAATCGAGCATCTTGGCCGGGGTGCCGGGGTTCAGGACCACGCCCGCCTTCACGCCCAGCGACTTGATATGCTGGACGCTGCGGTGGATGTGCGGCCCGGCTTCGGGATGGACGGTGATGATGTCGGCCCCCGCCTGCGCAAAGGCGTCCAGATACAGGTCCACCGGCGAGATCATCAGATGAACGTCGAACGGCTTTTGCGTGTGCGGGCGCAGCGCCTTCACCACGGCCGGGCCGATGGTGATGTTGGGCACGAAATGGCCGTCCATGACGTCGATATGCACCCAGTCGCAACCGGCATCGTCAATGGCGCGGACCTCTTCGCCCAGGCGGGCGAAGTCGGCGGAGAGGATGGAGGGCGAGATGAGGATCGGACGGGTCATTAACCGTTCGCCTTAATCGTCGTGGGGGCAGGTGGCAACGGAGATTTTCCTGCGAGTCGGCCGGCACCCGCCAGCGCCCGCCAATGCCCGTCAAAGCATGACGAAAATAGTGGGATCGAGCCGGTGGGAGGGGGGTGCGCCCTGGGCCAGCATCTGCTTGACGCCGTGCAGCCCGACGACCTCCCCCGCCGCGTCCAGCACCGGCGCTGCGATCAGCCGCATCGCGCAGCGTCCCATGCCGTCCGCCTGTTCGATGTCGACGTCCAGGGTGAAGCCGCGCTTGTGGCGGATGGCATAGGCGCGCAGCCGCTCCATCGGTTCGCGCGAATCCGGGGCGTAGAGCGACACCGCGAGCGGGCGGGCCACGTCGAGATCCCGGTCCAGCCCAAAAATATCATAGACGCCCGCCGTCCAGCGCAACTGATTGTCGGCCAGGTCGCAATGCCACAGACCCAGCCCGCGTTCGGCGAGCGCGGCGTCGCTGCGGGCGATGTCCGGGTCCAGCAGCACCGGGGCGAGGTGGGTGCGCAGGTCGTAGAGCGGCCAGCTATGGTTCAACGGCAAGGGTTCGATCGGACGCAAATGCGGCGCACCTTCTGACGGAGCAACCGGCTGACGAGCCAGCCGGATGACGGACCATCTGGTCTAACCCGTTCATGGTTAATGCTTAGTTTGCATTTTTGGCAAGGCGCGCGATGAAAAATCCGTCGGTGCCGCCATGATCCGCGAGCGTTTGGGGCAAGGTGCGCAGCCAGCCGCGCGCGTCCGGCGCCATGCCCTGGGGCAGCGCGGCGGGATCGGCCGGCGACACTGTAAAGTCGGGATGATCGGCCAGGAAGCGGTCGATCTGCGCTTCGCCCTCGGCCTGCTCCAGCGAACAGGTGGCATAGATGATCTGCCCGCCCGGTTTCAGCCAGCCGGCCGCGCGGGCCAGCAATTGCGTCTGCAATTCAGCCAGTTCGGCGATCTGGCGCGGGCCGATGCGGTGCAGCACATCGGGATGGCGGCGATAGATGCCGGTCGCCGAACAGGGCGCGTCGAGCAGGATCGCATCGACCGGCGCGGGCGGCTGCCACTGGCGCAGATCCGCCTCTACCACCGCCGCGCTCAGCCCGGTGCGGGCCAGATTTTCGGACAGCCGCTCCAGCCTTTTGCGCGACTGGTCGATCGCCGTCACGGCCCAGCCGGCCGCCGCGAGCTGCATCGTCTTGCCGCCCGGCGCGGCGCACAGGTCGAGCACGCTTCGCCCCGCGCCCGGTCCCAGCAATCGAGCGGCGCAGGATGCGGCAATATCCTGCACCCACCACGCCCCCTCGGCAAAGCCCGCGAGCGTGGGAATGGCGGCGCCTTCGGGCAGGCGGACATGGCCGGGCGCGAAGGAGACGCCGCCCAGCGTGGTCGCCCAGGTCGTCGTCGCGGCGGGATCGCGCAGGCTGATGTCGATCGGCGGGCGAGCGGCATAG
>NZ_AYOY01000151.1 GCF_000508185.1 Sphingobium sp. C100 | reverse complement strand
GACGCTCGCCGGCGCGCAGGCGACCGCCGCAGCGGCGCAGGCCAAGGCGCAGCGCTATCGCAGCCTGGGCGATACCGAAGCGGTCAGCGCCCAGGATCGCGACGACGTCATCGCCACCGCCCGCCAGGCGCAGGCCGCGGTGCAGCAGGCGCGCGCCAGCCTTCAGACCAGCAACGTCAACCTGGAATTCACGCTGGTCCGCGCGCCGATCAGCGGCCGCGCCGGCCGCACCCTCTTCACGCCGGGCGCGCTGGTGACGGCCAGCCAGACCGATCCGTTGACGACGATCCAGCAGCTCGACCCGATCTATGTCGATGTGACCCAGTCCAGTTCGCAACTGCTGGCGCTGCGGCGGTCGCTGGCGTCGGGGCAGACGCTGCCGGCCAGCGCGACGATCCGCCTCAAGCTGGACGACGGCAGCGACTATCCACTCGAAGGCCGTATCGAATTCGCCGAACCGATCGTCGATCCCGACAGCGGCACGGTGACATTGCGCGCCCGCTTCCCCAATCCCGACGGGCTGTTGCTGCCCGGCATGTTCGTGCGCGTTGTCGCGCCGCAATCCGTCGTGCCCAATGCCATCCTGGCCCCCCAGCAGGGCATCAGCCGCGACCCCAAGGGCAACGCCACGGCGCTGGTGGTCACCAACGCGAACAAGGTCGAACGCCGCACCGTCACCGCCGCCCAGGCGATCGGCGATAAATGGCTGATCACCGACGGACTCAAGGCCGGCGACCGGCTGATCGTCGAGGGCACCGACAAGGTGCAGCCCGACGCGACGGTCAAGCCCGTGCCGGCCACGGCGGCGAAATAAGGGTCGATCCATGCTCAGCCGCTATTTCATCGACCGGCCGATCTTTGCCTGGGTCATCGCCATCGGCATCATGCTGGCGGGCATCGGCTCCATGCTGTCACTGCCGATCGCGCAATATCCCGATATCGCGCCGCCGGGCGTGGGCATCAGCGCGACCTATCCCGGCGCCAATGCCGAGACCGTCGAAACCAGCGTTACCCAGATCATCGAGCAACAGCTGACCGGCATCGACGGCCTCATGTATTTTTCGTCCTCCTCCACGGCGAACGGGCAGGCGCGGATCACCGTTACCTTCCAGAAGGGAACCGATCCCGACACCGCGCAGGTGCAGGTGCAGAACAAGGTGCAGCAGGCCGTCAGCCGCCTGCCCAATGCAGTGCAGCAGCAGGGGCTCACCGTCACCAAGCAGCAGACCGACTTCCTGATGGTGGTCGGCCTCTATGACGAGAGCGACAAGGCGGACCAGGCCGACATCGCCGACTATCTGGTCAATCATTTCCAGGACCCGATCGCGCGCATCAACGGTATCGGCGCGACCCAGATTTTCGGGTCGCAATATGCGATGCGTATCTGGCTCGACCCCTTCAAGCTCGCCACCGTGAAGCTGATGCCGTCCGACGTCCAAAGCGCCATCCAGGCGCAGAATGTCGAAGTATCCGCAGGCCAGATCGGCGCCGATCCCGCGCCGGCCGGACAACAGCTCAATGCCACGGTGCGCGCCCGCGCGCGCCTCCAGACGCCCGAGCAATTTCGCAACATCATCGTCAAGACGCAAAGCGACGGGTCGGTCGTCCACTTGTCCGATGTCGCACGGGTGGAACTGGGCAATGAAAGCTACACCACGGCCGCGCGGTTGAACGGCCATCCCGCGTCCGGCATGGCGCTGCAACTCGCGCCTGGCGCCGACGCGCTCAAGACCGCCGAACTGGTGAAGGCCAAGGTTGCCGAATTGTCATCCGGCCTGCCGCACGGCTACAAGGTCGTCTATCCGCGCGACACCACGCCCTTCATCAAATTGTCGGTCGAAGAAGTCATCCAGACGCTGTTCGAGGCGGTGGGCCTCGTCGTCGTGGTGATGTTCGTCTTCCTGCAAAGCTGGCGCGCGACGCTGATCCCGGCCATCGCCGTCCCGGTCGTGCTGCTTGGCACCTTCGGCATTCTCGCGCTGTTCGGCTATTCCATCAACACGCTGACGCTGTTCGGCATGGTGCTCTCCATCGGCCTGCTGGTCGATGACGCCATCGTCGTGGTGGAAAATGTCGAGCGACTGATGGAGGAGGAAGGCCTGTCCCCGCGGGACGCGACGATCAAGTCCATGGGGGAAATCGGCGGCGCGCTGGTCGGCATCGCACTCGTCCTGTCGGCGGTGCTGCTGCCAATGGCCTTTTTCGGAGGATCGACCGGCGTCATCTACCGGCAATTTTCCATCACGATCGTGTCGTCGATGCTATTGTCGGTGGTCGTCGCTCTGATCCTTTCGCCCGCGCTGTGCGCCACGCTGCTCAAGGCGTCGGCGGAGGATCAGCGCCATCGCGGCTGGGCCGGCCGGTTCAACCGCTGGTTCGACCGGGTGACCAATGGCTATGTCCGCCGGACCGAACAGGTGATGGGCAAGCGCGCGCTGTTCTGGGGCGGTTATGTTGTCATCCTGGTGGTGCTGGCGCTGCTGTTCACGCGCCTGCCCACCAGCTTCCTGCCGGTCGAGGACCAGGGACAGGTGATGGCGCAGGTGACTTTGCCCGCCGGCGCCAAGTCCAGCCGCACCGCCGCGGCGGCCCAACAGGTGCAGGATTATTTCCTGAACGACGAGAAGGACAATGTCGCTTTCGCCTTCATCATGACCGGTTTCAGCTTCCAGGGTCAGGGTGAAAATGTCGCCCAAGGGTTCATCAATCTGGCGCCCTGGGAGGATCGCAAGGGCAGCAGCAATGCCGCAGGCGCCATCGCCCAGCGCGCCAACAAGCAGCTTGGCGCCATCCGCGATGCAAAGGTGCTGGCGATGACGCCGCCCGCCATTCGCGGCCTTGGCCAGTCCAACGGCTTCACCTTCGAATTGCTCAACAGCGGCGGCCTTAGTCGCGACCGCTTCCTGGAGCTGCGCAACCAGCTGCTCGCCGCCGCCGCCAAGGATTCGCAACTGGCCGGGGTGCGCGCGGCCACGCTGGAGGACACGCCCCAGCTTCAGGTCGATATCGATTCCGAAAAGCTCGCCGTACTTGGCCTGACGCAGTCCAGTGTCGACGATGTGCTGAGTTCCGCCTGGGGCAGCACCTATGTCAACGACTTCGTCGATCGCGGTCGGGTGAAGCGTGTGTATATGCAGGCGGACGCGCCTTATCGCGCTTTGCCGACCGATCTCGACAAGTGGATGGTCCGCTCCAGCAGCACAGGAGAGATGGTGCCTTTCTCCGCCTTCGCCACCACTCACTGGGTGATGGGGCCGACCACCGTGTCACGCTTCAACGGCCTTTCTTCCTACGAAATCCAGGGACAGGCGGCGGCAGGCACCAGTTCGGGCGAGGCGATGGACCGGATCGTGGCGCTGCAAAAACAGCTCCCCGCCGGCACCAGCTTTGCCTGGAGCGGCCTGTCCTACCAGGAACAATTGTCGGGCGGTCAGGCGCCGCTGCTGTACGGGCTGTCGGTGCTGGTCGTGTTCCTGTGCCTTGCGGCCCTGTATGAAAGCTGGTCGATCCCGCTCGCGGTGCTGCTGGTGATCCCGCTCGGCCTGGTCGGCGCGGTGATAGCGGTCTGGGCGCGGGGGCTGGAAAACAACATCTTCTTCCAGGTCGGCCTGCTCACCACCATGGGCCTTGCCGCCAAGAACGCCATCCTGATCGTCGAATTCGCCGAACTGGCGCATCATGAAGGCAAAAATGCCTGGGACGCCGCACTGGAGGCGGCGAGGCTGCGTTTCCGCCCGATCCTGATGACATCCCTCGCTTTCATCGCCGGCGTCATCCCGCTGGCGATCGCGACCGGGGCGGGCGCGCAAAGCCGGGTCGCCATCGGCACCGCCGTGATCGGCGGCATGACGACCGCCACGGTGCTTGCGGTCTTCCTGGTTCCGCTCTTCTTCCTCTCGATCCTGCGCCTGTTCGGCAAGGACAAGCCCGCCGGCCCGGCCGCCGCGACGGAGGTGCCGGCATGATCCGCCTATCGATCGCTACGAGCGCCCTGTTACTCGCGGGATGTTCGATGACGCCCCGTTATGACCGACCCGCATTGCCCATTCCCGCGACCTTGCCGCAGGGCGCGGCCTATGCGCCGCTGACGCAAGGGGCCAGCGCCGGCCTCCCCTGGACCGCGCTGGTGCAGGACGCCAGGCTGAAAACGGTGATCGAGCGGGCGCTCAACAATAATCGCGATCTTCGCGTCGCGCTCGCCAATGTCCAGTCGGCCCGCGCCCAATATCGGGTGCAGCGCGCGGCGCAATTGCCCACCGTCACCGCCGATGCCGGGGCCAGCTTCACCCGGCAGAATGACATGCGGCAAAACAGCTACAGCGCCGACGTCGGTTTCAGCGCGTTCGAGATCGACCTGTTCGGACGGGTGCGCAGCCTGACGGAATCCGCGCTGGAAACCTACCTCGCCACCGAGGAAGGCGCGCGTGCGACCCGCATCACCCTGATCGCCGAGACCGCGACCGCCTATGCGACGTTGGCCGCAGACCAGGAACTGCTCATCCTTTCGCGCCAGACCCAGGCGAGCGCGCAGCGCACGCTCGACCTCATCCGGTCGCTCAACGCGGCGGGGCTTACCGGAAAACTCGACGTGCGTCAGGCTGAAACCACGGTCGAGCAAGCCGCGTCCGATGTCGCCGCCAATCTGACCCAGGTGGCGCAGGATCGCAACGCGCTCGATCTGCTGGTCGGCGCCCCGGTTGAAGACGCGCTGCTGCCAGCCTCGCTCGACAGCCTGATTGCCGGCGTCGCGACGGTGCCGGCTGGCCTTTCATCGGATATATTGCTCCAGCGCCCCGACGTGCTCCAGGCCGAACATCAGCTCAAGGCCGCCAATGCGGACATCGGCGCGGCGCGTGCGGCGATGTTCCCGACGATCAGCCTTACTTCGGCGATCGGAGTCGCCAGTTCGGCACTATCCTCGCTTTTCACCGGCAATGCCTTCGCCTGGTCCGCCAGCCCCTCGGCCAGCCTGCCGATCTTCGGCGGCGCCAATCGCGGCAATCTCGACTATAGCAAGGCGCAGCGCGACCTCTATCTCGCTCAATATGAAAAGGCGATCCAGACCGGCTTTCGGGAAGTTGCCGACGGGCTGGCGCGCGAGGGCACGATCGACGCGCAGCAGGCCGCGCAGCGGCGGCTGGTGATCGCGAGCCAGCGCGCCTATGATCTTGCCGAGCAACGCTATCGCGCGGGGGTCGATACTTTCCTGACCGCTCTCACCAGCCAGCGTTCGCTCTATAACGCGCGCCAGTCGGCGATCGCGACCGATCTGGCGCTGGTCAGCAACCGCATCCTGCTCTACCGCGTCATCGGCGCGGACCAATAGGGTTCAGTCCGCGCCCAGCCATTCCGCAATGTCGCGCCGCGTGTGCAGGATGCGCCAGACATCGATATGGTCCGGCTGTTCAACGTAGAAGATCAGATAGGGGAAACGGCCGACGCTGCGGCTGCGCAGGCCCGGCAGGCCCAGTTCATGGGCGAAACGCGGCGATCCCGCGCCGGGGCGGGACGACAGCGCGCCATAGCCGGCCTCCAGCGCATCGACGAAGCGCAGGGCCATATCGGCGCCGGCCTCGCGCAGATAATGGTCGATGATGCTGTCGACATCGGTCCGCGCGCGCGTGCGCGGCACCACCGGCTTGGCGCTCACCGCGCGGCGATCTGGTCGCGCAGGCCGTTGAAATAGCCGGCATCCGCCGGCGCACCCGGCGCACTCGCCGCGCCATCGAGCAGCATCCGCCGCAGCGCCTGCCGGTCACGATCCTTTCGGATCAGTTCGCGGACATATTCGCTGCTGGTTCCATAGCCGCGCCCGGTCACCTGCTCATCGACAAAAGCCTTGAGCGTTTCGGGCAGCGAGATGTTCATCGTGCTCATGGGCGCATTCTAGGCGCATGGCAAAGATTGGCAAGATGCGCGTGGACGCCAATCGCGACGATAGGGCGTGGGCATCGCTGGAAAGGGCTAAAATCCGTACCGGATCGTATCATTTGACGCGTTGCAAGCTTCGCCTCTTTCCGCCTGCCACGCTTATGCTATGATATGGAAACAAGAAAATGGAGAGGATCATGCGGCTTCTGGCGCAGTGTCTGGATTGGCTTTGTCGGGCTTTCGCATCCGGCGCGCAGGATGAGTTGCGCCTCAATCAACTAATCTGTCCGCTGGCTACCGGCCGCGATCCTTCGGATGCCGCATCGCGGCATCACTGAGCATGACTTTCAATCCTGGTCCCTGCGGCCGCAGGGATGGTCCTTCCCCTTGATCGGGCACTAAAAAAAACGGACCGATCCGAAGACCAGCCCGTGAAAGTTTTAGGAGAGGATGCCTGAAAGGCAGCTTTCTTTTGCCTCCAACCGGCTTCTGCTGCAAGTGCGAAAGCCCTGCTCGCGGTTGCAAAATATGCATCCGTGGCGCAATGCAACGCTTTCCGTAGCGTCATTCTGGTCGTCCATCGCCCCGGCGTTGCAGCCAATAGGCCATTCCCAAACGAATCACCTCAGACCCTGATTCGCAGCGACGCGAGCGACGCGACCAGCAGGGTCACCGCGGCAAAGGCCATGGTCCAGATCGGATCGCCGGGAAAGAAAGCCTTCATGATCGATCCCATCGCGGTCGCGACCAGCAATTGCGGCATCACCACGAAAATATTGAACAGTCCCATGTAAATGCCGATCTTCGCGGATGGCAGGCTGGACGCCAGCATGGCATAAGGCATGGCGAGGATCGACGCCCAGGCGATGCCGATGCCGACTTCGCTCAGCAGCAGCCATTGGGGATCGCGCAGAACCAGGAAGCTTGCGAAACCGGCCGCGCCGGCCATCAGGCACAGCGCATGGGTGTGCGCCTGCCCGATCCGCCGCGCGACCCAGGGCAACAGCGTCAGTGCGGCCACCGCCGCCACGCCATTATAGACCGAAAACAGCACCCCTACCCAATTGCCGCCCGCCTGATAGGCGGCGCTCGCCGGATCGGCGGACCCGAACATATATTGGGCGACCACCGGCGTCGTGTGAATCCACATGATGAACAGGGCCGACCAGCTGAAAAACTGGATCACCGCCAGCCGCCGCATGATCGGCGGCATTCCCGCGACATCGCCGACGATATGGGCGAGCATATTGTCCCGCCGCCCCGACCGCGCCAGCCCGATCGCCGTCAGGCTGGCCAGGCCATATCCCGCCAGTAAGGCGGCCAGCAGATAGACTTCCTTCTCCATACCCCAGAGGTCGACCAGGAACGCGACCGCGCCGCCCGCCCCGATCCACGCGAAGCAGGGCCACAGCCCACGTCCCGCCAGGTCAGGCGCGGCTTGGGTTTCGGTTTCCCTGCTGAACGCGCGCAATGCGTCGGGCGCATATTCCCTGGTCGTCAGCACTGTCCACAGCACGGCGCCGAACAAAGCCGCGCCCCCTGCCCAGAAGCTGTAGCGCACGGTGTCGGGTATCTCGCCGGCGGCTGCGATGTTGGAGACGCCCAGATGATCGAGCGCATAGGGGAACAGCGAGCCGACCACCGCGCCCGCGCCGATGAAGGCGGTCTGCACGGCGTAGCCCGCGACATGCTGATCCTTGTGCAGCATGTCGCCGACAAAGGCGCGGAACGGCTCCATCGAGACATTGAGGCTGGCGTCCAGCATCCAGAGCAGCAGCGCGGCCATCAGCAAGCCGTCGCTTTGCGGCATGAACAGCAGCGCGACCGCCGCCAGGATCGCGCCAGCCAGAAAATAGGGCCGCCGCCGCCCCAGCCGGCCAAGCCAGGTCCGGTCCGACAAATGGCCGATCACGGGCTGGACGAGCAACCCCGTGAGCGGCGCGGCCACCCAGAGCGCCGACAGATCGTCGATACTGGAACCCAGGGACTGAAAGACACGGCTCATATTCGCATTTTGCAACGCAAAGCCGATCTGGATGCCGAAGAAGCCGAAGCTGATATTCCACAGCCCGGCAAAGCCCTGGCGAGGCTTTTCCATGCCCTTTCCCTTCCCGTCCCTCACGCGGCCGGCCTGCCGCCGCCTGCGCCCGATCCTCAGCGGTCGCATGGCGAGCCATGCGGGACAAGTCACGCATACGAATTCATCGAGAGTCAGCGATTTGATCGGGAGGCACAGCAGTCCGCTTCTGGTTGAAAGCGGCTACTTCGCTGACACAAAATCAGCACGGTCACCCGGGTTTGGGCCGCATTCGCCCTATTTCCAACCTCCCGAAAGCGTCCTCGCCACCTAGACCGCTACATTCTCCTTCAGCCGGTCGCGGAGGACATTCTTGGCGACCTTTTCCAAAGTCGAGCGAGGCAGGGAATCGACCACATGCACGGTGCGAACGACCTTGAAGTCAGCGAGCTTATCCTTGCAGGCCGCAATCAACAGCGCTTCGAGTTGTTGCGGATGATCGGCCTGCGGAATGACGAATGCGACAGGCACTTCGTCGAGCATCTCATCGGGCCGGCCAACCACGGCCACTTCCCGGACCAAACCACTCGCCAATATCACGGCCTCAATCTCTGACGCCGCGACATTTTCGCCGCCGACCTTCAGCATGTCCTTGTCACGATCGAGGAAGAACAGATCGCCATCCGCGCCGATTCTGATCCGGTCCCCGGTGTCGAACCAGCCATCATCGTCGAAGGCCGCGGCATTGGCGGCGGGGTCGTCCAGATATTCCTTGAAAAGCGTTATGCCGCGGATGCCGCGAATATAAAGCCGGCCGCTTTCTCCGGGGCCGGCCCGACCGCCATCATCGCGGCGTATGAGGATTTCGTATCCGGCCGCCGGCCGGCCGATGGACATGGCGGGTCCGGGATGCAACGGATCGGCGACGATCCCGTGCGTGATCGTTTCGGTCATGCCCCAAAGACCCATGGTCGCAATGCCGACCGGTTTGTCGACCAAATCCGGCAGGGCGACGGCAGGTATCCAGCGCCGATAGCAATGATCGTCGGGGATCGGCTGGCCGAGCGCTGCTTTCACGCAAAAGGGGATCATGGACGCCCAGGTTGGCCGGTGCCGCACGGCCGCATCCCAGAAACGCGATGCCGAAAAACGGGGCTGGAGAACCAGCGTGCCACCCACCCACAAGGTGCCGAGCAGCGAATAGGATTGGGCATTGGTGTGAAATAACGGCAGGAAAACATGACAGATGTCGTCATGCTGAAGCCGGAAATGCCGCGCATTGGCCTGAGCCCCCCAGATGGCGTTGGCATGGGTCCAGACAACGCCCTTGGGCCGGGCCGTCGTGCCCGACGTGAATTGAATGGAGAGTTCATCGAGAGGTTGAGGCTCATGCCGCGGTGGCTGCCCAGCATTGGCCAGCAACCCATCGAACGGCTCCGCATCGCCCACGGACGCACCGGAAGCGATGATGAAAAAGTCGCGCCGATCTATCCGGGTCAGAGCCGGAAGCAGCGACGCTTGCGTTATCGCACCCACGGCACCGCATTTTTCCGCGAAATAGGCGAGTTCGTCCGGACTGCTCTTGCTATTGGTGGTCACGGCGACCGCGCCGATCCGCGCGCCCGCCAGCCAGGCCAGGAGAAACTCGGGCGCGTTTTCCATATGGATCAGGAAGCGCGCTCCCTTGCCGACCCCGCGCCTGGCGAGGCCCATGGCGACGCGGCCGGCCGCATCCCAGAAGTCCGCATAGCTCCATGTGACGGCAGGCTCATCGAACGGCGCCCATATCAAAAAGGCTTTATCAGGCGTCCGACGAACCCACTCTGAAAAAAGTTGGGGCACATGTCGGCCAGCCACCGTCAACTCCATGCCTGCCTGCAAATCGGTGAATGCGTTCATTGGTGGAGCGTCTCCTGAAGTGCGCCGGAGCGCTCGATCAACGATTCGGACGGAAGGCCAGGATCACCCAAGGGGCGGGTCGCAATGGCTCCAGCTTCGGCGGCATCGATGCCGAGCGCCAGCAGGACGCCGGCCGCAAGCCGGTCCGGATAATCAGCAGCGACCTCATCGGTGAGCATGGTGTTGATTGCGGAAAGCACCGGTCCGACCACCAGATCGAAGGCCAGCCGCTCGTCATCGACATGGAAGCGGCCTGAGCGAATACCCGCACCGATATCGCGCGGCAGGAAATCCCGAACGAGCGAACTGTGCGTCAAGGCGTAGGAACCGGCACGACGCAGGAAGGCGGCAAGATGCGGATAGCGCCGACACAATAGCAACCACAGGCGTATGCCGTTCGAGACCCGCACCGCTGGATCGGTGTCCGAGATGGCGACCGGGTCCACCGCCCGCATCATCTCGTCGCCTGCTTCGGTCGCGACCGCCGCCAACAAATCCTCATTGCCGCGGAAATAATTGTAGAATGTCCCGCGGGCCACGCCCGCGACGCGCGCAATTTCGTCGATCACGCTACCATCGACGCCACGCTCGCCGATGACCAGCAACGCCGCTTCCGACAGCCGCGCCTGCATCCGTTCGCGCCGCTCCGCCGCTACCCGCACGCGATGGTCTTCCCGATTTGCCTGTTTTGCCACTCAGCCTCTCCTTGGCCCGACAGTGCCAAATTCAACTTCGTTCGTCCATATCGAAATGACGATTGCGTCATAATGACGAACATGTCATTTGTAGCTGCAACAGGTTACATGAGAGGATATTGATGGAGCACGAGATCAGCTCGGCTGCCGCACCGCACCTGAGCTACCCGCAAAGCGAACTGCCCGATGGCGTGACCACGCTGGAGCGCCCGGCGTCCCAGGCCCGCGCAACGTCGCTCGCATTTCTGCGGTTCGAGAAGCGTGACCTTCGCGCGACCGAGGCTTTCCTGAGCGACTTTGGCATGATGGCGGTCGAGCGGACCGACACCCGGCTCGTGATGCGCGGCGCCAACGAGTCGCCCTGCATCTATGTCGCCGAGAAGGCGCGCCGGAGCCGTTTCGTCGGCGCGGCGTTCACGGTCGCGGCCGATTGCGACCTGACATGTTTCCATGGCGAGCCGGGCGCCCGGCCACTGACCGATGCCGAAATTCCCGGTGGCGGCGAGGGGGTCGAACTGATCGATCCGGCCGGACACCCGGTCTGGCTGCTGCGAGACTGGGGGCGCGTGCCCCCCCTGCCCGTCCGCGCGCCGATCGGGACCGACCCGAACACGCCGATCCGCAGCCATCGCATCAACGCCACCATCCGCGCGCCCGTTGGCCCGGCACAGGTGGTCAAACTGGGCCACATGGTAATCCAGACGACCCGCTTCCCGGAGATGGCGGACTGGTACATGGCGCACCTGGGTCTGATCCCGACCGATGTCCAATATCTGGCCGACGGCAGTCCGGCGCTCACCTTCTTCCGGCTCGACCTGGGCGCCACGCCCGCCGATCACCACGCGCTCGTGCTGGTGGGCGGCCTGTCCGACGAACTGGAGCATAGCGCTTATGAAGTCGTCGATCTCGACGCGATCGGGCAAGGGCAGCAATTGCTGCGGGCGCGGGGTCATCGCCACATGTGGGGCATCGGCCGGCACGTCCTGGGCAGCCAGTTGTTCGATTATTGGTATGATCCCGACGGGTTTCAGTTCGAACATTATGCCGATGGCGACCTGTTCACGGCGGACTATGAGACCCGATATTCGCCGCTCGAAGCCGGCAGCATCTGGGCCTGGGGCGACGACGCGCCGGCCCAGTTGCGCGGAAAGAAAAGCCCCGCGCTGCTTCTCAAGGTGGCCGCCGCGCTGTGGCGTGGGCGGGTCAGCCTGTCCCGCCTGAAACTCATTGCCAGCGCAATGGGTAAGCCCGCGCGACCCTGGCTCTAAGCACTCCTATTTCTCGAAGGACATCAAAATGGCGATTTCTGTCATCCGCTTTCAAGACAATGCCACGGCCCGCTGGGGCATCCTGTTCGGCGACAAGGTCGCCATGCTCGACGACGCTTATCCGACGACCGGCGACCTGCTGCGGCATGGGCAGGACAATCTGCGCCGCCTGACGCCCGCCGATGCGACCCTGCCGCTGGCGCAGTTGCACATATTGTCGCCCGTCACCGGCAACCAGCAGGTGCTGTGCCAAGGGATCAACTATGGCAGCCACGTCCGGGAATCCGGGATGGACCCCGACAAGATCGGCTTCAACACCATTTTCACCAAGGCGTCGTCGTCCATGTGCGGCGCGCAGGACAACATCATCCGCCCCGCCCATGTCCGGCTGCTCGACTATGAGATCGAACTGGGACTGGTGCTGGGCTGCGACCTCACGGGGCCGATCAAGGCCGAGCCGGACAATCTGCACAAGTTCCTCGCCGGGGTGACGATCGTCAACGATATTTCCGCCCGCGACGTCCAGTTGCCGCAGACCCAGTTCTACAAGGGTAAAAGCTATCGCAGCTTCTGTCCGACCGGCCCTGTGCTGGTCCTGCTCGACGCGGCCGAGTGGAGGCGTTGGGGCGAATTGCGGATGCAGCTCAGCGTCAACGGCGTGGTGCGGCAGGATGCCCACTGTGGCGAGATGCTGTTCCCGCCGCACAAGACCCTGACCGAGTTGAGCCAAGTCCACGACCTGTTCGCCGGCGACCTCATCGCCACCGGCACTCCGGCCGGTTGCGCGGCGGTGGCGCCCGGCAAGGCGGTCATGTTCATCATGCGCCATTTCATGACCGACAGCACCAAATGGCGGCTGTTCACGAAAAAAGGCGCGCGCAATCCGCGCTACCTGCAACCGGGCGATGAAGTCGTCGCGGCCATCAGCACCGAGGACAGTGCCATCGATCTGGGCGCGCAGCGCAATCGCGTGGTCGCGCGATGAGCGACGGCGCAGACTCGATCCCGGAGGCGCCATTCGACGTCATCATCGTGGGGTTCGGGCCGGTGGGCGCGGCAGTCGCCAACCTGCTCGGACGCTACCAGGTGCGCACGCTGGTGATCGACAAGGCGGAGGATATATTCCAGGCGCCCCGTGCGATCGCGCTCGACAATGAAGCGCTGCGCATCCTGCAGATGATGGGTCTTGACGACCGCGCTTTCGCGCGCGTGCCGATCCCCCAGGTTCGTATGCGCTCGCCGATGCTGGGCGAATATGCCTGCGCCGACACGAGCCGGGAAATTGACGGTCACCCGCAACTCGTCACCTTCTACCAGCCGGAACTGGAAGCCGTGCTGCGGCGAAGGCTGGCCGATTACCCCACGGTCGAGGTCCAGACCGGCGTGACGCTGGTCGGGCTGGATCAGGACGATTCCGGCGTGACGGTCCATCTCGATAAAGGCGGCCGGAAGATCAGCATTCGTGCGGCGCATCTGGTCGGAGCAGACGGGGCATCATCCACCGTCCGCCAGTTCCTCAAGCTCGATTTCAAGGGCCGCAGTTTCGCGCAGGACTGGCTGATCGTCGATGCAAAGAGCCCGCCAGAGCCGATCAGCGACGTCGAATTCTGGTGCGATCCGCGGCGGCCCGGCCCGCATATGATCGCACCGGGCGGGCGCGAGCGCTGGGAGTTCATGCTGCAACCGGGAGAGACCCCGGCGGACATGGAGCGGGACACCGTCGCGCAGCGGCTGCTCGAACCCTGGACTAAGGGGAGCCAGATCGAGATTGAGCGCGTCGCGGTCTACCGCTTCCATGCGCGTGCCGCAGATGCCTTTTCAAGCGGGCGTTGCCATCTGGTGGGAGACGCCGCGCACATCACCCCGCCTTTTGCCGGTCAGGGACTGGTCGCCGGATTGCGCGACGCCGCCAATCTGAGTTGGAAGCTCGCCTGGGTAACGAGCGGGCGCTGTTCGCCCGCTGTGCTCGACAGCTATGATGTCGAGCGTCGCCCCCATGCCAAGGCGACGATCAAATTCGCCCTGTTCCTGGGCGCGCTGGTCATGCCGCGCAACCGAATCCGGGCCTTGCTGACCCACGGCGCCTTGCGCGCCAGCCAATATGTACCGGGCCTTCGCAGCATGTTCCGCGAATTGCGGATGAAGCCGAAAAATGCCTTTCGAAAGGGCCTGTTCCTCCCCTGCGGCGGCAGGTCGGCATGGCGGCCCGGCGCGCAATTCCCGCAGGTCAAGCTGCGCCCGGCAGGCGGCGGTCATCCGGTCGCGAGCGACGATATTCTGGGTGACCGGATGATGCTCGTCGGCCTCGGCGCGGCTCCGTTGAAGGGCATTGACCCCGTCACGCTCGCCCGCTGGGCGCGGTTCGGTGGCGAGACGATCCATATCCTTGCACCCGGCAATGCGAAAGGGGCGCCGGACTGTTTCGAGGATGTGTCGGGCATATTGGTTCCGGCTGCCGCCAGGACCAGTCATGTGGCGATCGTCCGCCCGGATCGCACGATTGTCGCAATTGGACCGGCCGACAAGGCTGCCGAACTGGTCAGCCGCACGCTCGACCTGTTCGAAGCGCCCCCGGCGGCACCCATGGCATTTGCGGCAGACCAACAGGCCAATGGCTTCATGACGGCACGCAATGAGAGGGCCGTCGAAACCAGCTGAAACAATCAATGAGGAGGGAGAGGTAAAATGAAAAATATAATTTTCCGAAAAATGCTGACGACGACAATCCTGGTCGGCGCATTTTCAACCCCGTTCGAAGCAGCCCGCGCTGCGGAGGAAGGCGCCACACCGCAGGCGCCCGCCCAGGAACAAACCGGCGGAGCGCTCCAGGAAATCATCGTCACCGCGCAAAAGCGGTCGGAATCGCAACAGGATGTGCCGATTTCGGTCGCGGTGGTCGGGCAGATGGCGTTGCAGCAATCAGGCGTCAGCAACATCGGGGAGTTGCGGTTCAAGGTGCCGAACCTTACGCTCGCCGAAAGCGGGATCGGCACTGCGCTGGGCATTCGCGGCATTTTTTCCGGCGTGAACCAGGGCTTTGAACAATCGGTCGGCGTCTTCATCGACGGCGTTCATTATGGCCGGGCTCAACAGGCCCGGTCGCCCTTTTTCGACGTGGAAAGAGTCGAGGTGTTGCGCGGGCCGCAATCGATCCTGTTCGGCAAAAACGCCATTGCCGGCGCGCTGAACATCACGACGGCAGCGCCAGCAGACCGGTTTGGCGGCTATGCGGTCGCCTCCTATGGCACGAATGCAGACGATTATGAAACGACCGTAGCGCTGACCGGGCCGGTCAGCGATGGCGTCCGCGTCCGGCTGGCCGGCCGATACCGTAATGCGGACGGATATATGCACAACCTGACGCTCGACCGGCCCGAAGCGCAGCGCGAGGAATGGCAATTGCGCGGTACGATAGAGGCCGATCTTGCCAGCAACCTCACGCTCACGGTCAAGGGCGAGGCGGGCAGTTTCGACGTCACGGGTCGCGAGAATGAAATTGTCGGTGAGCTGCCGGCTGCTTTGCCTGCCAGCAATCCCGCCGCCGGCCTGGTCAACGGCCTGACCTACGCGCAAATCCTGACCAATAGCGGCGACGTGCCCGTCAACACGCGCATCTCCGCCGTGAATGCGGCGACGGGCATGGAACTGCGTCCTTTGCCGGTGGCGGACGCCTCCGTGCTCAACAACCGGCGCGATCAGAACCGTTCGTCCAATGGCGACTTCAGCAGCAACAAGGCGCAGGCCTATATGGTCAAGCTCGACTGGCAGACCGGCCTGGGCACTGTCTCGGCGATCAGCGGCTATAACCGCTTCAAGTCCAACGAGCTGTGCGACTGCGACTTCACGGGCGCGCCGATCCTTGATGCACCACTGAAGGAGAAATATAGCCAGTTCAGCCAGGAAGTGCGGCTGGTGTCCGACAAGGGCGGGCAGTTCGACTATATTCTCGGCGCTTTCTTCCAGAAGAGCCGCGACAGATATGCCGACCGGATCGAGATCGGCGCCGGTTCACCCTTGGTGCCGTTGGTGTTCAACCAGGCCTATGGCCCGGCTTTCGAGGCGGCGGCGCAGGGCTGGCTTGCGGCCAATCCGGGCGATGTCGCCGGCGCGGTCGGTGCGGGGCGCGCGGCGGGCAATCAGGCTGGCACCATCGGGCTTGCCCTTGCCGACACCCAGGCCGCGCGTTCGGCCCGGGTCGATGCCAAGGTATGGTCCGTTTTCGGTCAGATCGCCTGGCATATCTCGGACGATCTGCGCCTCACCTTCGGCAGCCGACTCAATTATGAGAAAAAAGACGGCCGGCGGACGATGGCGATCGAAGCGCGTGGCGGCGGCGCGCTGCAAGGCCAGCAGGCGCTGCTCACGCCTATCGCCTATGCCGCCCTTTTCGGCATCGCGTCGCAAAATCTGAGCGAGATCGCAGCGGCGGGCATCCCCGGCATATCGACGTCGGCGGGTGATTTCGTCAATGCGCTGGGCGCGCTTCCGACCGCCGGCGACTATTCTCAATGGCGCTACACGCCGTCGCTGACGCTGCAATATGATGCCGGCCCGCACACCATGGTCTATGCCAGCTGGGTGACGGGCGCAAAGTCGGGCGGGTTCGACTATCGCGCGAACAACAAGGGCGCGGCCGCGTCCATGGACGAAGCCTTCGCGTTTGGCGACGAAAAGGCGATGACGGTGGAAGGCGGCCTCAAGACCCGCCTGCTCGGCGGTCGGGCCGAACTCAATGCGGCGGTCTATTATACCGATTACAAGGATCTTCAGGTCTCGATCTTCGACGGCCGGCTTGGATTCAATGTCGGCAACGCGGCCAAGGCGCGGATCTATGGCCTTGAACTGGACGGTCGGGTGCGGATCACGCCGCGGCTGTCGGCCAATGGGTCGTTCGCCTATACCAATTTCAAGTTCAAGGAATTTCCATACGGCCAATGCTATTCGGGTCAGGTGCCCAACGGGCCGGCCGCCGCTCAGGGCTATTGCAGCTATAAGGGGCAGACGGCGCAATTCGTACCGAAAACCACCGGGACGCTGGCGCTTCAATATATGGTGCCGATCACCGACGCCCTGGAGATCAGGGCATCGGGCGACATGTTCTACAGCGGTAAATATTTTGCCGATCCCACGCTCGACCCGCGGTTGGTGCAACGCGCCTATACGCGGTTCAACGCCCGCCTGGCGCTGGGCTCCGTTGGGCCAAAAAAATGGGAAGTCGCACTGCTCGCCAAAAATCTGACGGACAAAAAGCCGATGTCTTTCGCGACGGCGGTTCCACTCGCCTACGACATATTCGGCGCGGTCAGCAGCAATGCCTTTTTCGGCGAGGGACGCACATTCGTGCTCCAGGGCCGGTTCGATTTCTAACTTGGGAAAGGGCCGGGGCACGGTGGCTGAAGCGGCCGCCGCGCCCCGGAATGAAAAGATGATGGACGACGTGGAACTGGCCTGCCTCGGCCCTGCAAGCGCGGATCGATTTGCGGTGCGTCCGTTGACGCGGCGGCCACCGGGCAAGGGGGAAATCGAGGTCCGCGTCGAGGCCACGTCAGTCAACCCGATCGACGTGCGCCGGTCGGACGGCTATGGCGCACGTCTGTTCCGGCTGATGAAGGCAGGGCGCTTCCCGCTGGTGCTGGGCAATGATTTCGCCGGGAGCATCACGGCCGTTGGCGAGGATGTTCAGAACCTTTCGACCGGGGACGCGGTGTTCGGGTTGAAGCCGGCCTCCGCAAACGGAACCCACGCCACGCATGTCATTGCCAAGGCGGCGCATGTGCTCAAAGCGGCCGCGAGCCGGGAACCGTGCGAACTGGCCATCCTGCCCTACAGCTTTGTCACCATGTATCTCGCACTGCGCGGGACCGGGCTGACGCGCGACAATGCGCGGGGCCAGGACGTGCTGGTCCATGGCGCGTCAGGCGGGCTGGGGCTGCTGGCGGTGCAGTTGCTGGCGCAATGGGGAGCGAACGTCACGGCGATTGGCTGGGCGGACAGCCACTCCCTCTTGCGGTCGGCAGGCGCTTCTAACGCGGTCGATGCAGCGTCGAAACCCTTCGCAGGATTGGATGCCCATTTCACCGCAACGCTCAATTTTGCAAGCTGGGACGATGATCTGGCGCTGATCGGCTGCCTGCGCACGGGCGCATTGGGCCATGCCACAACCGTCCATCCGTTGCTCGCCACCATCGACCGGCTGGGCTGGGTCCGCGGCGCCGTTGCGAGCATGACCATCAAGCGTCGGCATCGCATGGCGTTGCCGGCGGGATGCCGACGCTATGGCTGGACCCTGTTTCGTCCCGACCAGGAGGCCCTAACCGAATTGGGCGCTGTTTCCAGCCATATTTTTCTGCCGGTGGGTTGCTCGGTGAGCCTGGCGCAGGGTCCGGCCGCTTTCGCCCATGTTCGGGACGGGAAACAGGGTCGCGCCGTGATCCGCCCCAGCGATTGAGAGTTCAACGACCGTAAATTTTCAGAAAGGCCTGCGCAGCGCATGTTGCGGCGAGGCGGATTTCCGCGGCGTCGGGTGCGACCAGATCGCCAAGCAATCGGCGTTCAAGCATATCGCCCTCATTCAATCCTTTCCAATGCATGGCCGCGACCCAGGGGTCGGCGCGATCCAGCTTGCCTTCCTCCATCAGCCGTTCGAATCGATCGGCGAGCTTTCGCCACGCTGGTTTCAGGACCATATGGTGGAAATCGCTGCCGATCGGGGAATGGGTCGATTGCACGCTTCCGATACGAAGATGCGCAATGGACAAGGGGCTGAGCCGGCGAGAGAGATAGGCGGTGCCAAGTCTCGCCAGACCATCACAGAGATGTTGGCCACGCAGACATAGGTCCATCGTCTGATCGACCCATTCGGTCAGATCGACATTGAGCACGGCCCGCAGCAGCGCTTCCTTCGACGGGAAATACCCATAGAGCGTCGACTTCGATCCGCCCATGCGCTGCACGATCGCATCCATCGAGCTTCCCTCGAAGCCGCGCTCCTCGAACAGCGCGGCCGCGACCTCGATGATTTCCCGTCGCTTCTTCTCAGTCCTGATGCGCACGCATCCGGCCTTTCGGGGGGAGTTGCGCTGGAGCGCCGCACATATCCACGATAGCTTTGCTTAATGTCCGGGGAGCGACTTGGTCATCTCGCGTAGCAGTGCGGTGAGCTTCTTGTCCGACACGTCCTTGCCAGTGACGCGCTTTTTCGAGGTTGCCCGCCACACCAGACGCCCGGTGTCACGTTCGATCAGATCGAGGACCAACGTGCCCTGCGTATAATGGCTTGTGTCCAGATTATAGTCGCTCGCGCCGCCGCAGAAGGGCAAGCCGCAGCCACCGCCGTTGGACGTCAACTTGCCGTTGAGTTCGGGCTGCATGACAATGGTATAAGCGGCGAACAGATCAGCCTGTTGGGGATCGTCGATTTGCCGGTACCCCTTGGCCTTCAGGGCGGCTTCAGTAATGATGCGCAGCCGGTCGATGGCGATGTCGTTGGCGACCGCAGGGTCGGGCGCGCCCACCTGAATGGCCCGCAGCGGCGCCCAGGCGAAGGTCGATCCGCTCGCCAGTGCGGCGGACGAGGTCTGCACCACGTCCACTTTCGCAGCGGCCGGAACGGCGCAGGGAAAGCTGAGAACGGCCGCAGCCAGGGAAATCCATTTGAAACCAGTCATATCATTTTACTTTCTATGGGGAGTGGCAAGGACTGGCCGGCGATCCGCCCCCTGGCAGCACAAGGGAAGTTGCCAGGGAACGGGGCCGGCCAGTCGCCCGGTTCGGACGCCCGATCTTACGGGCGCCGAACAATCGGTCAGTGCGCGCCGCTGGTGTCGATCGGCCCCTTGGGCTTGGGCACCAGCCAGATGAGCGTCGCCGCGAAGCCCAGGCAAAGGGCGATGACACCGAACATATTGAGGGTCGCGAGCATGACGCTTTGACCTTCGATCACCATGGACAGCATCGTTCGCGCCGTTTCGGTGGGGACGCCCTGCTGCGTCATGCTATCGACGGCCGCTTGCCCATGCTGCATCGCGTTCGTCAGTTCATTATTGTTGGCGCGGGTCGCGTTCGACCAGCCGCTCTGGATCAGAGAGGTGGCGAATGCGCCGGCCAGGGTCCGCATGAAGTTCGAAAGGCCGGCGGCATCCGCCTGTTCATGATGTTCGACGCTGGCCATGGCCAGCCCGGTCACCGGCACGAAGAACATGACCATGAATGTGCCGGTCAGCAAAGTGGGCCAGGCCATTTGCAGGAAGGTGACGTCGCTGCTGAACGTCCACATCCGCCAGACCATGATGAGGCCTAGGCCCAACAGGCCGAGGCAGACGATCAACCGCGCATCGAACTTCTCGACCGCCCTGCCAACCAGCGGCGAGCACACGACCGCCAGGATGCCCATGATGCCGGTGGCATAGCCCGCCCAGGTGGCGGTGTAGCCCATATTCGATTGCAACCAGAGCGGCAGGATGACGATGCTGGCGAAGAAGGCGCCGAAGCCGACCGCATAAGTGAGCGCCGCGCCGACAAAGCCGCGATGTCGGAAGACTTTGAGATTGACGATCGGATTCTTCTCGGTCAGTTCCCAGATCAGGAAGGCGACAAAGCCGATGGCCGCAACGATGCCAAGGGTGCGGATCTCATGGCTGGCGAACCAGTCATGATTGCGCCCTTCGTCGAGCATGATCTGCAACGCGCCGACCCAGACCACCAGCAAGGCGAGGCCGACCTTGTCGATCGTCGCCTGGAATTTGGGGTCCGCCTGGCCGCGCATCAGCATCATCAGCGCCAGACCCGCCGCGGCGGCAACCGGCACCTTGATGAAGAAGATCCATTCCCATCCGTAATTATCGCAGATGATGCCGCCCAGGATCGGCCCGGCGACCGGCCCGATCAAGGTCGTCATCGCCCAGATCACCGTGGCGAGCGTCGCTTTCTCCTTGGGGAAGATGCGCAGCAGCAGCATTTGCGAGAGCGGCATGATCGGTCCGCCGAAGAGGCCGAGCAGCACACGCATGCCAAGCAACATGCCGAGCGAATTCGCCAGGCCGCACAAAAGCGAGATGGCGGCGAAAGCGAGGTAGCAGGTGATGAAAGTGCGCTGCGCGCCGAACTTGCGCGCAAGGAAGCCGGTGAGCGGGACGGTGATCGCCTCCGCCACCGCATAGGAGGTGATGACCCAGGTGCCCTGGCTCGACGATACGCCGAGCGAACCGGCTATGGTGTTGACCGAAACATTGGCGATCGTGGTGTCGAGCACGACAAGAAAGTTGCCGAGGCCGATCAGGATCGCGGCTGCAAATAGCGCCACCCCGGTGAGGGGTGGCGCGGTTTTTTCTAGCGGCCGAGCCGCTGCGATCGCAGTCATGGCATGGTCGCCTTTACTTCGAGACGTCGACGTCGACGTTCATGGACAGGCCGACGCGCACCGGGTGCGCGGCGAGTTCCTTGGGATCGAGCGTGATCCGCACCGGCAGGCGCTGGACCACCTTGATCCAGTTGCCGGTCGCATTCTGCGCCGGCACCAGCGCGAAGGCCGCGCCCGTGCCGCCGGAGAAGCCGGCGACCTTGCCGTGATAGACGACGTTTTCGCCATAGAGGTCCGACGTCAGTTCGACCGACTGGCCGGGGCGGACATGGGCCAGTTCCACTTCCTTGAAATTGGCGTCCACATAGGCCGCCTGAACCGGCACGACCGCCATCAGCGCCGCGCCGGGCTGCACCCGCTGGCCGACCTGAACTTGGCGGCGCGTGACGACACCGTCGATCGGCGCGCGGATGACCGTGCGTTCCAGATCAACCTTGGCCTGGGCGAGCGCCGCACGAGCAGCCAGCACTTCGGGATTGTTGTCGACCGTGCTGTTGGCGATCAGCGCGCGGTTGGCGTCGCGGTCGCCAATGGCGGCGTTGCGGGCCGCCGCCGCCTGGGCGCGCACCGCCTCGGCAGCGCGCAGGCCAGCTGCCGCATTGTCGAACGCGGTGCGGACCGTGGTCACTTCATCGGCCGACACGGCGCCCGATCCATCCAGCCCCTGGCGGCGCTGCAGGTCGATCCGCGCCTTGTCGAAGCGCGCCTTTGCCGCGGCCACATCGGCCTGCGCGCGGGCTTCGTCGGCGGCGCGGGCGCTGATCTGCGCGCCAAGCCCGCTGTCCGTCGCCTCCAGGCCCTGAACCTTGCGAACGGCACGCGCCAGATCGGCTTCGGCCCGAGCGACGGCGATCTTCGCATCGGTGCCGTCAAGCCGCACCAGCACGTCGCCACGGCGCACCTGCTGCGTGTCCTGCACCAGCACCGCGCTGACCGGGGCGGCCAATTGCGAGGTGATCTGGGCAACGTCGGCGCCGACATAGGCATTGTCGGTCACTGCATGTTTGCTGGCCACCAGCGTCTCATAGGCATAGGCGCTGCCGCCGATCAGCGCGACGCCGCAGGCGAAGGCGGCGAACAGCCGCTTGCGCTTGCTTTTCGTGTTGGCATCATTCTGGGCGAGATGCAGGTCTTCGTTGGCACGCACGGTGCCGGTTTCGATATCAGCCATTTCTAGTCTCCGTGTGTGGGGTCAGGCGGCCGTGAAGCCACCGCCAAGGGCGCGAACAAGTTGAACATCCAGGGTGAAGGCGCGGGCTTTGAGCTCGGCCACCTTGAGGCGGGCTGCGATGACGCTTTCCTGCGCCGTGAGCACGTCAAGATAGGTTGATAGGCCACGCTTGTAGCGTTGCTCTGCAATGCGGTGCGCGTCTTCGTAGCGGGCGAGAGCCTCGGACGATTCCGCCAGCCGCTGGCCCAGCATCTTCTGGCTCGTCACTGCGTCGGCGGTTTCGCGCAGAGCCTGCACGACCTGACCGTCATAAAGCGCGACCATCTCATCATACTGGCCGCGCCGGCCGCGATATTGGCCCTGCAACGCACCGCCATGGAAGATCGGCAGGCTCACCGCCGGCGATATGCTGCCATAGCTGGAACCGTTGGAGAACAGATTGTCGAGGCCGAAAGCCTGCATCCCGGCGAGAGCGCTGAGGCTGAGATCGGGATAGAAGGCAGCGCGCGCCTCCTTGATCCGCTGCCCCGCCGCTTCAACGCGGGCGCGGGCGGCGGCGACGTCCGGGCGGCGACCGACCAGATTGATCGATGCGTCGGCGGGCACGCCTTGGTCATGCAACTGCGCCACGTCCGGACGGCCGATCGTGAGCGCGCGGTCGGGACCGGCCCCCACCAGGGCGGCAAGGGCATTCTTGGTCAGCGCGATCGCCTCGTCCGTGGCGGCCAGATCGGCGCGGGTCTGGGGCAGGCGCGCCTGGGCCTGCTTGAGCGCGCTGTCATTTTCCAGCCCGGCGCGGGTCCGCTGTGCGACGAGCGCGAGCGTCTGCGTCCGCACGTCCAAAGCCGCTTTCAGGCTGTCGCGCTGGGCGTAAAGGGCGCCAAGCTGCGCGTAGGTCGATGCGACTCCGGTGGTCAGCGCGAGTTGCGCCTCCTGCATCTCGAACCGGGCCGCTTCTGCGTCGAGCCGGGCGGCGCGCATTGCGGCGCGGTTCTTGCCCCAAAGGTCGAGGTTGAGCGTCATCTGAAGCCCCAGGCTGCCGCTGTCGTTCCAGCCATTGGGTGTCATCGCAGCGGGCATGACCCCGTTTTGGCTGAGCTTGGTCTCATCCATGGCGCCGAACGCATCGACGGTGGGCTTGAGCGCCGCACCGGCGGCCTGGGCATAGCCCTGCGCGGTGCGCATCCGGGCGGCGGCAGCGGCAAGATCAGGCGATGCGGCCAGCGCCTCGTCCATCAGCTGCGTCAGGCCGGCATCGGCATAGCCCTGCCACCAGTCGCTGCCCGGCCATGCCGCGCGCGACCCGGCCAGCGACGCTGACGACTGATAGTCGCTCGGCGCGTGCGGCACGGGCTGGGTGCCAAGATCGGGGATCGACGCGCACGCGCCGGTGAGAAGGAAAGGAAGCAATATAGCGGCGCGGCCAATGCGCGCGGCTCTGGGCGGAGCAATTTTCTGGGCCATGCTGGTTGGTCCTGCGCTAATTAGTTGATAAGGGCGCCGACAGCCGCTGGATGGGGGAGGTTGGGGTTCGTCCAACGACTGCCGACGCCGGCCAAATGCACTTGTCGCCAGAATTCATCAACGCGGCTTGAGTTTAACCAATGTGTCCTGTAAGTTCACGATCATGGACACATTGCTCAGCCTCCGTTTGTTCTGCACCGTCGTGGAACTCAAAAGCTTTACGGCGGCCGCAGAGCGCCACGACATGTCACCGACCATGGCAAGCAAGCATGTCCGGGCGCTCGAGAGCCGGCTCGGCACGCGATTGTTGAACCGGACCAGCCGCCACGTCAGCATGACGGAAACGGGCGCCCTCTATTTCAGTCAGGCGAAGCAGACGCTGGAAGCGCTGGATGAGGTCGAGGCTGCAGTCAGCAATACTTCGGTCGTGCCAAAGGGCACGCTGCGCATGAGCGTGCCGCTCTGGTTCGACAGCCCCCGCTTTTCATCTATTCTCGCTGAATTCTCATCGCTTTACCCTGAGATTCGCTTCGACATCGACCTCAGCGGACGACTCGTCAATCTTGTGGAGGAGGGATTTGATCTGCTCATTCGGGCCACCGTCCCCGAACTGCTCGATCCGGGCCTCATCACCCGTCCATTGGCCGACATGCCCTTTCACCTGGTTGCCTCACCGGCTTATCTCGACTCCGTTGGGCGGCCTGAGGCGCTGGCGGACCTCAATGGAGCGAAGCTACTGCTGTGCAAAACCATGCATGTGGGCGCAGCTGTTCCCTTCGAAGGTCCGCTTGGTCGCGAGACCGTGAAATTCCAGGTTGGGTTCGAAAGCGGCAACGAGTCGCTCGTGCGCCTGGTCACGCTGGAAGGCATGGGCATGGCGTTGCTGCCCGACCTGATGGTCGAGGACGATCTCGACGCCGGAAGCCTGGCATTGGTCCTGCCGGGCGCGGCTCAAATTCCGGTCAGGATTTATGCAATCTACCCCAGTCGGAAATTCCTTGCCGCCAAGGTCCGCGCCTTCATCGATTTCTTCAACGTCAAGGTTCAGCAGATCAAGGCTGAACGCGACCCACATGTTCACGCACTGACAGGACAGCCAGCATGAACTTTGGCGTGGTTGATCGCGCCAGCTAGCACCACGACATTCTGCATCTCCTTAAATTCTCTCAAATAGGATGCAGACATGAATTACGGGGATTTCCCGTTCAGGACCGCACGCGCCGGTGAGGCGCAGCTCCCCGTCCTCCAAGGCAAGACCGCGATCGTCACCGGCGCCGGAACGGCGTTAGGCCGCGGAATCGCAAGGCGCTTTGCCAGCGAAGGCGCCAATGTCATCGTTGCGGAAAAGGATGCCGCCGCGGGCGAGGAGACCGTCATGGCGATCGAGGCGGCGGCCGGACAAGCGGCACTGTTCGTCGGCGACCCAACCAGTCCGGACTATCATCTTGGCCTGGTGCGGTTCGCCAGGCATCGTTACGGCTGGCTCGATATCGCTGTCAACAATGCCGGCATCAACACGCTCTCGACGCCTCTCATGGACATGTCGCAGGCGGCGTGGGACCAGATAACCACTGCGCATCTATCAGGCATCTTCCATGCCGTACGTGCGCAAATTCCGACGATGATCCAGGCGAGAGGCGGCGTTATCGTCAATGTGGCCGGCCTGTCCGCCCCAAGCCTGGCGCCCGCCCACAGCCTGTGGGGCACCGCAACACAGGGCCTGGCAGCGCTCACCGCGAGCATCGCATCGGATCATGCCAAGAAAGGGATCCGCGCCAACGCCATTATTTCCTATCATGATGCAAAGCTTCGCGCAGGCAAGGCGCCCGCCGGGACCGATTCCTGCTCGCCCAGCCCCCAAGAGATAACCGAGATAGCGGAGGTCGTCCTTTTCCTCGCAAGTGCGAAATCGAATCTGGTCAGCGGAACCTGTGTGCCGGTGGAGTGCGGACCACTTGTCTCCTGATGCCTGTGCGATTTGCCTCATCATGAACCAGCAGGAAATCTTCTGTAAATCAGCCGACAGTTGATCGCTCGAGCGCGCGATGACACCTGTCAATCGACAACCACGAACGGATTCAACATCATGTTCCTCGAAAAAATTTGCGCGGATCACAGCAGCCCCGTCTCCAGTGATGCCCAACCCCGGCCGATCGACGATGGCCAGTTCACAGGTACTGAATGGGAAGTTGTTGAAATGGCGCGCTGGGACGGGCTCAAGAGCCTGCACCCCGGCAGCCTTCTCTGCCGCGTGGACCGGCTGTTGTTCGGCCTGGACGTTCCGCTGCCGCTTGCCAATGAGCGGCTGGAAACGCTTCGCTGCTTTGCGGTCAAGACCTGGTGCCGGACGCGATTGCGGGGCGATGATCTGCGCCCTTTTTTTGAGGCCGGCTTTACCCGGACACATGTGCGATCCATTCTGGATCATGTCGCCGGCCGCCGCGGTTTCGCGCCTGCGGTCGATATGGGATCGGCCTGATCCCGCCAGTCCCACCCATTCGGGCCGGGAATTGCACAGGCGGCAAATAATTTAAATTGAAGCGAGCGCGCGCCGTTCGCTCCGTCCCACAGAGGGTATCAGGCCGGTCTCGCAGGAGCCCGGCCCGATGCCCTATGCGCCGTTGAACTTAGGCTTTATTATGCACTAACAGGACATCATACTTGAACTTTATGAATGTTGATGAACTTTCAAGAAAGGTGAATGTAGCCGACAGCGGCTCGCCAGGAGCGGCCGTCTTCAAAAAATCAGGAGAATTTTCATGCGCTTCCCCAAGATTGCTCTCACCTCTGTCCTCGCTAGCGCAGCCCTGACCGGCACGGCATTCGCCGAAACTTTCGACGGCCCCTTCGTTGGCGTGCAGTCGGGATGGAACTCGTACGAGGTGCGCAACGTCGAGACGCCCTTGGGAGTCGCAGCGATCAATGATGACCAGCAGTCTTTTACCGCAGGCGTCTATGCCGGTTTCGATCACCGACTGACCGACCGGGTCGTATTGGGTGTGGAGGGCAGCCTCGACACTACCAATGACGACCGGCTCCACGGCTCCACCATCTCGGGTTCCTATACGCTGGACCCCAAATATTCGTTCGATCTCACGGCCCGCGCGGGCTTCCTGGTTACACCGGCTACTCTGGTCTATGCCCGCGCCGGCTACACCAACGCCAGAGTTGAAACCATGGTGGCGGATGACGCCGGAACCGCGTCCGAGACCCACAACCAGGACGGCTGGCTGCTGGGGGGCGGCATGGAGCGCCAACTGACCGAAAAAGTGTCCGCGCGGATGGAGTATCGCTATTCGGATCTCAGCGAAGGTGATGGCAAGTTCGACCGCCATCGCGTGCTTGCTGGCCTCAGCTACCACTTCTGACGTGCATGTCGGGCGGAGGCTGCGGCCTCCGCCCGCTGTTCGCGCACAGTCCGCCAGTGTGCGGAACCGCCTCTTGACAGGAAAGCCGACTATTCTGACCTACCGACATCTCGCCCAACCCAGCCAGTCCTTCATTTTCCCATCATGATCCTGGATAGTAAGCAGGGCGCTTCCGGCACGCGGCCCGGCCTAACCCAACCCTTAGGTGGCGTGGACCCAGCTCGTTCCAGCTTGTGATAACCGCGTCCGGCTTGGCGTCTATTACCTCCCGTTCAATGCCCCTGACCCGTTCAAGACTATCATAATTTCCGGATCACGCAGCGAAGGCGCGCGATCATCTTGCGGAAATATGAAAGCATGCTTGGCAGCGTTGTCAAATCGCGGTATGTAAGCGTCACGGTGCTTATTGTATGAGTAAACCGCATGGGGAGGGGAAGATGGCTACCAAGAGGATTCCGCGCGCGCGCGGTGTTAGCAAGATATTAGGCGCTTCCGGTTTGGCGATCGCCGCCATGACCTACGCGATGCCGGCATGGGCGGATGAGCAAGAGACCGCCGCCACAGACCAGGACATCGTCGTAACGGGCCGCCGAGCAGCTTTGCAACAGGCTGAAGACCGTAAGCGCCGAAGCGAAACGATCATCGATTCGATCGTGGCGGACGATGCGGGCAAATTGCCGGACAATTCCATCACCGAAGTATTGCAGCGCGTGTCGGGCGTCACCATCGTCCGCTTCGCCGCGCTCAACGATCCCGACCATTATTCGGTCGAGGGTTCCGGCATCCAGATCCGCGGCCTAACCGGGGTCGCATCGCGACTCAACGGGCGCGAGATCTTCAGCGCGAATAATGGTCGCGCGCTGCAATTTGCCGACGTCACGCCCGAATTGATGGCGGCCGTCGATATCTACAAGGCATCGACGGCCGACCTGATCGAAGGGGGCACCGGCGGCCAGATCGACCTGCGGACGAAGGTGCCGTTCGACTATGGCAACGGTTTCCATGTTGCAGCAACGGGCGATGTCAGCATGGGCGATCTGGCTCGCAAAGCGGACGCTTCCGGTTCAGTTCTCGCGGCTTATCGCTGGTCGACGCCCATCGGCGAGATCGGCATTCTGGGCGATGTGGCTTATAGCCGTTTGAGCTCGAATTCGCATTTTTTTCGCGTCGAGCCTTATTTCCGCACCAGCATCAACAACTCAGACTATTATATTCCCGGCGGCTTCACCTATGGCGAGGAGCAGTTCCAGCGCACCCGCACCGGCATTTATGGCGCGATCCAATGGGCGCCATCTGACGCGCTGACCTTCACGGGGACCTTTTTCCAGTCGCGCTATAAGAACAGGTCGGGCGACTGGGGTGCTTTCGTGTCTTCGCAGTCGCTCAGCGTCGATCCCGCCGCCAGCGAGTTCGATGAGAATAATCTGCTGGTCTCGACGCCGCTGCTGTTCAATCGCAACCCCGACACGTTCATGCCCAGCGGCCCCATCACGTCGGGCGGCAATAAGGGCGCTTATGCCAGCCGCACCACCACCCGCGATTATTCGCTCAGCTTCGACTGGAGCCCGGACGACAGCCCCCTGTCGATCAAGGGCGCGATCCAGCGCGTGGAATCGGCGCAGACCTACACTCGCCTCGACGTGTTTCGGGACGTGGCATTCCCGGCCGGCTTCGGCCTCGATCTCAGCGGCGACCTGCCGGTCGTCAGCGTGCCGGATGGCACGCAACAGTCATTGTCAGATCCGGCCAATTATTTCTGGGCCGCATCCATGCCGCATGACGAGGATAATCAGGGTCGCCTCGAGTCGGGCAATCTGGACCTGGAATATAAGTTCGAGGATAGCTTCTTTCGCTCCGTGAAGTTCGGCGGGCGTTATGCCAAGCGCACGGAGCGCGACTTTGGCAATGGCTATAATTGGGCCGCGCTCGGCCGTGGATGGAACGGTGATCCTCAGCTCACCTTCGCCAATGCAGCGCCGGGCGACGTGGAACTGCACGCTTTTAAAAATTTCTTTCACGGCGCGGCGTCGTTGCCCGCCCATCTGATGTTTCCCACAGATGATCTGGTCCGCCGGTTCGATCGGCTGCAATTGACCGCTTCACCGCCGGCCGGCTTTTGCACTGGCATCGAGAATGATTGTTCTGCCGCGGGTCCGCTGTCCCAGACGGGCTATGGTGGCGGTTCGGGCATCCGCGCCCCCGGCTTCATGCTGCCGGTGGATCGGGTAGACAATGAGACCCAGACCATAGCGGGTTATGCGCTCATACGCTTCGGCTCGGATCAGGGTTTCGGCATTTCCGGCAATGTCGGTGCGCGCGTCCTGCACATCCGCAATGAAGGCAGTGGCTTCATTCAGCAGAATGCCACCGAGTTCATCTGGAATGGTGAGCGACTTACACTGGGCGCGCAGGCCGTTCCGCGCAGCGGGAAGGCGTCATTCACGCGGATTCTGCCATCGGTGAACATCGACTATTCACCGACCCCGAATACGAAGCTGCGCTTTGGGTATAACATCACTCTCGACCTTCCGACATTTCAGGCTTTGCGGGCATCGGGCTCGGTGGGCGCGGCTACTACAGCCAATCCCGACAGCACGCCGGAAAATAATCTGCCCGGTTTGCTGACCAACTTTACGGCAGAAACGGGCAATCCCTTGCTCAAGCCGACATTGTCGAACAATTTCGACTTGTCGTTCGAATATTATCCCCGGCCGGGCACATCATTTCACCTGGCGCCTTTCTACAAGCGCCTAACCAACCTGCCGATCTTTTCGATAACGGAACGGCAGGTCACCGTGGTCTTTACAAACGGCCGCACGGAGACGGTGAACGCTTCCGCGACCGACTATGTGAATTCGAGCAAGGCCGCCACGGTGAAGGGCTTCGAAATCGGCGGGCGCATCTTCTTCGACATGCTGCCAGGCTGGCTGGACGGTTTTGGGTTCGAAGGCAATTACACGTTCATCGACAGCAAGAATCCGGGTGACCTCTACCGCGACATCCTTGGCACGGTCCGTGACGACGCGCCGTTGGTCGGGCTCTCCAAGCATAATTTCAACGCTACGCTTCTGTATGAGCGAAAGGCGATTTCGGCACGTGTCGCCTATTCCTGGCGGTCGCGCTATCTTCAATCGACCAACAGCAACGGCACCAACCCGACTTATAACTATTATTCCGCGCCAGGCGTCAGTAGCGGCACCCAGATCGCCCTGCCGGTCTATGGCTCAAGCTATGGTCAGTTGGAGGCCGGCATCCGGTTCAAGGTCACGGAGAATTTCTCGTTCGGCGTCCAGGGGACGAACCTGACCAATTCAACCCAACGGACCTTGATGGGCGGCTATCCCGGTGGCAAACTCCAAGGGCGCAGTTGGTTTCAAACGGACCGACGGATCAGCACGGGCATCAATCTGGCATTTTGACGATGCGGATGCGATTGCCGGCCGAACCGGCAATCGCATGTCCCGTGGAGGGTGAATCTGCCATGGCCAAGAGCATCCTCATAGTGGGTGGAGGGACGGCAGGCTGGCTGACGGCAGGGTATCTGGCCCGCCGCCTGGGTTCCGACCTGCCCGGCGGCGTTTCGATCCGCGTGGTTGAATCGGCCGAGATCGGCATATTGGGTGTGGGAGAAGGCACTTTTCCCACCATTCGGCGCACGCTTGCGACGATCGGCATCGACGAGGCGGAAATGATCCGCCGATGCGGCGCAAGTTTCAAGCAGGGCGCGAAATTCGTGCATTGGCGCCATGCACCGGGGCAGGCTGGCCCGGATCATTATTCTCACCCGTTCCAGGTCGCGGAATCCCCGGAGGGCATGGAACTGCTCCCCTACTGGTTGCTTGGCCAGGGCGGCACGGACAATTGGGACGAGGTGTGCGGTCCGCAGAAAAAGGCGGCCGATGCACATCGCGCGCCCAAATTGCCCGACCATCCCGACTATGTTGCGCCGTTAAATTATGCCTATCATTTCGACGCAGTGGCGCTCGCGGAAATGCTGCGCGACAAGGCGGTCGAAAATGGCGTCGCGCATCTCTCCGATCGCGTGACGGAGGTGCTTGTCGGCGGCGATGGTGCGATCGATGGCGTGCGCACCGCCCAGCATGGATTGCTGAAGGCCGACCTTTATATCGACTGCACCGGATTTCGCGCCGAACTGATCGGCAAGGCGCTCGACATGCCCTATCGGTCCTGCCGCGACGTACTGTTTTGCGACAGTGCCGTGGCGATGCAAGTGCCTTACGCCACCATCGATGATCCTATCGCATCCTGCACCATAGCCACCGCGCAGGATGCAGGCTGGATATGGGATATCGGGCTCGAAAAGCGGCGGGGTATCGGCCATGTCTATTCGTCGGCCCATATGGACGACGGCTCTGCCGAAGCGCGCCTGCGCGCTTATGTCGGCCCGGCATCGGATCGGCTGGAGTTCCGCAAACTTCGCTTCGAAGCAGGTTATCGCGAAACCAACTGGCACAAGAACTGCGTCGCCGTCGGCCTTTCCAGCGGCTTTTTTGAGCCGCTCGAAGCGACGGGGATCGTATTTTCGGAGATCGCGGCGGGGATGATCGCAAACCTCTTCCCCTGGGGTGGGGATTTTGAGTCTTCCGCGCGTCAGTATAACGCTAATATGCGCAAGCGCTACGAAAGGGCGCTCGACTTCATCAAGCTTCATTATTGCATTTCGGAACGTCGGGACACGGACTTTTGGCGCGACAATGTCGCCCAGTCTTCGATCCCGGACAGCTTGCTCGAACTGCTCGATCGCTGGCGCTTTCGTCCCCCCAACGAAATGGATTTCGACCTTCAGGTGGATATTTTCTCCGAAATGAGTTGGCAATATGTCCTCTATGGCATGGGGTGGAGGACCGACCTGACCGCAAAGGCAGGCATTTATCGCTACCATGACGAGGCGCGGCGGGCCTTTGCAGAAGTGCGCCGGCAGGCAAGCTTCGCGATCGCCAACCTGCCGTCCAATCGAGAACTGATCAGTAATGCGCATCGCCGCGGCTTCGGCACCCGGCCCGCCGCGGCATGACAGTCCGCGCGCGCTGCATAGCATCGCATAGCGCGTGGCATTATCCTGTCAGGGCGCCCGGTCGCGTGTCCGCCGTCATGCGATATCGGCCACGGCCATCAAGCCTGACCTGCTGAAGCTTGCCCCGATATCGGATCGCAACCTCCGATGAAGGCGGGCCTTGCAGGGCGAGCCAGGAAAGCGCGCCGTTCGTCCAGCCAATGCTGGCTGTAATGTTGCCGCGCGCGCGGATCCCGCTCATTCGGCCGGATGGCCAGGCGGCGGGAAGCGCAGGAAGCAGGATGACCTCTCCACCCCAGCTTTGCAGGATCATTTCGATAATCCCCATCGCGCCCCCGAAATTGCCATCTATCTGAAACGGGGGATGGGCGTCGAACAGGTTTGGATAGGCCCGATCCGGTCCGATCAGGGATTTCAGAATAGCGTGTGCATGATCGCCGTCACCGATCCGCGCCCAGCAGCAGATACGCCATGCCGTCGCCCAGCCCGTCGAAAGATCGCCGCGCTGTTTCAGGCTGACCTCGCTGGCCTTCACAAATGCCGGTGTGTCGCGCAGGTTAAACTGCGCGCTGGGGAAGAGACCGTACAGGTGCGAGATATGGCGATGATTCTGCTCCGGCGCTTGCGCATCCCAATCGTCCAGCCATTCCTGCACCTGACCGCCCTGGCCGATCTGATCGGGCGCGATCCGCTTTCCGGTCTCCGATATTTGCCGGGCCAGGTCGGCGTCCACGCCCAACCGACCGGCCGCGATGACCGTGTGGCGAAACAGGTCGCGGACGATCTGGCGATCCATCGCCGGGCCAGCACAGATAGATGATCCGAACGGATGGCCATTTTCGGGGGACAATGAGGGCGAGGTGACCAATCCACGACCCGCCGGATCATCAACCAATGTATCGAGGAAAAAGAGCGAAGCGCCCCGCATCACCGGATAGAGCCGGGCGAGCATGGCCGGATCGAGGCGATATTCATATTGATCCCACAGCGTGTTGCATAGCCACGCACCGCCGCAAGGCCATAGTCCATAGAATGCGCCATCGACCGGCGCGGCCGCCCGCCAGATGTCGGTATTATGGTGCGTGACCCACCCCCGGGCACCATACATAGTTCTGGCGGTGCCCGCGCCGGTGACAGATAATTCCTCCGCCATGCGCAGCAGCGGTTCTACGCACGCCCCAAGACCCGCGGGTTCGGCGAGCCAATAGTTCATTTCGGTATTGATATTGATCGTATATTTGCTGCCCCAGGGCGGATTGGTGCCCGCGTTCCATAGCCCTTGCAGATTGGCCGGCTGCGTTCCCGGCCGCGAGGACGAGATCAGCAGATAGCGCGCATATTGCAGATATAGTTCGGCCAGACCGCGATCATCGGCCGCTGCGGATTGGGATATCCGCGTATCGGTGGGCGTGCCGTCCCTGTCTTCCCCTTCAAGTTCAAAGGAAAAGGCGCCGAAGAGGGCGCGATGGTCCTTGATATGATCGCGGCGCAGCAACGCGAAAGATTTCCGCGCGGCCTTTTCGCTGCGCGATCGCACGATCGCAACGGGATCGCCGGACGTATCGCGATAATTTATGTAGCTCGTAGCGGCGGTAATCAGCAGCGTGGCCCAACGCGCATTGCCGACCGACAGAACGGTATCGGACAATGTCACAATGCCATCCGTCAACAGCCTGACCCGAATGGCGAATGTAAGCGCCGACGGCACATTGTTCGCGGCTTTGTTACGTCCGGTGATCAGCCAGGCCCCCGGCCCGTCTTCGCGAATGACGATGTCGTCCGGGCGAAGGCCCATTTCCTCGCGCTGCATCCAGTCGATCGCATCGCCGGCCACATTGCTGAAATCCGGATTCCCATATTCGGCTTCCCGCGGGCCACGATAGCCCAGGTCGAAGCCGATCCGTCCGCTGCTCGCCTCGATCCGCCATGCGATGACCTGATCGGGCGCGGACGCGAAGGATTCGTGCCGGACCTGCCCGGCCCCGGTGTCATAGCTGGTCGTGGCTATCGCCGTTTCAAGATCAAGTTCACGCCGATAAGCGGAAGGGGCCTTCGCTCCATCGAAGGTGAGGAAGATGTCACCCAGGGTTCCATAAGGCATTTGCCACATCGGACGCGCCATCATTGTGTCGCCCGCAAGCACCTCGGCCTCCTTGTAACGCCTTTGCGCAATCAGGCGCCGCACCTCAGGCAGGGCGGAAAGCGCATCCGGGCTGTCCGGCGTATAGGGGCCGCCCGCCCACATCGTATCTTCGTTGAGTTGAAGCCGTTCCTGCCCGACCCGACCGAACACCATCGCACCGAGCCGGCCATTGCCGAGCGGTAGCGCCTCTTCCCATATGGAGGCTGGCCGCTGATACCAAAGCCGGCAGGGTTTCGACCGCCCACCGGCGGGGATGTTGGCGACCGCGCCAGACGCAAGAGGCAACGCCCCCATGCCCGCCAGTAGGACGCGTCGCGACAGATCATCGAATATCGGCATTCTTCATTCCTTCATCCGCGCCGCCACTCTTAACCGTCGGGCGCTTGACGCCCCAATATGGATTGGCGGCCTGTAACTTGCCTGGAGCGCGCCGCTGATGGCGCATGATCGCCCGTCGCTCCTTTGTGACATGGTTTCACGCGCGGCGAGGCGCTTCCCCGGCCGCGCGCAACCCTGCTGCGGCCGTCAGGGTCTGACTGGTTCGAGCCGCACGAGCAGTATGTCGTTCGACTGCATCGGCAGATCGACCTCGAACGATCCGCCGCGGGGCACCGTCACCTTGTCCTGACGTTCAGGCAGATCACGGGTCAGCGCCTGAAGCTGCGCGATCTGCGCTTCGGTCAGCTTAACCGGCATCTTCATGTCGATATAGGCCGAGAAGGCATCGTTATGCCGGTATCCCGTGCGGAATATGCGCAGCGTATATTTGCCGGGCCGGACATTGGCGAAGCGCAGCTTAACGGGCGCCTCCGGCTCGGACTCGACCTGCTTGCCGTAAAAGGAGCGGTTGCTGACCGACTGCTCCGGCTGGTGCCAATCCCACACGACCAGAGCCATGTCGGATCCATCGACCGATGCGATCGTATAGGGATCACCCGTGGGAATCTCACGTCCCTTGAGCGCGTTCAGATATTTATAGGTGAACCAGGCCGGCTTGCGGATACCCTGGGGGTTCATCAGGCCAAAACCGCCCTCGAACGCCGCATGGGGCGGGCCAGGCTCTTCGAACAGGTCGCTATAGGTCCAATAGCTCATCCCTTGGGCGATGCCCTGAACCGCCTTGAGCTTGGTGAGAATATAGGCCGCGCTCACATAGGAATCATGCACCAGGTCGCGGGGCGTGTAGCTGGTGCTCCATTCGGTGAAATAGAGCGGCAGATCTGGATATTTCGAAGCCGCAATCTGCTGGCGCACGCGACGCACATCTCCGACGATCGCATCGGGGGAAGATGAAAGCTTGGTGTCCGACTTGCCTTCCTCGTCCAGGAAGCCGCCATCGACACCATAGGTATGCGTCGTCACAAAGTCGATCGGCGAGCCGTGCTGATGGGCATAATCTAGCAATTCGGGCACCCAGGCCGCGCCTGCGGTGGAAGGACCGCCTACCCGCAAAGTCGGATCGATGGCCTTGATCGCCTTGGCAGTCACGTCATAAAGTTCGAAATAGGCGGCTTGGTCGCCCTTTTCCCAAAAGCCGTCCAGATTGGGCTCATTCCAGACCTCGAAAAACCAGCTGCGTACTTCCTGTTTGCCGTAACGGTCCTGGAGATGGTGGACGAAGGCGGTGATCAGATCGCGCCAGGGGCCAAGCCTGGGGTGCGACGTATTGCCCTTCCAGTAGAAGATGCTGCTGTCGGAGGTCTTCATCGCCTCAGGCGTGAAGCCCAGTTCCACGAAGGGCTTGATCTTGCGGGCGAGCAGCTTGTCGTACAGCTCGTCTAGCTTGGTCCAGTCGTAGATGATCCTGCCATCCTTCTGCTGCACCGTTCCAAGCACATCATGGAAGATCGCGTGGAAACGGATATAGCGGAAGCCCAGCTCATCGCTCGCACTCTGAAGCTGGGCCATGCTGTCATCGCGGATCAGCGTACCGGGATAGTCCGAACCCACTGACAGATCGAAGAAACGATCGACCGGCGCCTGCGCGGCTCGGGTATCGACGTTCACGATGCGCGGCGCTGCCTCCGCTTCGCCGGCGGACGCGGCCTGCGGGACCATGCCGGCCATAGCGAAGCCGAGAAGCAGGGATAGGGTGGAACGGCTTTTCATCACGACATTGTCTCTCCTGGTAACATGCAAGGCGCCCAACCTCAGAAGGGGGCCAGAATATCAATTTCCGAAATTGCGAGCTGGCGTCGATCGTCACTTTTGTTCAGGAAGGTCAGCCGAACCTGCCGGGCTGCAACCGCCTGCCCAAGATGCACTCGCTGGGTCTGGCGTGAATTGACGATGTTGGAGAATTCACCAGCGCTGCGCCGTTCCCATGTCACGCCATCCTCGCTGGTTTCGAAGACGTAATGGGGCGGCGGCGTGGAGGGATGCGACCAGTCTTGCATGGGCACCAGCGAAAAGCCCGCAATGCGTTCGCGCCGGCCAAGATCGATGGTCAGCGATCCTGGAGCTGATGTGAACCAGGTCGTCAATCCATCCCCGTCGAACAGGATTTCAGCTCTTGGTGCGCTCGCGGCCACGACCTTCAGCAGCGCGCGGTCGAGCAAGGCGACGCTGCTCGTCTCCTCCGCTGTCAACAGGCGCGGCGCGACGCTCTTGAACAGTGCGAATTCAGTGATTGCGGGGCAAGCCGGCGCCTCCAGGATCCGCAACCGGATGCGGCGTGGCATGATAGGCTGAGCCAGGCGGAGTATCCGCTGCGAACCGATCAGTTGCTTGTTCACGATCTCCTGCCAATTGCCGTCGCCCGCCATGTCGGCATCAACGGCAAAACGCGTGACCCGCACGCCAAGGGCGATATTTTCGCGCAGCCGGATCAGGTCGAACTGCGTGCCGGGCGCCAGGTCGAGCGTGAGCATGGGCATCACATCCTCGTCCGGCGTGCTCCAATAGGTGTCGCGCTGGCCGTCGAGCACATTCGCAGCGCGAAAGAGCCTGCCGCGCTCGGCCGAAGCATGGGCGACAGCATTCCGGGCCAGATCCTTCGCAAAGCTGGCGCGCAGGGCGTCACCGAATGCCGTGAGCGATGCTACATCCTGATCGGGGACGCGACCGCGCCGGTCGGGCGTCAGATTGAGGATCATGTTCGTGCTGCGCCCGACGGACTCGTCGAATATCTTCGTCAGTGTCTCGGGCGATTTGACGCGTGTGTCCTCGTCCGCGTGATAAAACCAGCCGGGACGGATCGACGTATTCGTTTCCGCCGGCCACCAGATGTCGCCGCCGCGAATGCCCCCAAAACCGTCGCTCTGAGTATAGGCTTTCTTGCTGTCCATTGTCGGCCAGCAGGGGTCGCCCGCGACGCCGCCTTCATTACCCACCCACCGCAGATCCGCGCCGCGCGGCTCGAAGGTGCAGGCCATAGGCTGCATCGAATGGACATAATCAACGATCGATGGCCATTGATAATAAGCCTCCGCGTCGATCTTCCGCGTCTCGCGTGCACCGCCATAATAACCGTCGCCGCCATTGGCGCCGTCGAACCACACTTCAAACAGCGTGCCATATTGGGTGCACAACTCATTGAGCTGGGCACGGAAATATTCGATATAAGCAGGCCGACCATATTCGGCATGGTTCCGGTCCCAGGGCGAAAGATAGATGCCAAAGGCAATGCCGCCTCGACGGCAGGCATCCGCAAATTCACGCACGATGTCGCCCTTGCCATCCTTATAGGGGCTGTTGCGCACGCAATGTTCGGTTAACGGCGTCGGCCAGAGGCAGAAGCCGTCATGATGCTTGGCGGTAAGGACGATGCCATGCAGATTGCCAGCCTTCGCCGCCGCGACGATCTGGTCCGCGTTGAAATCGGTCGGGTTAAACAGGGCCGGATTCTCGTCGCCATAGCCCCATTCCTTGTCGGTGAAAGTGTTCACCGTGAAATGGACAAAGGCGTATGTTTCGCGCCTATGCCATGCGCGTTGGCGTGGGCTGGGCAGCGCGCCCCAAGGTGCCGGTGCTTTTGCGGACGTCATGCGTGCCGCCCGCAGAGGCGTAGCAGCAAGCGCGACGCCTCCGCCCATGACAGCCCTGCGCGTCAATGTTCGAAACACTATCCTCTTCCTTTTTGTCGTCTGGCAAATGCGATCCCCGGCACAAAAAGAGGACCGGACGCACCGCGCCCGGCCCTAGGGGAGGCTCGGGAAAGTCTTGCGCGCCGCGCATGGGACATGATCGCCCACCACCGCAGCCGTGGCGCGACGGAGCGATTCCGTCTATTGCATACCCACGGGCGGCCGAAGTCCGCACGGCAGGAAGCGGCCGCAGCTTGAAATATATGGCTATGCCCCCTCCTCCCCTGTCCCTGCATGGTGGTGCCGCGGACCGTTAGGCGCGAAGCGTTTCACCTGTGCAGCGTGTGTCTTTCGTTCGGGCGAGTAATAACATTCTCTTCGCAGACCTGAGGGTAATTGTTCCGGGCCGGAACATTCAGGACACAGAGCGGATAGGAAGCTAGCCAGCGGGACATATCGGCACGAATCGGCCCTTTCTTCATGGCAGCCCGGACGTCCGGCGAAGAATTGGGGAAAAGGGGGAAATCGGCCATCAACAAGGCGTAGCGACATCAAATGGCACTATATCTGCGCATTTGGCTGCACCCTGAGGCCCTTGGAAATATACCCTGTTAAAGAGACTGCCCCAGCATTCCTTCAACCACAGCTCGATAGCTTCGGCTGAGCGTCAGATGGGTTCCGTCCTTCATCATGACCTCAAATTCGCCATGCGACCGACGTTCAAGCAGCGCGACCGACCGCATGTTCACGATGCTGGATCGGTGTATCCGCACAAAGCGGAACGGGTCGAGCCGACTGGCCACCACGGCAAGGCTGGCGCGATAAAGATATTCCTCACCGCCAACGTGAAGGGTTACATAGACGCCGGCGGCTTCGATCCAGTCAATATCATGCGCCATCACAAGCCGGGTGACGCCCCGCGCCTTAACCACAAGCCAATCCCAAATCTCTCCGGGTGCGGCGCGTTTCGCGGCCAGTTTGAGCAATTCCGGGCCAAAGTCGTTCGCATCGGTTGAATCACTGGCGCGATGTTCGCGCAGGCGCGTCTTGACCCGCTCCATGGTCCGCTCGAAGCGGTTGTCCCCAAAAGGTTTGAGCAGATAATCGAGCGCATCCGCCTCGAACGCCTGGAGCGCAAAACGGTCATAGGCGGTCACGAACACCGTGAGCGGCATATTATCCACACCCATGGCGTCGATCACACCGAAGCCATCGACGCCGGGCATCTGGACATCCAGGAACACGATGTCGGGCTGGGCCTCCTGAATCATATCCAGCGCCGCGAGGCCATGTCCTGCTTCCAGAATGCGGCCAACGTCGCGGTCCCTCGACAGAAGATCCACAAGCCGCCTGCGAGCGGGGGCTTCGTCATCGACGATCAGGGCGCAAAAGGAGTCAGGCAGCGCGTTCACGGGCGCCGGTCCCCACCTCGTAGAGCGGCACATATATAGTGACGTTGGTCCCGCCACCTTCCCGGGCGCTCACGGCGAAGCGATCCCCTTGAGGACTCGGATAAAGGGCGCTGATGCGCTCGCGCGTCACGCGCAAGCCGACGCCCTCCACCGCCTCCATCCGCCAGTCGGGCGGCAGACCGACACCATTGTCCTGAACATGGATTTCAAGTTGTCCTCCCGCCTTCTGTGCTGAAACCACGATCATCCCGCCCGACATGCGTGCCTCGATCCCGTGCCTGATCGCATTTTCCACCAGCGGTTGCAGCAACATGGACGGCACCATGGTCGACATGACTTCGGGCTCCACGTTGATCTTCACATCGATCCGATCTCCGAACCGAACCTTCTGGATGGCCAGATAATTGGTGAGTAACGCCAGTTCCTCAGCCAACGTGATTTCTGCGCTGTCCTTGCAGTCCAACGAACATCGCAGCAGCGTACCAAGATTCTCGATCATCTCACGCGCCAGTTTCGGATCGGCGACGACCTCGGACGAAATGGCGTTCAAGGCATTGAACAGAAAATGCGGTTCAAGCTGTAGGCGCAACGCGTTCAGATTGGCTTCCAACAAGCGTTTTTCGACCCGCTCCAATTCAAGCTGGCTGTTCATAAAACGGCTGTAGAATTTCAGGGCCTGTCCGATGCCAACGATCGCGCAGTAAGTCATCCAACTGCCAAGGAAAAAATATTTGGCAAACTCAGCATCCCGAAGCGGATTCCACCAAATTTCCTCGAAAGGATAGATCAGCAAGCCCGCCAAGATGGTGTGAACGAAGCTGACCGGTATGCTGAACAATAAAAGAACGATTGAAAGACGAAGAACGCTTTGCTCCAGCGAGACGAGCCACCGATCCATGAGCAAGAGCGCGGGCATCATCAATATCCACGACCA
Source organism: Sphingobium sp. C100 (assembly GCF_000508185.1). Lineage (GTDB taxonomy): Bacteria > Pseudomonadota > Alphaproteobacteria > Sphingomonadales > Sphingomonadaceae > Sphingobium. The sequence continues at coordinate 3,626 of NZ_AYOY01000151.1, read as the reverse complement.
AGCATCGATGAGCTTTCCCAGTAGCATGTACCAGTTAAACCCGCTGTTGAATAAGTCGGGCACACCTTGGAACAGGCCCACCGCTGTCCAAGTCAGGAAAGCGAAGGTCGCCAACCGCAGCGGCGCGATCGACGTCATGCGCCAAGGCACGTCCAGTGCGGCGAAGGGGTTAGCCGTTACCGCCATCGTTGCACCGGGCCTGAACGGATAATGTCGAGCATTGCTCATGATACGACATAGCCGAGGCGGTGGGAACAAGGGAGAAGACGCTCGGTCACGTTACCCTCGCAGTCAAAATGCGGTGAGTGTCCATCAGTCCGGGTCGGAATAATCGCCGAACAATCGGCAGGCGATGGTGCAGGCGATGGCGCCGATACTTCATAGTTCCTCTCCCCGACACCCGAGTTGTTTTCATACAGACCCAGCCCAAGCATCTCGGCCCTGACGGCAGTTTAGGTCGTCGCGCGATGATTCGCGGCATTGGGCGTCAACCTGTCCACACCCCTCCTGTTACAGCAGTTTCGGACATGCCACAGGCCCGGCCAAGGTCATCGAGCCACAACCAGGCCGGAAATGTTTCGAACCGGACTGACGCTTCACGAAGCGGCCCAGAAATTTGCGAACCGGCACTGAGGCTCAGTAATTTCTAGTAAAAACAGATCTTTACCAGCTTCCGCTAGCACAGATTGATGGACGCCGCGGCAAAAACATGTGCATTTATAGTCCAGCCATGCAGCAGCGTCTCCAAAAGGACGCCCTAGAAAATGGCACGGGGAGAGAAGGATGTTGGGAAGACTTCAGAATCTCTTCCTGTTCGTGACCAGCGGAGCGTTGGTTGAATAGGAGCGGACAGGCATGAAAGATATCCAGAGCAAATAGATGCGGCTTGCCGCATTCGGCCCGCGAGATTGCATGGCCGAGCTTGCTATCTCGGACGCGGGCGGCTCGCCTCCGTCGAAGAAGCCATTATTTTTGACAACGATGTCATCTGCAATCGCAAAGGGGATGCGAGCGATGCAGCAGGCAGCGGGCTTCTTCGCTTTCGCGCCGGTTCTCTTGTTTGAAATATTGAATGAGAATGGGAGGGGCTAAAGTGAATATTCGTGATCTTATGGTGAAGACCAGTATTCTTGCGTTCGTCGCTGCGGGCATTGGCGCGGCGGAGCCGGCGTTGGCACAAACAAAGGCGACCGCCAAAGACCAGGCCAAGGACGACGACGCCAAGGAGAAGGCCGAGGACCGCAACATCATCGTCACGGCCCGCCGCAAGGCGCTGCAGACCGCAATCGAGAACAAGAGAAACGCGGATACAATTATCGAATCGGTCGTGGCCGATGAGGCGGGTCAGCTACCCGACAATTCGATCACCGAGGTGCTTCAGCGGGTGTCGGGTGTCGCGCTTTCGCGCTTCGTGGCCGTAAACGGGGGTAGCACCAGCTTTCAGATCGAGGGGACCGGTTTTTCGGTACGCGGGCTGCCGTACAGCACAAGTACCGTCAATGGTCGGCAGGTCTTCAGCGCCAATAGTGGTAGCGCTATCAGTTGGGGTGAGGTGACACCTGAACTGATGAGCGGCGTGGATCTTTACAAGGCGTCCCGCGCCGACCTTATCGAAGGTGGTGTATCCTCGGTCGACCTGCGCACGCGGTTGCCCTTTGATTTCTCGAAAACTGAATTCAATGTCTCGGTCGGCGCCAGCTATGGCGACCAGAGCAAAAAGTCTTCCCCCAGAGCTTCGGCTTTGTTTTCCAAGCGCTTTGATACCGGTATTGGTGAATTCGGCGTGCTCTGGGATTTTGCCTTTAGCCGGCTTTATCAACAGAGCAGCAATTTGCAGGTGGGCGCCATGTTTGGCGAATATGCTCCCTCTGCGCCAACCAACAACAACATTGCCCTGGTACCGAGCGGCTTCAACTGGAGCGTCAACAAGAATAAGCGCGACCGTTACGGCGCGTACCAAGCCGTTCAGTGGGCGCCGAACTCCGATCTGACATTTACCAATACTTTGTTTTTCTCGCAATATGTTTCGGATTCACTCAGCCAGAGCGGTGGCTTCGGCCGTACGCCCAGCCAGATCGACGAAATCATGCCGCAACTCGGCAGCGATCCGGTTTACGATTCAGCCGGCGCCTTCAAGCGCGGGACACTGATTCTTGGGTCCACGGGCAACGCATCCTTCGGCAACAACACCACAGCGGAAGAGCTGATGCCGGCGGACTGGGCGAGTTGGTTCCCTCGCGAAGCGCTCAATATCAGTTGCGGCGGCAATTACGGTGATCCCGTGTCCAGCCTGAAATGGGATTGGGGCAATTATCCCAACATCATCAGTTGCAATACGCCGCAGTCGAGCCTCAACCCCAACAGCGGATCGTCGTCCGGGCATAGCAAAAGTTCGACGCTCGACCTCTCGCAATCCTTCATATGGACACCGGGTGATCGGCTGCGCGTCCGGGGCGGCGTGCAATATGTCTATTCACGCGCAACCGGTCGCAACATGTTCGTTTCGATAGCGGAGGATCCCTCCATTGAAAGCCACCCCCCTCTGGTTACATCCGTGGATGTGGATTTGACGGGGACGCTGCCAAAGATTTCCGGACTCAATCAAGATGGTTTGCTGGACCCAGCGAATCATTATCTGGGTTCGATGGGATATAATGGCCCCGACAATACCGGCCGGATGCTCGCGGGGAATCTGGATCTCGATTACAGGCTGAGCGACAATGGCTTCTTGCGAACCATCTCGATTGGCGGACGTGCGGCGCGCCGCACCGAAAAGGACAATTTCATCGGCACCTACTGGGCGCCTCTGGGGGCGTCATGGCTGAACAATATTCAGTATCTCGATACGATCAATCCATCCGACTTTGAGACCACGAAATTCCCTAATTTCTTTGGTGGCCGGCTGGCCTCGCCCGGCAATATGCTCATGCCTGCCCAGTCTCTTATGAAGAGCCGGGACTGGTACTATATGTTGAGTACCTATAATGGCACGATCGAAGACGGAACTCGTGAGCAATATTGGAATATGATCGATGGCGGCATGGGTAGAACCAGCAGCCGTATTTCCACCATCGCTGGCTATGTTCAAGCCAAGTTTGCCCACGACGGGCTAGGCTTTGTTCCGGCCTTTTCCGGCAACATCGGCGTCCGCGTGTTTCGCGAATCGGTGAGCGCTTCGGGCAATCTGAGCGAACCGGCTGTGACGGAGCCGTTTGTTCTGACGGAGGCGGATAGCGCGCTGGTCGCGGCGTTGCGAGCTCCGGGCGGCGAAGATGCCGGTGTATATCCGACGATGTACACGATGGTGCAGAGCGTCACGCCACAAACACGCAAATATTCCTACACGCGCATATTGCCCTCATTCAACATCAAGTTTGACGTGAGCCGCAACTTCGTCGTCAGGGCGGCGGCATCGATATCCAGCTCCCCGCCCAACCTCAACGATGTCCGCGCGGGCGGATCGATCACCCCGAGGCTGCTTAACTCCGGCAACCCTCTGGCGCCAGGCGTGTTGACAGGTGTCAAGGCCGACGGCGGCGGAGCCAATCTCAAACCGGTGACGATCCGAAGCCAGGACCTCTCGTTCGAATATTATCCGAACTCGCAGAGTCTTCTCTGATTGGGGC
>NZ_AYOY01000150.1 GCF_000508185.1 Sphingobium sp. C100 | reverse complement strand
CGCCGCGCCGCCGCGCGCGCCTTTGCCAGCGTCTCCATCCGCCGCGCCATCGCCGCGCTGGAAGCGAAATATCGCGCGCAGACCGGCATCGCCGCGCTCAAAATCCGGCATAATGGCGTGCTTGGCTATCATGTCGAGGTGCCCGCCCGCGCCGCCGACCAGTTGATGCAGTCCGACAGCGGCTTCACCCATCGCCAGACGCTGGCCGGGGTGGTGCGCTTCAATTCGATCGACCTGCATGAGGAAGCGGGGCGCGTGGCGCAGGCGGGCGCCCATGCGCTGGTCGCCGAAGCCGCGCATCTGGAGGAACTGATCAACGCGGTGCTCGATCGCAAGGCCGACATCGCCCGCGCCGCCGACGCCCTGGCCCGGCTCGACGTCGCCGCCGCGCTGGCCGAACGCGCGGCCGAGGGCGGCTGGCAACGGCCCCATTTCGTGCCCGCCGATCGCCTTGGCCCTGGTCGACTTCGCCGCCGCGCTGGCCGAACGCGCGGCCGAGGGCGGCTGGCAACGGCCCCATTTCGTGCCCGCCGATGGCGCGGGCCAATGCCTGGACATTGTCGGCGGCCGGCATCCGGTGGTGGAAGACGCGCTGCGGCGCGAGGGCCAGCCCTTCGTCGCCAATGACTGCCGCCTCAACGAAAGCGACCGGCTCTGGCTCGTCACCGGGCCGAACATGGGCGGCAAGTCGACCTTCCTGCGGCAAAATGCGCTGATCGTCATTCTGGCGCAGGCGGGCGGCTATGTGCCGGCCGAAGCGGCGACGCTGACGCTGGTCGATCGGCTGTTCAGCCGGGTGGGCGCATCCGACAACCTCGCCAGGGGGCGGTCCACCTTCATGGTCGAGATGGTGGAGACTGCCGCGATCCTTGCCCAGGCCACGGAACGCAGCTTCGTCATCCTGGACGAGGTCGGGCGCGGCACCTCCACCTATGACGGGTTGGCGCTGGCCTGGGCGGTGGTGGAGGCGGTGCATGAGGTCAATCGCTCCCGCTGCCTGTTCGCGACCCATTATCATGAGCTGACGCGGCTCGCCGAAACCCTCTCCTCGCTCTCGCTCCACCATGTCCGCGCACGCGAATGGAAGGGCGACCTCATCCTGCTGCACGAACTGGCCGAAGGTCCGGCCGACCGCAGCTATGGCCTGGCCGTGGCGCGGCTCGCCGGTCTGCCGCCCGCCGTGCTCAAGCGCGCCAGGGACGTGCTGGCGCGGCTGGAAGCGGGCAAGGCGAAGACCGGCGGGATCGCCGCGGGCCTCGACGACCTCCCCCTGTTCGCCGCCGTCGCCGCGCAGGAGGAGGACAAGGCCGATCCGCTGCGCGACGCCATCGCGGCGATCGATGCCGACGCGCTGTCGCCGCGCGAGGCGCTCGATCATATATATCGATTGAAACAACTGGCCGCCGACGTGTCACCCGACTAGATAGCGCGGATGGTAATGCCGTTTCCCGCCCTCGGGTCGCGCCGGGCGATCATCGATCGGCGCGCGATTTCCGATCGGATCAACACCCTGGCGCAGGAGCATCGGGGCGATCCCATGCGGCTGCGCGGGCTGATCGTCAAGGAACTCAAGACCGCACTCGACCATGGCCGGGACGATGTGGCGCGCCGGCTCGCCGCCAAGCCGACCCGCGGGCGCGAGGCGGTGAGCGCCTTCGCCTTCCTGATCGACCAGCTATTGCGCCTGCTCTACGACGCCACCACCCATCATCTCTATCCCGCGGCCAACCGCAGCACGGGCGAGCGGATCGCGCTGATCGCGGTGGGCGGCTATGGCCGGGGCGAAATGGCGCCGCACAGCGATGTCGACATCGGCTTCATCACCCCCTGGAAACCGACCGGGTGGACCGAGCAGGTGATCGAATCCATGCTCTATTCGCTGTGGGATCTGGGACTGAAGGTCGGGCATAGCAGCCGCTCGGTCGATGAAACGATGCGAATGGCTAAGGCCGACCTGACCGTGCGCACCGCCCTGCTGGAAGCGCGCTATATCTGGGGCGACCGGGCCTTGTATGAGGAAACGTCCACCCGCTTCGACAGCGAAGTGATGCAGGGCAATGCCCGCGCCTTCGTCACCGAAAAGCTGGAGGAGCGCGACGAACGGCACAAGCGCATGGGCGACAGTCGTTACGTCGTCGAACCCAATGTGAAGGAAGGCAAGGGCGGCTTGCGCGACCTGCACACCCTGTTCTGGATCGGCAAATATGTGAACCGGGTCCGCTCGGTCGCCGAACTGGTCAAGGTCGGCCTGCTGACCCAGGCGGAACTGCGCCAGTTCCAGCGGGCGGAGGATTTCCTCTGGGCCGTGCGCTGCCATCTGCACAGCATCACCGGCCGCGCCGAGGATCGGCTGACCTTCGACCTGCAACTCGAAACGGCGACGCGGATGCACTTCACCGGCCGCACCGGCCGGTCGGGCGTCGAGCGCTTCATGCGCTATTATTTCCTGAACGCGAAGACGGTCGGCGACCTGACCGCCGTCTTCCTGGCGCATCTGGACGACCAGCTGGGGCCGAAGGGGCGCCGCTACATCCCGTCCATCTTTCGCCGGCCCAAGAAGCTCGACGGCTTCGTGCTGGAACGCGGGCGGCTCAGCCTGCCCAGCGACGATTTCTTTCAGCAGGACCCGGTGCGGCTGCTGGAGATTTTCGCGCTGGCCGACAAACATGGCCTGGCCATCCACCCCAGCGCGATGCGCGCCGCCAGCCGCGACGCAGGCCTCATCACCGCGAAGGTCCGCAAGGATGCCCGCGCCAACGCCGCCTTCATGGAGGTGCTGACATCGCCACGCGACCCCGAAACGGTGCTGCGCTGGATGAATGAATCGACCGTCTTCGGCCGCTTCATCCCCGACTTTCGCCGGGTGGTCGCGCAGATGCAGTTCGACATGTATCATCATTATACGGTCGACGAGCACACCATCCGCGCGGTCGGGCTGCTCGCCCGCATCGAAAAGGGCGAGCTGGGGCAGGATCATCCGCTCGCGACCGAAATCATGGACAGGCTGCTGTCGCGCCGGGTTCTCTATATCGCCGTGCTTCTGCACGACATCGCCAAGGGGCGCGGCGGGGACCACAGCATATTGGGCGCGGACGTCGCCGAGCATCTCTGTCCGCGTCTTGGCCTCACACCGGCCGAGACGGAAACCGTCGCCTGGCTGGTCCGCTATCACCTGCTCATGTCGGCGACCGCCTTCAAGCGCGACCTGGCCGATTACAAGACCATCATCGATTTCGTCGAGGTGGTGCAGAGTCCCGAGCGCCTGCGCCTGCTGCTGTGCCTGACGGTCGTGGACATCCGCGCCGTCGGGCCGGGCGTGTGGAACAGTTGGAAACGGCAATTGCTGGGCGACCTCTATGAGGCGGCCGAGGAACTGCTGCGCCTGGGCCACAAGCAGAAGGGCCGCAGCGAGCGCGTCACCGCCAAGCAGGATGCGCTGCGCGAGGCGCTGAACATGGACGAACCCACGTTCGACGCATTCAGCAGCCGCCTGCCCGAATCCTACTGGATCGCCGAGCCGGAAGACATATTGATCCACAACGCCCAGCATATCCTGGCGTCGGGCGACTCCCCGCTGTCAATCGCCGCGCACTATTATCCGCAACGCGGCGCGACCCTGGTGACTGTCTATGCGACCGACCATCCCGGCCTGTTCTACCGGATCGCGGGCGCCATCCATCTGGCCGGCGGCAACATCATCGACGCGCGCATTCACACCACGCGCGACGGGGCCGCCATCGACAATTTCCTGGTGCAGGACCCGCTCGGCGGCGCGTTCCACAGCCCCGAGCAGCTAAAACGCATCCGCGGCGCGATCGAGGATTCGCTCTCCAACCGGCACCGCCTGATCACCAAGCTGTCCGCGCGCCCCCTGCCCCGCACCCGCGCCGAAGCCTTCCGCATCGAACCCAATGTGCTGATCGACAACAAGGCGTCGAACCGCTTCACCGTGATCGAGGTGAATGCCCGCGACCGGCCGGCGTTGTTGTTCAGCCTGGCCAATGCGCTGTTCCAGTCGAAGGTCACCGTCCACAGCGCCCATGTCGCCACCTATGGCGAACGCGCCGTCGACACTTTCTACGTCACCGACCTGATCGGTGGAAAAATCGAAAGCAAGGCGCGGCTGCAAACGCTGGAACGCCGCCTGCTCGAAGCCGCCGGCGGCGAAGTGGGCGAAGCGCTGCAACGGGCGTAGCAGCGTTCAGGGCAGAATCTCGACCGCATCCCCCGCTGCCAGCAGCGGCAACAGCCGCAGCATGTCGCCCCGGTCGATCGCGACGCAGCCGGCCGTGGGGCGGCCTTCCGAAAGATGGAAGAAGATCGCGCTTCCCTGTCCCGGCACGGGCGGCGCATCATTATGGCCCAGCACGACGATGATGTCATAGGCGTCATCGCCCCGGATCAGGCTTTCGGCGGAAAAGGAACGCGGCAACCGGACCGGCCGGTTATAGGCCGCATCGGCCGGGTCGTCCGACCAGCCATCCTGCGCCCGCACCCAGCGCCAGGGCAGGCGGATGCCCTTCGCCTCGACCTTGCCCGGCCGCAACAGCACGCCCCGGATCGGCCATGCGCCGATCGGCGTGCAGCCATCCCCCTCCCGCTTGACCGCCGCCGCGCAGGCGCCCGCGCGGCCGATGGCGCAAGCAATCGCAATGTCGCCGAAGGTCAGACGACCCGCGCCGCTTTCGACGCGGACGACGCTCATAGCTGATGGCCGGTGCGGTCGCGCTTGGTGGCGAGATAGCGTTCATTATGCGGGTTGGCGGGCAGGATGATCGGCAGCCGTTCCGTGACCTTGATGCCGGCCGCCTCCAGCCCCGCGACCTTGTCGGGATTGTTGGTCAAAAGGCGCACCGTGCCCACGCCCAGCAGGTCGAGCATCCGCCCCGCGACCGAAAAATCGCGCGCATCGATGGCAAAGCCCAGCCGCACATTGGCGTCGACGGTGTCGAACCCCTGGTCCTGCAACGCATAGGCGCGCAGCTTGTTGACGAGGCCGATGCCGCGCCCTTCCTGACGCAGATAGAGAAGGATGCCCCAGGGCGCGTCCGCCATCTGGTGCAGCGCCTGGTGAAGCTGCGGCCCGCAATCGCATTTGAGCGACCCCAGCACGTCGCCGGTCAGGCACTCGCTGTGGATGCGCACCACGGGCGGCGACCCGTCGCGCCGGCCGACGATCAGCGCGACATGCTCGCGCGGTTCGTCGGGGCTGCGGAAGGCGACGATCTCGCCCGTCTCGCTCGCCGACACCGGCAGGCGGGCGCGGGTGGCGATGGCGAGATGGACGGCATCGTCATAGGCGGCGACATCGTCGGCGCTGAGTTCCGTTTCGACCGGACCATCGCCCTGGAGCAGGAAATAGGCCGGGAGGATGCCGGCCACCCGGGCAAGGTGCAGCGCCGCCTTGGCCGCCAGCGGTGCGGGCAGCGCGCGCGCGCGAAACGGCCCCTTGAGCGGCGACGCCAGATCCATCACCGGATCGGCGATGCTCATGGCGACATCCGCGTCGATCCAGGGCGCGCGTTCGACCAGCACCGGCCGGTCGGGATCGGCCGCCGCCAACTGGTTGGCAAGCTTCAATGTTTCGGCGCGCGCGGCGGAGATCAGGATGTCGGCTTCGTTGTCGGGATCGAAGCCATCCAGCGTGACAGCGTCCGCCCCCTCGACCGCCATCAGCCGGATCGCACCGTCCGGCGCGCTCAGGCGCACCGCCCAGCCCCGGCGCAGCGCATCGATGGCGCGCGCGGCGTTGCGGGCCATGGCCGGGCCGGGCATCAGAAGGCGAAGTCCGTGATTATCGGGATATGGTCGGACGGCTTCACCCAGCTGCGCGCCGGTTCGATCACCCGGTGGCCGACCGCCCGGTCCGCGACATCGCGCGTCATCCACATATGGTCGAGCCGGCGACCACGATCGGATGCGACCCAATCCTTCGCGCGATAGCTCCACCAGGTATAGAGGCGGGCCGGGGCGGGGTGGAAATGGCGGCCGATATCGACCCAGTCGTTCGACGCCTGGAGGCGCCCCAATATCTCGCATTCGATCGGCGTATGGCTGACGACGTCGAGCAGCTGCTTGTGGCTCCACACATCGCATTCGAGCGGGGCGATGTTGAAGTCCCCGGTCAATATGGTCGGCTTGGCGTCGAGCGCGCTCGACCATTGAATCATCCGCTCCAGGAAATCGAGCTTCTGCCCGAATTTCGGATTGACCGTCCGGTCGGGCACGTCGCCGCCGGCGGGCACATAGACATTCTCGATCCGCACGCCATTGTCGAGCCGCACGCCGACATGGCGCGCTTCGCCATTGGCCTGCCAGTCGAACCGGTCATCCTCATGGACCGGCACCTTGCTCATGATCGCCACGCCATGATGCATCCGCTGGCCGTTCAGCACCTGATGCACATAGCCCAGCCGCCGGAACATGTCGGTGGGGAAGGTCTCGTTCACCACCTTGGTTTCCTGAAGGCATAATATGTCGGGCGCTTCCTGCCGCAACAGCTGTTCGACGATGTCGATCCGCGCGCGGACGCTGTTGATGTTCCAGGAGCAAATGGAGAGCGTGTCGGCCATGGCCATGCCCTAGGAGGCCGCGCGCGCGCGCGCAAGCGTCGGAGGCGCCATGGCCGACAAAGTAAGACCCCCGCTCCGGGGGCGTGGAACGGGGGTCTCGATCGCGCCCTTGAAGCGCTTCGCGGCGGGAGATGGGGACCGGGTAACAGGGGGGAAATCCCGGTTTTGCCTCTCGCCGTGGGTTTCTGATTAGCGCCCCGGATATGAGCGGCAGATGAACGGAAGGGAAAGTTTTTCCGCTCGTCGCCCGGGGCGCTCGGATCAGCCCCCGGCCGATCGTCCACGGGGACGCGGATCGGTCCAGCGAAAGGCGGAATCGGCCACCTGCACGCCATAAAGCTGGTTGCTCAGCCGCACCGCCGTCCGGTTGTTCTGCGAATCAAGCGCCACCCAGCCATAAAGTTGCAGGCCCGCGGGACTGCTCGCATCGCGCTTGAAGATCATGGTGATGGTGCCAAATTCGGGGCGCTTGGGATCGCGCGCCTCGACCGACAGGATCGACGGATCGCCGGTCGGGATCACCTTGCCGAATTTCGACAGATCCTTGGACGGATCGATCAGCGCGCCCAGCGGCGAATTGCCGATCGGCCAGCGCTGCACCTGCCGCACCTCATAGTCGATGACCGTCAGCGCCTTGCCGTCGCCCACGATCAGCAGCGGCACGCCCTTCTGATATTGAAAGCGTATCTTGCCCGGCTGCTTCAGGGTCAGCTTGCCGGTCAACGTCTGGCCATTGCGATCCGTCTGGCTGAAATCGGCGGTCATGGTGGTGACCGCGCGGATATAGGCATTGACCCTGGCAAGGTCGGACTGGCCCTGCTGGGCGGCGGCGGGCAGGGTCGGCACGACCAGCGGCGCGGCGGCAAGGGCCAGCACAAGGGGCGCAAACATGCGCTTCATGGCGTCATCTCCGGTTATTCCTTAGGGGACGGGGACTAAAGGGTCGGGCTTGAACCCGCTGTGAACCCTCTCGTTCCGAAATTGCAAGGATTCGCCGCGCGAAGTGAGGCGCAAACCCGCGGCACGCCCCCAAATGACGGCACAAAAAAAGGGCCGATCACGAAGACCGGCCCGGAAAGTTTTTAGGAGAGGATGCCTGAAAGGCCCGTTCGATATGCCGCCGCGCGCGCATTGCTGCAAATGCGAAGGGCGAAATGACGATTGCATGACATGCAACCACCTCGCTTTTCCGCAATTCAGAGCGGATTGCCATTTTCGTCGCGCAGCACTTCGCGGCGGCCGACATGGTTGGGCGGGCCGACCAGCCCTTCCTCCTCCATCCGCTCGATCAGGCGCGCGGCGCTGTTGTAACCGACGCGCAATTGCCGCTGGAGCCAGCTGGTCGATGCCTTCTGGTTTTCGAAGACCAACTGGCACGCCTTGCGGAACAGCTGGGCATCCGGGCTGTCGTCGCCCAGGTCGACGCCGTCGAGCGCGAAGCTGCCCTCTTCCGGTTCCTCGGTCACGGCGGAGATATAATCGGGCTGGCCCTGCGCGCGCCAATGGTCCGCGACCACGCGCACTTCGTCGTCCGACACGAACGGCCCATGGACGCGGGTCAGCCCCTTGCCGCCATGCATATAGAGCATGTCGCCCTTGCCCAGCAGCTGTTCGGCGCCCTGTTCGCCCAATATGGTGCGGCTGTCGATCTTTGACGTGACGAAGAAGCTGATGCGGGTCGGCAGATTCGCCTTGATGACGCCGGTGATGACGTCGACCGACGGGCGCTGCGTCGCCAGGATCAGGTGGATGCCCGCCGCCCGCGCCTTTTGCGCCAGCCGCTGGATCAGGAATTCGACTTCCTTGCCCGCCGTCATCATCAGGTCGGCCAGCTCGTCCACCACCACCACGATCTGCGGCAGCGGCTGGAAATCGAGCTGTTCTTCCTCGTAGATCGGCTTGCCGTTCTCGGGATCATAGCCGGTCTGGACCCGCCGGCCGAGCGGCTTGCCCTTGGCCTTCGCGGCGCGGACCTTTTCATTGTAATTGGCCAGGTTGCGGACGGAAATGGACGCCATCATGCGATAGCGGTCCTCCATCTGCTCCACCGCCCATTTAAGCGCACGGATCGCCTTGTTCGGTTCGGTCACTACCGGCGAGAGGAGATGCGGAATGTCATCATAGGTCGACAGTTCCAGCATCTTGGGATCGATCATGATGAGGCGCAGCTGATCCGGCGTCATCCGGTAGAGCAGCGAGAGGATCATCGCATTGAGGCCCACCGACTTGCCCGAACCGGTCGTGCCCGCGATCAGCAGATGCGGCATCGGCGCCAGATCGGCGATGATCGGCTCGCCCGAGATATTCTTGCCCAGAATGATCGGCAGGGTCGCGTCCTGCATGAACTGTTCGCTGGTGATGAGTTCGCGGAAAGACACGCCCTCGCGATTGGCGTTGGGCAATTCGATGCCGATGACGGTGCGACCCGGAATCGTCGCGACACGGGCCGAGAGCGCGGACATGTTGCGGGCGATATCGTCGGCCAGCGCGATCACGCGGCTGGCCTTTATGCCCGGCGCAGGTTCCAGCTCATACATGGTGACGACCGGACCGGGCCGCACCTCGACGATATTGCCCTTCACATGAAAGTCGTCGAGCACGGATTCGAGCAGCCGCGCATTGCGCTCCAGCGCCGCCTTGTCGATCTTGCCGCCCTGGTTGACAGGCACCGGGTTGAGCAGGTCGGGGGAGGGCAGGGAGCTGTTGCCGAACAGGTCATCCTGGCTCACCGGCGCCATCGCGCGCTGAACCGGCGCAGCCTTGGGGGCCTGGATGGTGATCGGCGGCTTGGGTTCGTTCGACACCTGCTTGCGCGGCGCGATCACGCGCTCGGCAGTGCCATTGTCTTCCCCTTCATCCTCCACCGCCCCGCCGCCGGCGAAGGGCAGGCTGGGGCGCGGGATGCTGAGCTTCGGCAGGGAGGGGCGGCGCAGCGCGATGATCGGCTTTTCCAGCGCAAGGCTGCGATAGCAGGTGAACAGGCCCGCGATCAGCGCGGCGACGATCAGCCCGCCCTTGATCCACGGCGCGGCAGCCGGCGCCTGCATGGCCAGGCTGGCGATCCCCTTGGCAGTGACCATGCCGATAAGCCCGCCCCAGCCGGCGGGCAGGCCGACCAGCGGATCGGTCTGGAACAGGGCGAGCGCGACACCGATCAGGATGATGCCGAACAGGCATTTGCCGAACTGCGCCTTCCATCCGCCCATATCCTGGTCGCCCCACAGGCGGCGGGCGGTGACCGCCATCAGCGGCAGGATCAGCGCCACCGGCACGCCCAGCAGCCACAGCAGGAAATCGGCCGCCCAGGCGCCGGGCGTAGCCATGATGTTGGCGACATGATCGCCCGCGACCGTATTCATCGACGGATCGCTCGGCGCATAGCTCAGCAATGCCAGCGCCAGGAACAATGTCGCCAGCATGAGCGCGATCGCGCCGATCAGCGCGCCGCTGCGAATGAGGCTGCGCTTGAGCATTTCGCGCCATTCCGGCGAGCGTTTCACGGTGCGGCCGACGGCCATGCTAGTCTCTGTCCCCCAAATGTTCCGTATCGGCACAATGCCTCCGGGGGCGAGTCCGCGTCAAGCCCGACGCTCCCGGCTCGTCTCTTAGAGCGTCGTGCGGAAAAGTGGGAACCGGTTTTCCGCTCAAAACGATGCGACAACAAAAGCTTGGAGCGCGCGACCTGCGTCCGCTTTGACGCAGCGCGCTCCAGGGTCCGTATCAACCCTTATGGCAGGCGTGACGCTCGCGGGCGCATCAGGGGGTGGAAAGGAGCCGCCCCATGATCGCGCTTATTATCCCGCCATGGTCCTCGTCGCCATGGGCGCCTTTGCCGCCGTGCTGCTGTTCGTCAGCATAGAGGGTCGCAAAAACTAAAGCGCGGCCAGGCGCGCCAGCACCTTGCCGTCGACGCGCTGCACCGTCCATTCGTCCATCGCCCGCGCGCCCAGCGCGCGGTAAAAGGCGATCGACGGCTCGTTCCAGTCGAGCACCGACCATTCCAGCCGGGCGCAGTCGCGCGCGATCGCCAGTTGGGCGAGGCGCGCGAGCAGCCCCTTGCCCGCCCCCAGTCCGCGCGCTTCTGGCAGGACGAACAAATCCTCCAGATACAGGCCGGGCCGGCCTTCGAAGGTCGAGAAATTGTGAAAGAAAAGGGCGAAGCCGACCGGCGCGCCCTCATGCTCGGCGATCAGCACTTCGGCCATCGGACGCGGCCCGAACAGATAGCGCGCCAGCGTCTCGCGGTCGGCCTTCACTTCCCCGGCCAGCCGTTCATAATCGGCCAGCGCCCGGATGAAGTCATGGATGGTGCCGATATCCTCGGCCTGTGCTTCGCGAATGATGATGTCGGTCATGCCGTTCCCGCTTCCACATGGGCGCCATCATAATCGGCGATGGCCGCCCGGTTCGAGCGCGCCGCGATAAGGCAGCCGGCGACGATCAGCAAGGCGCCCGCGACCGTCGTCGGCGTGACTCGCTCGCCAAAGGCCAGCCAACCGATGATCGCGGCCCAGACGAACGCGCTATATTCGACCGGGATCAGCCTTTGCGCCTCCGCCCGCGCATAGGCCCAGGCCAGCGCGGCAAGCGAGGTGAAGGCCAGGATCGCGGCCAGGCCGATCAGCCAAACCGCGCCGGGCGGCGGCAGCGCGGCCCAGAAGGGCGCGGCGGTCGCGAACACGCCCAGCATGACAAGATGCTGGAAGAAGGCGACCTCGATCGGCGAGGCAAGCTGCGCCTGTTGCCGCTGGATGATGAGATTCCAGGCGAACAGCACGGCCGATCCCAGCACGGCCAGCGCACCCAGCAGCGCATCGGGTTCATAACGCCCCTGCACCCGGCCCGACAGGATCGCCGCCACGCCGACCAGCCCCAGCATCGATGCGCCGATCGCCTGCCGCCCGACCTTTTCCTTGAGCAGCAGCGCGGCGAGATAGAGCGCGATGAGCGGCGCGATGAAGGACAAGGCGATCGCTTCGGCCAGCGGCAGGCGCAGGATCGCCCAGAAGAACAGCGCCGCCATGAGCGCGACCACCACTCCGCGCAGCAGATGGATGCGCAGCACGCCACGCGAGGGCCAGCGCTGGCGGGTCAGCAGCATCAGCGCAAGCCCCAGCAACGTCCCGGTGAGCGCGCGCCAGAACAGGGCGTTGTAAAGCCCGATGGACAGGCCCAGCCCCTTCATCGCCGCATCCATGACGGAAAACAGCGCGACGCCGATGCAGCAGACGGCGAAGGGGAGTGCGAAACCGCGCGACGGGCCATCCATGGTAAGCGCCCCGGCCTACTCCGCCGCCTCTACCTTGCCCGCGTCGGTGCTTTCAGCCTCCAGCTTCGCCGCTTCGATCTCGGCCGCCTTGGCCTCGACCAGCTTGACGATATGATCGACCATGTCGGCGTCCTGGATGACATGGTCGGTGACGCCCGACAGATAGACCATATGCTTGCCCGCGCCGCCGCCGGTCAGGCCGATGTCGGTTTCGCGCGCTTCGCCGGGGCCGTTCACGACGCAGCCCAGCACCGAGAGCGACAGGGGCGTGTGGATATGCTGGAGCCGTTCCTCCAGCGCCTGCACGGTGCGGATGACGTCGAATCCCTGGCGCGCGCAGGACGGGCAGGAAATCACCTTCACCCCGCGCGTGCGGATGCCGAGCGACTTCAATATCTCATAGCCGACCCGCACTTCCTCTTCCGGTTCGGCGGACAGGGACACGCGGATCGTGTCGCCGATCCCGGCCCAGAGCAGGTTGCCGATGCCGATCGCGCTTTTCACCGTGCCGCCGATCAGCCCGCCCGCTTCGGTGATGCCCAGATGCAGCGGACAATCCACCGCGTCGGCGAGTTGCATATAGGCGGCGACGGCCAGGAACACGTCGCTGGCCTTCACCGCGACCTTATAGTCGTGAAAATCCTGGTCCTGGAGCAGCTTGATATGGTCGAGCGCGCTTTCGACCAGCGCTTCGGGGCACGGCTCGCCATATTTTTCGAGCAGATCCTTTTCCAGACTGCCCGCATTGACGCCGATGCGGATCGAACAGCCATTGGCCTTCGCCGCGTCGACCACTTCCTTCACCCGCGCTTCCGACCCGATATTGCCGGGGTTGATGCGCAGGCAGGCGGCGCCCGCATCGGCCGCTTCCAGCGCGCGCTTGTAATGGAAATGAATGTCCGCGACGATCGGCACGCGCGCGGCGCGGACGATCTGCTTGAGCGCCGCGGTGGACGGTTCGTCCGGGCAGGACACCCGGATGATGTCGACGCCCACTTCCTCGCACCGGCGGATCTGGTCGACGGTCGCGCGCACGTCATGCGTGGGCGTGTTGGTCATGGTCTGGACCGTGACCGGCGCATCGCCGCCCACCGGCACATTGCCGACCATGATCTGCCGGCATTGGCGGCGGGCGATATCGCGCCAGGGACGCAGGCCTGGATTATGATCGGACATGAAAAAGGGGCTCCGTGGTTACGAAGCCCCTATAGTCATTCGGGAGGCCGGTTGAAACCGCCGGCTTTCAGAAACGCAGGGTCAGCGACGCCGCGACCTGGTCCGCATTGCCGCTGGTCTGCGCCAGGGTGGTCGCGGTGACGGTCGCGGGCGCGGGGAAATAGCTGTCGGGGCGGATGATGTCCGCCTTCTCGACGAAGGTATGGGCGTAGCTGATGTTCAGCGCGGCGGCCTGCGAGATATTATAGGTCGCGCCTCCGGTCAGCCACACGCGGTCGCCATCGGGCACCCTGGTCGTCAGATATTGCGGATTGGTCGGCGAACGGTCGAACATGGTGCCCGCGCGCAGCGTCAGGGCGGGGCTGACATCATATTCGCCGCCGACGCTGACCGAATAGCTGTCCTTGTAGTCCAGTTCCTTGTTGGTCGTGCCGGTGGCGGACGTGACTTCGATCCCCTTGAACCGCGACCAATTATACCATTTGCCGGTAATCATCGCGCGCAGCTGCGGCGTCAGCTTGTGCATCATGCTGACGGTGACGATGTCGGGCAGGTCGAGCGGCGCGGACGCGGCGAACTCGCCATTGGCGGCGCTCAGCGGCGCGGCCAGGCCGGTGATGGTCTGCGTGCCTTTCAGCTTGTGGCTGATGCCGGACCGATAATGGACGCCGAAATTGGTGTCGCCCATGGTGTAGAACAGGCCCGCATTCCAGCCGACCGACCAGTCGTCGCCCTTGAGTTCGGTAAATCCATCCGTGGTGACGAGCGGCGATACCTGCGGCAGCGCGTTGGTCAGCGTCACCTTCACATATTGCACGTCGACGCCGCCGCCGATCGAAAGATTGTCGGTCAGCTTATACGCGGCGGACGGCTGGATATTATAGGTTTTAAGGTCGGTGTAGAGCGAGTCATAACGGCCGAAAAAGCCGTCATCATATTCCAGTTTCAGGCCGAAGGGCGCGTTGACGCCAAGTCCGACCCACAGCCGGTCGCTGACCTGCGCGCTGGCATAGAAGCTCGGAATCGGGATCACGCTTTCGAACGGGTTGCCGCCGTCATTGCCGTTGACCGGCACCGATACCGGCAGCCCCGGCACGGTGCGGCTGGACCCGCGATTGGTCTGGTGCGCCGACGCCATCAGGGCGACGCCGCCGATCGACGTCTGGATGCCGTCCAGTTCCGTCATTGCCGCGGGATTGAAATAGATGGTCGATGGATCGTCACCCGCCGCCGCGCCGCCCGACAGGGCGCGGCCCGTCTCCTTGGGGGACTGTTCCTGCAAATAAAAGCCACCGGCAAAGGCCGGGATCGGGATGGCCATGGCCCCGGTCACAAGAAGGAAAGGGGTAAGGCGACGGCTAAGGGACATGATGCATCCTCTACTAATGGCGACTCTTTTAAGCCCGATCGGCGTCGCTCCAACGCGCTGAACGGGTTTATGAACCCGGCGCCTTACCAAAGATGTCGTTAATTTCCAGTGCGACCCGCCGCATAAGCGGCGATTCAACGTGCCTGTGCGATGGTCGGCGCCTGTCTGGACGCTACGGCGTCTGGCAAAAGCGGCGCCCGAAAAAAAGCAAAAAAAAAGCCACCCGGAAGGGCAGCTTTGAAGTTTTAGGAGAGGATGCCTGAAAGGCCCGTTCCTTTTGCGGTGCAGCATCAATTGTCGCAAATGCGAAACGTGGAACACCGATTGCATTTTCTGCAATCATGCTTTCATGCCTTGCATTCCGTAAGGGAAAGTTGCGCAAGAAAACGATAGCGATACCAGATGAAGGTGCATGGCGAAGAGCGTTCAGCCCGCTTCTGCCCGGTAGACGCCCGAATCAGCCAGTTGCGAATCAAGTTGTGCGATCAGGCCGGCGAGGCCCGATTCGCTCACCGCCTCCGCCCGCGCGACCAGCGCCGCCTCGGTATTGGATGCGCGCAGCAGCCACCACCCATCGTCTGTGCGGACACGCGCGCCATCGATGGCGCAAATATCCGCGCCAGCCTGCCTCAATCGCGCAAGCACTTCCTCGACCACCGCGAATTTCCGGGCTTCGGGCACGGCGACGCGCATTTCGGGCGTGATGATGCTGACGGGCAGGGCATCGCACAGCGCGGTGACGCTCCGCCCAAGCGTCGACATAGCGCGGATCAGGCGCACCGCGGCATAAAGGCCGTCGTCATAACCCGGATAATCGTCGGCGAAGAAGATATGGCCGGTCGTTTCGCCGCCCAGCGGGCTGCCAATCTGCTTCATTCTGGACTTGATGTGACTATGCCCGGTCTTCCACATATCGGGCCGTCCGCCGAGCGCGGCGATGCGGTCGAAGACGGACTGGCTGGCCTTCACATCGGCGACGATCGGCGCGCCCGGCCATTTTTGCAGCACGTCCTGCGCGAAGATACTCAGCAACTGGTCGCCGGCGATGGCCCGGCCCTGTCCGTCGATCACACCGATCCGGTCGCCGTCACCGTCGAAAGCCACCCCGAAATCGAGCCGCTTTTCCAGGACGAGCGCGCGCAGATCGGACAGGTTCGCGTCTTGCGAAGGATCGGGATGATGATGGGGAAAATGACCGTCTATATCGGTGAAGAGCAGATGATGCTCACCGGGGAGCAATTGCGCCAGCATCTCCACCACAGGACCGGCCGCGCCATTGCCCGCATCCCATCCGATGCGGCAGGCCGGACCGTCAAACCCCCGCACCAGCCGCGCGGCATAGGCCTGCATGATGGCGACCGTTTCGACCCGGCCCGCGCCCGCGTCCCAATCCCCGGCCGCCGCCATGGCGCCCAATCGCTGAATGTCCGCGCCGAAAAAAGGGGCATGGGCCTGCACCAGCTTGAAGCCATTCTGGTCGCCGGGATTATGACTGCCGGTTATCTGTATGGCGCCGTCCACATCGCCGGTCGCTTCGGCATGATATAGCATCGGCGTCGGCCCCAGTCCGATCCGCAGCACGTCGACGCCGCTTTGCGTCAGGCCCTCGACCAGCGCCTTCTCCAGCATCGGCGAACTCAGCCGCCCGTCATAGCCGGCCGCGATCCGCCGGCCCCCGGCGCGGGCGATCACCGTGCCGAAACTGCGGCCAAGCGCCCAGGCGTCGGCCGCGTCCAGCGTCTGCCCCACCGTGCCGCGCAGATCATAGTCGCGCAGCAGGGTCGGGGCGAAACGATGCGTCATGCGTCCTTGTGGCGGGACAATAGCAGGTCGCGCGCCGTGTTGATCTGCGCCGCGAGCGCTTCGGTGCCGCCCTTGTCGGGATGGACCGACGCGATCAGGCGGCGATGCGCGGCGCGGATCGTGGCGGCATCGGCCTCCGGTCCGACGCCGAGCAGGGCGCGCGCGCTGGCCAGTTCATCGCCGCGCGGCGCGGGCGCGGGTGGGATCGCGCGCTTGCGCCGCCGAATCCTGATTTTCCCCTGTTGCGCGAAAAACAGCGCCGCGCTGATCAGCAGCGGCGCGCCGATCACCGGCTTCCCCTTCGCCGCCAGCACCGCGCCCACCAGCGCCGCACCCAGCGCCATGCCATCCTTGGCCGTCATGCGTTGCAACCTTCCTGACCAGATCAGCCAGATCGCCAGTCCGGCAAGCAACAGCGCCAGCACCCCCATCAGGCCGCGCCGAGCATGTCCACCGACGCAGCCCCGTCATGCGTCGGCAGGGCGAAGCCCGCCACCATTTCGCGCAACTCCTGCCGCGCGGCGATATGGCTGACGCCCAGTTCGCCCAGATGCCCCTTGTCCAGCAGGGTCAGGCCCGATGGGAAAAGTTCGCGAAAGACGACACGTTCCGACAGGCCCGGAATGACGCGGAAGCCGACACGGCGGGACAGTTCCATCAGCGCGTCGCCGACCCGCTTCTTGTTGCGCGCATCATGATGCTGGACGCGGTTGCGCAACACCACCCAATCGATCGAAACGCCATCCACCTTCGCCCGCGTCTTGCGCGCGTCGAAGATAAGTTCCGAATAAAAGGACAGGCGGCGCACCTTGAAGGTTTCGGCATCGACCTGGCCGATCAGGTCGAAATCGACGAAACTGTCGTTCATCGGCGTCACCAGCGTATTGGCGTGGGGCGCCAGATGCCGGGCATAGGCATCGTCGCGGCCGGGCGTATCGACGACCAGAAAATCCTTCCCCAGCGCCAGCTGGATCACCTGATCGTCCAGCGCCGCCACGCTGTCGCCGGTGAACACGGCAAAATCGGGCGTGGGCAGGTCGATACTGCGCCGGCGCGCGGTCTCCACGCGATTTTCCATATAGCGGGTGACGGTGCGCTGGCGCGGGTCAAGGTCGAGGATGCCGACGCTGTGGCCAAGCGCGCTGAGCGCGATGGCCGTGTGCACGGCCGTGGTGGACTTGCCCGTCCCACCCTTTTCATTGGCGAATATGATGAGATGTGGCTGAGGATTCGCCATGGATCCTGTGATAACCCCGTTGATTGTCGCAATGTTCATTGACGGCCGCGCCGGCCCCGGCCTAGCAAAACGCCCGATATTTCCCTCGCCCTTATCGGAGCCATTCCTCCCGTGCAAACGCTGCGTGACCTGCCCGCCCTCCGCGCCGCCGTCCAGGCGCTCAAAAGCGACGGAAAGCCGCTGGTTCTGGTGCCCACCATGGGGGCCTTGCATGACGGCCATATGGCATTGGTGGACGAAGCGCGGCGGCATGGCCGGCATGTGGCGGTGTCGATCTTCGTCAATCCCCGGCAGTTCGGCCCGAACGAGGATCTGGACGCCTATCCCCGGCGCGAGGCGAAGGACGCGCAGATGCTGGACGACGCGGGCGTGGACATATTATGGGCGCCCCCGGTGGAGGTCATGTATCCCGCCGGATTCGCCACCAACATCAGCATATCCGGGGTCAGCGACGGGCTGGACGGCGCGGCGCGGCCGGGTCATTTCGACGGGGTCGCGACCGTCGTCACCAAATTGTTCAACCAGGTGCGGCCCGACATCGCCATCTTCGGCGAGAAGGATTATCAGCAGCTCGCCGTGATCCGCCGCATGGTCGCGGATCTGGACATGGGGATAGAGATTGTCGGCCTGGCGACCCGGCGGGCGCCGGACGGCCTCGCCCTGTCGTCCCGCAACGCCTATCTGAGCGATGCGGAGCGTCAGGCGGCGCTGGCCTTGCCACGCGCCTTGGGCGAAGCGAAGCGACTGATGGAGAAGGGCGATCCGGTCGAAGACGCACTGGCCCGCGCCATCGCCATGCTGACCGCCCAGGGGTTCGATCCGGTCGATTATGTGTCGCTATGCGATGCGCAGACGCTGGAGCCGATGACGGTGCTGGACCGCCCGGCCCGGCTGCTCGGCGCGGCGAAGCTGGGCAAGACGCGCCTGATCGACAATATCGCCGTCGACCCGGCCTGAATCAGCCCAGCCGCTTGAGCGCGACCACCGCCGCGACGGACAGGCCGACCACCAGCCAACCCTCCCAGCTGCGCGGACTCCAGCCCCAACCGATGCGCTTGGGACCGAACCAGAGACGGGGATCGTTCATCAGTGCTTCTCCGCAACCTTGGCTTCGCTTGTTTGCCCGTCATAGCAGGGGCCGCCCGATATGTCCTTAGCCCGCCGGCATCACCCGGCGCATGAAGGCGTCGAACAACGGCACGGTGAATGCGGTGTCGCCATGGGCGGGGCTGTAAAGCATCCCCTTGGCAATCAGGCTGTTGCGCGTGGGCGCCACGCTCGACACCTTGACGCCCAGCGCGTCGGCCACGTCGCCCGACCGGTGCGGACCGGGACCGATGCCCGCCATCGCCCGCAAATAGCGTTTTTCCGCCGGGGTCAGCCGATCGAAGCGCACGCGAAAAAAGCTGGCGTCAAGTTCGGCGAGCGCGCTGACAGTGGCGGCGTCCACATCCGCCGCGCTGATGGGCGAAGCCTCGGCCGCGTCCCAGCTATGTTTGCCCCATTCCTGGAGAAAATAGGGATAGCCCTGCGTCTGGGCGACGATCGCATCCAGCGCGTCAGGCGCAATCTGTTCCTCTTCCCGCTCGATCGGCAGGCGGATGGCGTCGCGCGCGGCGTCCCCCTCCAGCGGACCGACATTGACGAACTCGAACAGACGTTCGGCATAGGATTTGGCGCGCCCCATCTGGCCCAGCAGCTGCGGCAGGCCCGCCGCCAACATGGTGATGGGCAGTTGTTTCTGACTCGCCCGGTGCAGCGCGCTGATCAGCGCGGCAAGCTGTTCCTCGGGCACATATTGCAGCTCGTCGATCACCAGCACGACGGCGCTGCCCCGTTCCTTGGCCGCCTCGCCGACCGCCACGATCAGATCGGCGAGATCCGCCTCCAGGTCGCCGCTGTCGGCAAGGCCCGGCTCAGGCTCGAAATCGAGCGCCACCTCCAGATCATCATATTTGACCTTGAGCTTGGCAAAACCCGCCAATGCCCGCAGCGCCCGCTTCACCCCCGCCGACGCCTGCCGCATCCGGTCGAGCCGCAGCAGCGCGGCGCGCAGGGCCGGGACCAATATGCCGGGCAGCGATCGATTTTCCGGCGCCTCGATCGCGACGATGGTCATGCCCTCGCCCTCGGCGGCGTCGCGCATTGAAGAGAGCAGCACGGTCTTGCCCACGCCGCGCAGGCCATAGAGGATGGCGGGCCGCGCCGCGCGTCCCATGCGGATGCGATCGATGGCGACGGCATTGCGTTCCAACAGCGCATCGCGCCCCGCCAGTTCGGGCGGCGGCGTACCGGCGCCGGGCGCAAAGGGATTTCGGCGTGGGTCCATAGCGATGTTATACGAGTTTATCTTTTTTCTGTAAACTAGGATAACATTGCTTGATATGCAGCTCTAAAAGGGCTTCACGATCACCGCGATGACGATCACCGCCGCCGCGATGCCGGGAATCTCGTTCAGCATCCGCAACTGTTTGTCGCTGAGCGGCCGTTCGCCCCTGGCGAGCTTCTTCACATAGCTTGCGATCCAGCCATGATAGGCCGACAGGCCGAGCACGAACAGCAGCTTCAAGTGGAACCAGCCGAAATGCCAGGCGCCGATCTCCACCATCAGCATCAGGCCCAATATCCAGACCAGGAGCAGGGACGGATTGAGGATGATCTTGAGCAACCGGCCCTCGCGCTCGATCCAGCGCTGGTCCTCGGGCGAACCTGGCACGGTTTCCTGATGATAGACGAAGAAGCGGGGCATCATGAACAGCCCCGCCATCAGGAAGATGACGAAGATCAGATGGGCTGCCTTCACCCACAGATAGGCGGCGCCGAGATAGGCCATTAGTTGCGGTCTCCTTGCCTGCGCACATAGCTAATGAGCGCTTCGACATGTGCAATGGGGGTGTCGGGCAAAATGCCATGGCCAAGGTTGAAGATATGCGGCCGCCCGGCAAAGGCGGCGCAGATCGTGTCGACCGCTTCCTCGACCGCGCGGCCGCCGGCGATCAGCGCCAGCGGATCGAGATTGCCCTGCACCGGCATGTCCTGCGGCAGCGTGCGGTGCGCCCAGTGCGGATCGACCGTCTCGTCCACGCCCACCGCATCGACCCCGGTGCGCGCCGCATAATCGGCCAGTTTCGCGCCCGCCCCTTTGGGAAAGCCGATGACGGGAATGTCGGGATGGATCGCCTTGAGCTTCTCCACGATCCGGCGATTGGGTTCGATCACCCAGCGGTCGAACTGGATTGGGGCCAGGCTGCCGGCCCAACTGTCGAACAACTGCACCGCCTCCACCCCGGCATCGATCTGCCCGGCGAGATAGTGGACGGTGGCATCGACGATCGCATCGATGATCGCGGCAAAACGCGCCGGGTCGCCATAGGCGAGGCGACGGGCCGCGCCCTGATCCTTGCTGCCCTGTCCCGCGACCATATAGGTGGCGATGGTCCAGGGGCTGCCGGCAAAGCCCAGGAAGGTGACATGGGGGTCCAGCGCCGCCTTCACCTGCCGCACCGTCTCGTAGATGGCCTCGAAGCGGCTGAAATCGGGCGTCAGCGCCGACAGGTCGGTGTCGGCCAGGATCGGGGCGAGGCGAGGGCCTTCGCCCGCTTCGAACCATAATTGCTGCCCCATGGCATAGGGGACGATCAGAATGTCGGAAAACAGGATGGCGCCGTCGAAACCGAAGCGGCGCAGCGGCTGGAGCGTCACCTCGGCCGCCGCCTCGCTGTCATAGACCAGTTCCAGAAAACCGCCCTTGTCCGCCCGCAGCGCGCGATATTCGGGCAGGTAGCGCCCGGCCTGCCGCATCAGCCACATTGGCGGGACGGCGGGGCATTCTCCCTTCAACACGGTCAGGAGCGGCTTTGCAGCGAGATCCGTCGGCGCGTCGAGGCTCATCTATATTCTCTCTTATAATTAAGATTCAAAAGGGATGTTGAAGATGTAGGTCGGTTGGCAGCGGGGTTTATGCGTTGCGCCCCGATTTGCCAACAGCTTGACTCCCCCGGCCCTCGCTTTGCCGTTCGAGTCAGTCCAGCTATCCACGCTATCCACAGGCTGTGGATGAAATTGCGGGCCTGTTGGGGGCCTGTGGATAAGAATCCCGGCTATGGGGATGGCGGAAAAGCGGGTTTTTATCCCCGATTTCCTCCCTTGCTTTATCCACAGCCTGCCCACAGAGATATACATATGGCGCGCATCCACTTGCATCTTCTATCGGACTCCACGGGCGAAACGCTCGAAAATGTCGCCAAGGCGGCGATCGGCCTGTTCGAAAATGTCGAGGCGATCCGGCATTTCTGGCCGATGGTGCGATCCGAAGTCCATCTCGACCGCATCATGGAGGAAATCGCGGCCAATCCCGGCCTCGTCCTCTTCACCCTCACCAATCACATGCTTCGCCGCCGGCTGGAAACGCGCTGCCGGGCGCTGGGCCTGCCCCATGTCGCCGCGCTCGACAGCGTCGCCGACGCCCTGTCCAACATATTGGGGCAGGAAACCCGCACCCGGCCGGGCCGCAAACATATATTGGACGAGGCCTATTTCGCCCGGATCGAGGCGATCCAGTTCACCATCGCCCATGATGACGGCGTCGGGCACGATAATTGGGAAGAGGCAGACATCGTGCTGGCGGGGGTGTCGCGCGCGTCCAAGACGCCGACCTCCATCTATCTCGCCAATCGCGGCTACAAGACCGCCAACATCCCGCTGGTGCCGGAATCGCCGCCGCCGCGCAGTCTCTACAGCCTCAAACATCCGATGGTGGTCGGGCTGACCGTCAGTCCCGAACGACTGGTGCAGATCCGCCGCAACCGGTTGCTCTCGCTCAACCAGGCGCCCGAAACCGCCTATGTCGACATTGACAAGGTGCAGGACGAACTGGTCTTCGCCCGGCGCATGTTCGCCGATCATGGCTGGCCGGTGATCGACATGACCCGCCGCTCGATCGAGGAGGCTGCGGCGGCGATCATCAACCTGTTCAACGATCGCGTATTGGCGGAGGCCCAGGATTCATGATCATTCTCGCATCGCAAAGCGCCAGTCGCCGGGCGCTGCTGGCGGCCGCGCAGGTGCCTTTCGAGGCGCTGTCGCCGGGCGTGGATGAAGAGGCGGTGAAGGACGCGCTGCGCGCCGACGGGCTGGACGCGCGCGCGCTTGCCGACGCGCTGGCGGAATTGAAGGCGCTCAAAGTGTCGCGCCGGGTGCCGGGCGCGCTGGTGCTGGGCTGCGACCAGACATTGAGCCTGGACGGCGGCGAGGACCGGGGCATGATGATCGACAAGGCAGTCGATCGCGCTGACGCCGAACGCATCCTGCGGCTGCTCTCTGGCCGGGCCCATCATCTGCACAGCGCGGCGGTGATCGTGTTGAACGGCGAGCCGATCTGGCGCCATGTCGAACGGGTGCGGATGACGGTGCGGCCGTTGTCCGACGCCTTCATCGCCGCCTATCTGGATGGCGACTGGGACGAATGTCGCTGGTGCGTGGGATGCTACCGAATCGAAGGGCCGGGCGCGCAGCTTTTCAGCAAGGTGGAGGGCAGCCAGTTCGCAATTCAGGGCCTGCCGCTGCTGCCTCTGCTTGACTTTCTGCGCGTGCGGGGCGTTCTGGCGGCATGACCGACACGCTCCCCTATGCCGAAGTGATCGGCGATCCGATCGCCCACAGCAAATCGCCGCTGATCCATGGTTTCTGGCTCGACGCGCTCGATATCGAGGCGGAATATCGCAAGACCCATGTGACGCCGGACGGGCTGGCGGCCTATTTCCTGCAACGCCGGGCCGATCCCGACTGGCTGGGCTGCAACGTCACCATTCCGCACAAGATCGCGGTGATGGACTATGCCGATGATCCGGGCGGCGTGCGGGAACGGATCGGCGCCATGAACACCATCGCGTCGGAAATCGGCGGGCCGCTGATCGGCACCAACACCGACGCGGGCGGCTTCCTCCAGCCGCTGCTGCGCGACGGATGGAAGGGGCGCAGCGCGGTGCTGGTCGGCGCGGGCGGCGCGGCGCGCGCGATCCTGTTCGCGCTCGCCAGCCTGGACGTCACCGACATCACCATCATGGCGCGCGATCCCGCCAAGGGGCAGGCTTTGCTCGACCGCGCGGGGATAAGGGGGCGGGCGATCGGCCTGTCCGACGCGCTGCCCGCCGCCGACCTGCTGGTCAACGCCACTTCGCTCGGCATGGTGGGCCAGCCGGTGCTGGACCTTGATCTTTCGCCCCTGCCGGACAGCGCGACCGTCTATGACATCGTCTATGCGCCGCTCGAAACCGGCCTGCTCAACGCCGCGCGGGCGCGGGGGCTGAAAACGCTCGATGGCCTGGAAATGCTGATCGGACAGGCGGCGCTGGCGTTCGACATTTTCTTCGATGCGCAGGCGCCGCGCGACCTGGACGAGGAATTGCGCGCGCTGCTGACCGCCGCGGAATGAAGGTCTACGGTCTCACCGGATCGATCGGCATGGGCAAGTCGGCGGTCGCGGCGATGTTCCGCCGCGAAGGCGTGCCCGTGTTCGACGCCGATGCGCAGGTCCATCTGTTGCAAGGACCGGGCGGGCCGTTGCTGCCCGCGATCGAGGCGCGCTTTCCCGGCACGACCGGCCCGGCCGGGGTCGATCGCGCGAAACTGGGCGCGGCCGTGTTCGGCGACCCGCATGAACGCAAGGCACTGGAGGCGATCGTCCATCCCGCCGTGCGTGCGGAACGGACGCGCTTCCTGCGCCGCCACCGGTCGCGCAAATTCGTGATCCTGGACATACCGCTGCTGTTCGAAACCGGCGGGCAGAAAGGGCTGGAAGGGGTGATCGTCGTCACCGCGCCGGCCTGGAAACAGCGTCGGCGTGTGCTGGCGCGACCAGGCATGACAGCGGGGAAATTCCGCCAGATTGTCCGTCTGCAAGTCCCCGATGCCGAAAAGCGGGCGCGGGCCGACCATATCATCCATACGGGCACCACCTTTGCCGACACCCGCGCCCAGGTGCGACGTCTGGTCGCTTGCCTTGGCGGCAAGACAGGCAGATAAGGGTTAGCCCATAGAGTCGATTGCGAGGGCGATGCGCGAGGTTATTTTCGATACCGAAACGACGGGATTTGATCCGGTCTCTGGCGACAGGCTGGTCGAAATCGGCTGCATCGAACTCATCAACCGGGTGCCGTCGGGCCGCACCTTCCATGCTTATTATAATCCTGAGCGCGACATGCCCGCCGCCGCCTTTGCGGTGCATGGCCTGTCGGGCGATTTCCTGCGCGACAAGCCGCTCTTTGCGCTGGGCGCGCGCGAACTGCTCGACTTTCTGGAGGACAGCCCGCTGGTCGCGCATAATGCGCGCTTCGATTTCGGCTTCCTCAATCATGAACTCAGGCTCTGCGGGCATCCCGAGGTGCGGATGGACCGCATGATCGACACGGTCGCCATCGCGCGGCAGCTTCATCCCGGCGCCAAGCACAGCCTGGACGCCCTCTGCACCCGCTATGGCATCGATCGCAGCCATCGCATCAAGCATGGCGCCTTGCTGGACGCCGAATTGCTGGCGCAACTCTACATCGAATTGACCGGCGGCCGTCAGATCGGCCTGGGTCTGGCACAGGAGGAAGCAAATCAGATCGTCAGGGTGGAACTGACGGAAACCACCGTGGTTCGCCCTGTTCGTCCCGCGCGCGTCTTCATGGCGAGCGCGCTGGAGCTGGAGCGGCACGCAGCGTTTGTCGCGACGCTGGAAAAGCCGCTCTGGCTTGAGGAAGCATAGACCCGCAAGGGCCTGTGTTTTCGCACCAACCGGGCCGCCCTCCCGGCGATCCGGCAAGAATAAGGAGAAGGCATATGGATATTCGTGTTTCCGGGCATCAGGTCGATACGGGCGAAGCGCTCAAGAGCCACGTCACGGAACGACTGGAGACGATGGCCGAGAAATATTTCTCCCGCACGATTTCCGCCCAGGTGACCTTTCGCAAGGCGCCGCATGGCGCCTTTCACTGCGACATCATCTGCCATGTGATGACCGGCCTCATCCTCAAGGGCGCGGGCGAGGCGCAGGACGCGCACCCGGCGTTCGATCTGGCCGCCGACCGGATCGACAAGCAGTTGCGCCGCTACATGCGACGGTTGAAGGATCGCAGCCAGCAGGCCGCGGCGGCCGAGGCGCACAAGTCCAACGGCTTCAGCCTGGAAGAGGTTGACGGGGCGGGCTACACCATCTTCGCCACCGGCGACGATGAAGAGGAACCGTCGGATGCGCCGCTGATCGTGGCGGAAACCCGGGTCGACATTCCCGAAGCCAGCGTGTCGGACGCGGTGATGATGCTCGACCTGCGAAACACCAATGCCCTGTTGTTCCTCAACGCGGGCACGTCGGCCTATAATATGGTTTATCGCCGGCATGACGGGACCATTGGCTGGGTCGAACCGCGAGGCTGACCCGCCTGCGCCCGGCCCCCCGCCTGTTGACCTGTGGACGCAGGCGGCCTATGGGGCCGGGCTTCATAGTCCCCGAGCATACGCGCATGATCTGACTGGCTGGGCGCGGCTCGGCTGGTTCGGAATTGTCATGGTGCATTTCAACGATATCGTCGCGGCCGACGCGCTCGCCACGGGCCTGACGGTCAACGGCAAGAAACAGTTGTTCCAGAAGGTCGCGGCTTTGGCCGCTGGCGCCTACGGCCTTGACGCCGATGGCGTGGCCGAAGCGCTGTTCGAGCGTGAGCGGCTCGGTTCGACCGGATTTGGCGGCGGTGTCGCCATTCCGCACGCCAAGATACCGGGCCTTGCCCGGATGTGCGGCCTGGTCGTGTTGCTCGATCCGCCGGTGGCGTTCGACGCGGTGGACGATGCGCCCGTCGATATCGTCTTCGCCCTGTTGTCGCCGGTCGACAGCGGCGCGGAACATCTCAAGACGCTGGCGCGCGTATCGCGTTACCTGCGCGACGACAATAATGTCGCGCGTCTGCGCGGCGCCCAGTCGGCCGAAGCGCTCTTCGCCCTCCTCGCCAGCGGCGGGGCGCGTGACGCTGCCTGACGGGCCGAGCGGCGAAGCCGCGCATTTCCGGGCGCTGGAGCAGCTTTACCGCTCCGCGCCGATCAACCGCCTGTTCCGTTCCGACCTCGTCATTCCCGAAGCCGGCCGGTCGATCATCGACTTCGATGTGGACGAAAACCAGTTCCATGCCGCCGGCGCCGTGCATGGCACCGTCTATTTCAAGATGCTGGACGACGCCGCCTTCTACGCCGCCAACAGTTTGGTGAGCGACCGTTTCCTGCTGACCACCGCCTTCAACCTGCTTTTCACCCGGCCGATCGGGCCGGGCCGGATTCGCGCCGAGGGGCGGTGGATCAGCGGCAAGCGCCGGGTCTATGTCGCCGAAGCCAGCCTGATCGATTCGGATGGCGAGGAAGTGGGACGCGGCACCGGCACCTTCATGCGCTCGCAATTTCCACTGTCATCGCTGCCCGGCTATGGCGCCTGACGCACGGCTGACCAGCGCGATGCTGGTCGGCGCGTTGCGCCGGCGCGTCGCGCAGGAGGGCGGCTTTGCGACGGTGCTGGTCAAAGGGGATGAGATCAGCGGCGTGATTCTGGTCCAGGCGCTCGAAAAAGGACAGGAAAACGGTCTTTTTGAACGTGTGCCGAACCTTGACGGCGGTTATGCGTTGATGCGCTGTGGACCCGCCCCGGCGGAGGGTTCGCAAGCGCTCGCCAGCTATATCGAGCGCCGGCGCAGGTCGGACCCCGACCTGTGGATCATTGAACTCGACATCCCGCAAGCGGAACGCTTTGCCGCTGAAACGATCTGCTGATCGTTGACACATCGTCACGGTCCGTGCAGAGGCCCGCGCACGCCAACGCGCAGGTTGCCGTTTTCGCCCATGGGGGGCGGGTGCGGTAAACACGCAGACGGGGGGCGGCCGGTCGTCGCAAGAATAAGTTAAGGACGACGCCCAGGCCAAGAACCGCTTGATTTTGAGCCACGATGAGTTTTCGCCTGAAAGCTGCGATCCTCGCTGCCTTTGCCTTTTCCACCGCCGCTGCGGTGTCCGCTTCCGACATATCGATCGCCGGTGAATCGATCGCTTCGGTCGCCTCTCTTCCCCAGATGTCCTCGGCCGGCGCACAGCCCGCCGTCGTCTTCGCCGCGCCGCGTGAGATCACGCAGCCGCTGGCATCGCGGCCCAAGGCCGATACCGACTCCGATTTTTCCGCGGACAGCCTCGCTGCTCTGGTCGACGCCCAGGGCGCGCCCGAGGAGCTGGATGGCGACATGCAGTGCCTGGCCGGAGCGGTCTATTTCGAATCCAAGGGCGAAAGCCTGGAAGGCCAGCTGGCCGTCGCGCGCGTGATCATCAACCGCGCCAAGTCCGGCCGGTTCGCCGACAGCCTGTGCGGCGTCATCTATCAGCCCAGCCAGTTCAGCTTCGTGCGTGGCCATTCCATGCCGCCGATCCGGCTGAACAGCCGCAGCTGGCGTCAGGCCGTCGCCATCGCCCAGATCGCGATGAACGATAGCTGGGACAGCCAGGCCGAAGGGGCGCTCTTCTTCCACGCCCGCCGCGTGTCGCCGGGCTGGGGCAAGGCCAAGCTCGCCTCGATCGACAATCACATCTTCTACCGCTGATCCGGCGCACCCGGGGGGGCGTGAACGGAAAAATCCAGCAGAGGCCGGTTCGGGACAGCCGAATCGGCCTTTTCATTTGTTCCCATAATGTTCTAATGGTGGGCCATGGATAGCGCCGCGACCGATAGCTGCTCACCGCTGACCGACGGCACTGCGCTGGCGGTGGCGCGCGGAACGTTGCGGCTGTTCTTCCGCCACGACATGAGCGGCATCCTGGAAGTTCCGCTGCCCAACGGGCGCCGCGCCGACATCATGGCGATCGACAGTGCCGGGCGCCTCACCATCGTCGAAATCAAATGCAGCCGGGCCGACCTGCTGGGCGATATGAAATGGCCCGATTATTTCGACTATTGCGACCGTTTCTACTGGGCGGTGCCGGCCGGGTTCGACCTCGCTCCGTTCGAAAGCGACGCGCTATGGCCGACGCGCACCGGGCTGATCGTCGCGGACCAATATGATGCCGAACTGGTGCGGCCCGCTCCGGTCGAATCCCTCGCCGCCGCGCGCCGCAAGGCGGAAACGCTCCGCTTCGCGCGCCGTGCCGCGCGCCGCCTGACCGCGTTGTCCGACCCGGATCATGCCGCGGAGCTTGGCTGGTAAGCGTCAGCGCCTTTCGTGCGTGCGCCGGCCGTCGCCCTTGTCCCTCACCGCCACCACCTGTCGCTCGGTATCCAGCGCGATCGTCATATCGGCATGAGCGGGCATGTCCGCCAGCATATGGCGTGTGATCCGCTCATAATGCTGGATGAACCGCGCCAGCGCGGCGTCGTCCATGCCATGGCCTGATGCGCGCAGCTTCTCTTCCTGCTGCGCCCGCCAGCGCGACACTATGGCGAAATCCGGCGCCGCCAGGAATACCAGCCGGTCGATTCGGGCGAACAGGCGCTGATAAGGACCGGCCAGCGCGTCATGGACGAACCGGCGCCAGTGTCCGTCCGCATCCTCCTGCCGCTCCAGCAGGTTGATCGGCGGATCGAGCGCTGCGGGCGTCCGGGGCCTGGCGCCCACGCACCAGCCTTCGAACAGCAACAGCCGTGTGCCCAAGGGCGCGCGATCCCATTGCGCGATGGGCAGCCGATCATCCGTCCCCTTGTCGAATCGCGGCAGCAAGGCGTCCTCGCCCCGCTCCAGCGCGGCGATCACCGCCAGCCCCAGCGCCACGTCATGGGTGCCCGGCACACCGCGCGTGCGCAGCAGCGGATGCACCCGCTCGGCCAGTTGCGCGCGCGCCGCATGGCCCAGATACAGATCGTCGATCGACAGCAGCGCGGTCGGTACGCCCGACTCGTCCATGCGCGCCTTCAGCCGGGCCGCCAGCGTCGATTTGCCGCTGCCCTGCGCACCGGCGAGGCCCAGCATCGCCAGACGCCCGCCCGACCCGGCCAGCGCCTGTCGCGTTCCTTCAATGATTCTGTTCAGCGCCTCGTCGCTCGCATCGCGCACCGCTCGTCCTCCGCCGCCGGAACCTGCTCGCAATCTGCTACGTCGGGCAAGCCCCCTATGGCAGGGGCGCGACCAGCAGCTTGTCGATCTTGCGGCCGTCCATATCGACGATCTCGAAGCGCCAGCGTTGATCGTCGGCAAAGTCGCCCACCTCGGGTAGCCGCCGCATCAGCCACAGCACATGGCCCGCCACCGTCGCATAATCGCGGTCTTCCGACAGGCTGATGTCGATCCTCTCGGCCAGCTGATCGATCGGCATCTGGCCCGACACCAGCAGGCTGCCATCCTCCCGCTCGACCAGATCCGGCTCGTCGAACGCGTCGCGGTCGGACGCGAAATGCCCCGCGATCGCCGACAGCAGGTCCGCCGGGGTCACGATGCCTTCGAAATGGCCATATTCGTCATGGACCATCACCATCGGCACGTCGGACCGGCGCAACACCTCCAGAGCGTCCATGGCGTCGACCTGGTCCGGCACGATCTCCGCCCGGCGCATCAGATTTTCCAGGTTCAGCGGCTCGCCCCGGAACTGCGCGGTCATGATGTCGCGCGCCTGGACGATGCCGATAATATCCTCGACCGATCCCCGGCCCACCGGCAGGCGGGTATGCGACGTGTCGAGCAGCTTGGCGCGAATCGCCGCTTCGTCGGCGGACACGTCGATCCAGTCGACATCCATGCGCTGGGTCATGACCTCGCGCACCGGCCGGTCGGCCAGCCGCACGACGCCCGAGATGATCGCCCGCTCGCTTTCCTCGATGACGCCGGACTTGCTCGCTTCCGCGACGATCAGGTGCAATTCCTCGGCGGTGACATGATTTTCCGATTCGCGGTCGAGGCCGAGCAGCTTGAAAATCAGCGCGCTCGACCCGTCGAGCACCCATACCAGCGGCGCGGTCAGCTTCGCCAGCCACAGCATCGGCCGTGCGACCAGCACTGCGATCGGTTCGGGCGCGCGCAGGGCGAATTGCTTGGGCACCAGCTCACCCACGATCAGCGAGGCATAGGTGGTCAGCCCGATAACCAACGCGAAACCAGCCGTTTCGGACAGGTTCGGCGACAGTCCCCAGGCCTGCAACCGTTCGCCCACCGGGCCGCCCAGGCTGGCGCCGGAATAGGCGCCGGCGATGATACCGATGAGGGTGATGCCGATCTGCACGGTGGACAGGAACCGGCCCGGATCGGCGGCCAGCGCGAGCGCCGCCTTGGCGCCGCTGCGGCCTGCCTTGTCCATCGCCTGCAAGCGCGGCCGGCGCGCCGATACAATGGCCAGTTCGGACATGGCAAAGACGCCGTTCAGCGCCACCAATGCCAGAATGATGACGAGGTCGGCCCAGGGAAAGGGCGTGAGAGCTGGGGAGGGGATCGTGGCCATGGTGGTCAGTTGCTCCCTATAGCGCTTATTCTTTCAATTTCACAACATCGCCATCATCGGCAGTTCAGTTCGCTTGTGGAACAAACGACATGGCTCGGCCATTTGGGGGGCATCCGCCCTGCAAGGGCGATAAAGACAAGGGAACAGGAATAATGAGGATTTCTCATCGCATCATCGGCGCGGCGGGTCTCGCCGCGATGCTGGCGACCACTGCTTGCACCACCGATCCCAACACCGGCCAGCAGCGGGTGTCGAAGGCTGCGATCGGCGGCATCGGCGGCGCTTTGGGCGGCTATCTGCTCGGCGATCTGGTCGGCGGGCGGCGCGACCGCACTGAAAAGATTCTGGGCGCGGGCATTGGCGCGGTCGCTGGTGCCGGCATCGGCGCCTATATGGACGCGCAGGAACGCAAGCTGCGCGAAGAAACCGCCGGCACCGGTGTCGACGTGATTCGCGACGGCGACAATCTGTTGCTGCGGATGCCCTCGGGCATCACCTTCGCCTATGACCGCGCCGATGTGCAGCCGCAGTTCCAGCCGACGCTGAACGAAGTGTCCAGCGTGCTGGCGCAATATCCCAAAACCTATATCGACATTTATGGCCATACCGACAGCGACGGGTCGGACGCCTATAACCAGACCCTGTCGGAACGCCGCGCCCAGTCGGTCGCCAATTATCTGGTCGGCCGGGGCGTGCAGTCGGCGCGCGTGGCCACCCGCGGCTTTGGCGAAACCCAGCCGATCGCGTCCAACGCGACGGAAGAGGGCAAGGCCGCCAACCGCCGCGTCGAAATCAAGATCGCGCCGGTCACCGAAGCCGACACGCGCGGCTGATCCGACCGGACGCGCCGACAGCGCCGCCCGCTCCCCACCGGGATCGGGCGGCGCTTTGCGTTGGAGCATCGTGCGGAAAAGAAGGAACCGGTTTTCCGCTCAAAACGATGGGTCAGCAAAAGCTTGGAGCGCGCGACCTGCGTCCGATCTAACGCAGCGCGCTCTAGAAGCTGGCCTTCAGCCCGTCGATCACGAACTGGGCGGCGAGCGCGCCGAGCAGCACGCCCAGCAGCCGGGTAATCACCGCCTCGATCTTGTGACCCAGCAGCGCCATCAGCGGTCCTGCCGCGATCAGGGCGGCCAGCATCAGCGCCAGCGTCACCACCACCGCGCCCAGCACCACCATCCGTTCGGCAATGTCGGTGGCGCGCGACATCAGCAGCATCACCGTCGCGATGGAGCCCGGCCCGGCGATCATCGGCATCGCCATGGGAAATACCGACACATCCTCGATCTCGGGCGTGTCCGCGATCTTCTGCGCGCGATCCTCGCGCCGCTGGGTGCGCTTTTCGAACACCATATCCATTGCGATGATGAACAACATGATGCCGCCGGCGATGCGGAAACTGTCCAGTGCGATTCCCAGCACGCCCAGCAACTGCTTGCCCCACAGCGCGAAGACCAGCAGGATCGCGGCCGCGATGCCGACCGCGCGGATCGCCATGGCCCGGCGCTGCGCCGCGCTCGCCCCGCTGGTCAGGCT
Organism: Sphingobium sp. C100; assembly: GCF_000508185.1. Lineage (GTDB taxonomy): Bacteria > Pseudomonadota > Alphaproteobacteria > Sphingomonadales > Sphingomonadaceae > Sphingobium. The sequence goes on along the minus strand of NZ_AYOY01000150.1, from coordinate 12,468 downwards.
GGCATAGATGGGCGCGCAGCCCGGCGGGTCGATGACGACGAACAGCGTCACGAAGGCGGAGAGGAACAATGCAGTCATGATCCGGCCCTTACCTGATCGTCGATCACCGTCTCATAGGCGTCCCCGGTCCACATGCGGACGGTGACGCGGCGGCTGTTGTCGGGGGCGACCTCGGCGCTCCAGAGCAGGCTTTCGTCAGGCGGGGGGACTTGCCCCTTCCCGCCCGGCGGCTTCCCCTCCGGCGGCCCGACCATGCGTTCGCCCCGCTTGCAGGTGGCGACCTTGCCGGTCAGGAATTCGGGCGTCGGGCGCGGGGTCGCCAGCGTGTCGCCATGGTCCAATATCCATTGCCAGCGCCCCTTTTTGTCGCGGCGCCAGATGGTGGTGAAATAGCCGACCGATCCGTCCGGCCGCGTCCAGTTGCCGGTGCTCGCGGCCAGCCGGCCGTCGCAGGACACATAGACGATGGCGGGCGACCAGCTCACCGAGGCGGGCGGATCGGCCTTTTGCTTCAGCCAGTCCTTCGCCAATATCTTCTGCGGCACGAACATCACCGCATCGTCGGCGGCGGTTTCGCGAAAGGCGGTCCATTGCCCCTTTTCCTGCGCCAGCCGGTTGAAGGCGATTTCCGCCGCAATCACCGAACTGGGATCGGGTTGATAGCGCATCGGCGGTTTCGCGGCGACCAGCGCGCCCGCCGCCAGGGTCAGCAGGGCAAGCCGCGCCCTCACAGGCCCTCGGGCTTCGCCAGTCCGGCGCGCGCATGGGCGGCGACCAGCGTGTTGCGCAGCAGCACCGCGATGGTCATCGGCCCGACGCCGCCCGGCACCGGGGTGATGGCGCGGACATGGGCCAGCGCCTCGGCGGTGGCGACATCGCCGACGATGCGGCTCTTGCCCTCTTCCTCCGTATCGGCGACGCGGTTGATGCCGACGTCGATGACGGTCGCGCCCGGCTTGATCCATTCGCCCTTCACCATTTCGGGCCGGCCGACGGCGGCCACGACGATGTCGGCGCGGTGGACGACGCTGGCCAGGTCATGGGTGCGGCTGTGGGCGATGGTGACGGTGGCGTTTTCCGCCAGCAGCAATTGCGCCATCGGCTTGCCGACGATGTTGGACCGGCCGATGATGACGGCCTCCTTGCCCGACAGGTCGCCCAGTTCGTCCTTCAGCAGCATGATGCACCCCATCGGCGTGCAGGGCACCAGCGCCTCCTGCCCGGTGGCGAGCCGCCCGGCATTGACGACATGGAATCCGTCGACATCCTTGGCCGGATCGACGGCGGCGATGACGGCGGCTTCGTCGATATGGCGGGGCAGCGGCAACTGGACCAATATGCCATCGACCCGCTCGTCATGATTCAGTTCCTCGATCAGGTCGAGCAGATCATCCTCGCCGATGGTGGCGGGCCGTTTGAATTCGAAACTCTCCATGCCGGCGGCAACCGTCATCTTGCCCTTGGACCGGACATAGACGCTGCTGGCCGGGTCTTCGCCCACCAGCACGACGGCCAGGCCCGGCTTGCGGCCGGTCTGCGCGACGAATTCCGCGACGCCTTCGGCGACCTTGGCGCGCAGCCCCGCCGCAAAGGCCTTGCCGTCGATGATCTTGCCGATGGTCATGTGTTTTCCGTCCATGTTTCGATCAGGGTGGCGATCCGCGCCCCGTCGCGCGCGCCGCCGATGATCCGCAGCCGCTTTAGCCGGTTGGTGTCGCCCGATTCCAGCAAAATCGCGCTGCGCGGCCAATCCAGCCCTTTCGCCATCAATGCGATCAGCGCGGCATTGGCCTTGCCCTTTTCCGGCACGGCGCGGACGCGGGCGGACAGCCAGCACGCATCCTTGTCATCGCGCCAGCCGCCGCCAATCTCGTCCTTCGCGGCGCCGGGGGTCAGCCGGATGCCGACCAGCAGGTCGTCGCCGGCCGACCGCCAGGCGGTCACACGAATCCGAAGAGCGGTGGCAATATGGCCTGGCGGACGATGAGCATGGCGAGCAGCACGACCATCGGCGACAGGTCGAGCGCGCCCAGGTCCGGCATGACCCGGCGGATCGGATTATAGATGGGCGCGGTCATCCGGTCGAGCGCGACCATCACCGTGCGGACGAAATCATTGCCCATGTTGACGACGTTGAAGGCGATCAGCCAGCTCATGATGATCTGGATGATGATGATCCACCACAGCACATCCAGCAGGATGACGATGATCTGATAGAGCGCGTAGGCCACATGGGTCTCCGTTGAAGCGTTGCCGCCGCTCTAGCCGAGGCTGCCCCCCGGCCACAAGCGCCGCGCGCCGCTTATTCCACCAACGACGTCTCCGATCCGTCAGGGATGTCGGGTTCCGCCCTCAATCCTCCCCAGGCTTGCTTGGGGAGGGGGACCGCCGCAGGCGGTGGAGGGGAAATGCGCTGACTTGCGCCCTCGCTCCTGACCTTCGGCATTCCGGGCAAGACCCGGAAATTCCGCCTTCAACAGCCGATTCCCGCCGCCTATTTCCGCACCAGCGTGCCCGCGCCCTGATCGGTGAAGATTTCCAGCAGCATCGCGTGCGGCACCCGCCCGTCCAGAATGACGGCGGCGTCCACCCCGCCCTCGACCGCGCGCACGCAGGTTTCAAGCTTGGGGATCATGCCCCCGCTGATCGTGCCGTCGCTTTCCAGGCCATGGATCGCCTGCGGGTCCAGGTCGCTCAGCAACTGGCCCTGCTTGTCCAGCACGCCGGGAACATCGGTCAGCAGGAAGAATCGCGACGCCTTCAACTCGGCGGCGATCGCGCCGGCCATGGTGTCGGCATTGACATTATAGGTATGGCCGTCGGTGCCGATCCCCACCGGGGCGACCACCGGGATGATGCCGTTCGTGGCCAGCGTGTCGAGGATGGAGCGATCGACCGAGACGGGATCGCCGACAAAGCCCAGGTCGACATTGCGCTCGATCCCCGAATTGGGGTCCGCCTCGCGCTTGCCCAGCACTTTTTCGCACAGGACCAGACCGCCATCCTTGCCCGAAATGCCGACGGCGCGGCCGCCCGCGCCGGCGATCCAGCCGACGATTTCCTTGTTGATGGAGCCGGCCAGGACCATTTCGGCGATCTTGGCGGTTTCCGCGTCGGTAACGCGCAGGCCGCCGACAAATTGCGATTCCACGCCCAGCTTCTTGAGCATCGCGCCGATCTGCGGCCCGCCGCCATGGACGACGACGACATTGATGCCGACCGCCTTCATCAACACGACATCCTCGGCGAAATCGCGCGCGGCTTCGGGATCGCCCATGGCGTGGCCGCCATATTTGACCACGAAGGTCTTGCCCGCATAACGCTGCATATAGGGCAGCGCCTCGACGAGGGTTTCGGCCTTCGCGAGGAGCGCGGGATCGGGGGCGTGCTTGCTGGTCATGCGCGCGCGCATAAGGCCATATGCCGCGCGTCGCAAGTTTTGCCGCGTGGCCGCTTCAATGATTAGTTAGCTAACTAATCAAAATCGCCATGCCGCGCAGCTGTCGGTTTCGCTGTCGCGTCTAACGGGCAGGGGGTCAGGGTTCGGGGCCGGGCGATCAGCGGTCCAGCCGCCGCCCCAGCCCGACCAGCAGATAGATGACCGGCGGCACCAATATCGCCGACAGCAGCACCTTGGCCAGCATCTGGCCCAGCAGCAGTTCGCCGATCGGAAAGACGCCGTAAAAGGCGATGGTCACAAACAGCAGCGTGTCCACGATCTGCGACAATATGCTGGCCATTGCCGCGCGCAGCCACAGCATCCGGCTCCCTTCCCGCCCCTTGAGCGCCGCGAACAAAGTCACGTTCAATGTCTGGGAAATGCCATAGGCGATGATGCCGCCCAGCCAGATGCGCGGCGTGCCGCCCATCATCATGGCAAAGGCCTGCGCCCGCTGCGGGTCCATGTCGCCCGCCGCCGGCGCGGCCAGGACCAGGATCGACAGCAGGATCGACGCGATCAGCGGCAGGAAGCCGATCTGGACCAGCTTGTTGGCGACTGCCCGGCCGTGCAGCTCCGCAACCGCGCTGGAAATCGTGACCAGCAGCAGAAAGGCGAAAATGCCTGCCTCCACCGCCAGCGGCCCCAGGCCGACCATCGGGCCGATGCCGGACAAAGGGCCGAGCGCCACCTGCTTGTTGCCCAGCACGCCCGCAATGCAGACCATGCCGCCATAGAAGATCGAAAAGAAGAAGAGCGAGCGGCTGATGGGCGCGGGCGAGGAAGTCATCGGCCGCCCTTACCGGCATTTGCGCGACGGGGGAAGATAGTCCCGCGCAGTGGCCTTCCCGTTGCCCGCTGGTTCAGAATACCGGACCCTGCACCGGCCCGGTCGGCTTGGCGGTGCTGGTCTTGGCCGCGTCCAGCGCGTCCGACAGGCCCGGCGTGCGGGTGTCCCGCTCGGCATAGTCGCGGGCCGACATGCCGGCGATGGAATCGCGCTTGTCGGCATTGGCGCCCTGCGCCACCAACAGGCGGACCAGGCCGACGTCGCGCAGCTGCACCGCGCGGATCAGGGGCGTTTCGCCGCTGTCATTGGCCTTGTCGACCTGCGCCTTGTACGCCAGCAGGGTGCGCACCCCTTCCTCGAACCGGTTCTGCACCGCGTCCATCAGCGGCGTGTTGCCGTCATTGTCGGTCAGGTTGGGATTGGCGCCCTTTGCCAGCAGAAAGGTGAGCCAGCTATTGTCGCGCCGGTCGACCACATAGTGCAGCGCATTTTCGCCGCTGGTCACGTCGCGGCTGTTGATGACGGTGGAGCCGGGCTTCTGGATGAGGTCGGTGACCTTCTGCCCGTCCCGCTCCTTCACCGCCTTCAGGAAATTATAATTATCCGAAAACTGGGCGTGCGCGACGCCCGGCGTCAGCAGCGCCAGCGCCATCGGACCCAGGAATGCGGAAAGGAACTTCGTCGTCATGATGCGCCCCGTTGATTGCAAATCGTTTCCTAGCAGGGCATGGCTGGCCTTGCCATGAACAAAGCCATTCTCGCCTTCGCCCCGCTCATGCTCGCCCTGCTGACGGGCTGTAATATGGGCAGCGGCGGCAACACATCAAGCCAGAGCGCGCAGGGCGACCTGGTCGGCGCAAAGATCGGCGCGCCCTTCACCCTCGTCAATCAGGACGGGCAGCCCACGCGCTGGGCCGATTTTGCGGGCCAGTATCGGCTGGTCTATTTCGGCTACAGCTATTGCCCGGATGTCTGCCCGGTCGACCTGCAACGCATCATGCAGGGGTTCAGCCAGTTCGAAAAGGCCAGGCCCGCGCTCGCCGCCAAGGTGCAGCCGATGCTGATCAGCGTCGATCCGCAGCGCGACACGCCACAGGTGCTGAAAAATTATGTCGCCGCCTTCCACCCCCGTTTGATCGGCCTCACCGGCACGCCCGAACAGATTGCGGAGGTCGCCAAGGATTTCGCGGTGATCTACAGCCCGGAGAAAAGCGAAGGCGCGAGCGAATATCTGGTAAGCCATAGCCGCACCCCCTATCTGTTCGACCCGGCGGGCAAGCCGATCGCGCTGGTGCCGGTCGATGATCCCGGCACGCCGGACGTGGACGAAGGTGCGCCCGACACGGTGCTCGCCTTCCTTGAAAAATGGGTCAAGTGACGCACTTCTGGGAAAAACCCCTCGACCAGCTCGACCGCGCCCAATGGGAAGCGCTGTGCGACGGCTGCGGCAAATGCTGCCTGCATAAGGCGGAGGATGAGGATACGGGCCGCATCTATCCCACCAATGTCGCCTGCCGCCTGCTCGACCGGCAAAGCGGGCAATGCAGCAATTACAAGGACCGGCGCAGCTTCGTGCCCGATTGCGTGCGGCTGACCCCGGCCAAGGTCCGGCAATTGAGCTGGCTGCCCCGGACCTGCGCCTATCGCCTGCGGGGCGAAGGGCTGCCGCTGCCGGCCTGGCATTATCTGGTCTGTGGCGATCGCGAAGCGGTGCATCGCGCCGGCGAATCGGTGCGCGGCTGGACCGTGGCGGAGGCGGATGCGGGCGACTGGGAAAATCATCTTGTCGACCGCGAACTTTGATTCCGACGCGGCGATCCTGATCGACGGGGTGGCGATGCCCGTGCGGGTGCGCCGGTCCGCGCGGGCGCGCGCCTATCGGCTGACGATCGACGGCGCGCGGGGCGAATTGCGCCTGTCGCTGCCGGCGCGGGCCAATCTGAAAAAGGCGCTGGGCTGGGCGCAGGCGCATGAAGCCTGGGTTCGCGCCCAGATCGCCCGGCAGCCGGCGGTGACCCGGCTGGACCATGGCGCGGTCTTCCCGCTGGAGGGGCGGGACGTGACGATCCACTGGATCGAGGGCGCGACCCGCACCATCCGTCTGGAGGGCGACCGGCTGCTGCTGGGCGGCGCCGCCGAATCGGTCGGGCCAAGGGTCCAGCGCTGGCTCGTCAACCGGGCCAGGGCCGTGCTGGAAACCGAAAGCCATGAACTGGCGCGCGACCATGGGCTGATCGTCGCGTCGGTGGGAGTGGGCGATCCGCGCAGCCGCTGGGGCAGTTGCGCCTCGTCGGGCGCGATCCGCTATAGCTGGCGGCTCATCCTCTGCCCGCCCGACGTGCGCCGCGCGACGGTGGCGCATGAACTGGCCCATCTGCTGCACATGGATCACAGCCCGGCCTTTCACGCCGCCCATGCGCGCATCTATGGCGCGGACCCCAAACCCGCGCGGGCGTGGCTGCGGGCGCATGGCGGCGGCCTGCACCGTTATCGCGGGTAAAGGCCGCATGGCGCGCCGGAAACGCTATCTGACCGCAACCATGCCCGACGGCTATGTCAAGACGATCGGGCCGACGGCGGACCCCTTCACCCATTATTGGCGGATCGTCGCGGATCTGGACAATGGCAGGACCGAAGTCTTCTGGGGCCATAGCCGCTCGCTCGCCGAAGCGAAGAAGCTGCGCACCGCGGCGGCGGACGGCGCGCGGATGCGCGGCTGGAAAAACTATCGCTTCGAAATCGCCGAACTGGTCGAGACGCCGGTTTAGCTGCGATGCGGCCAGGCGCCCGATGCGTCGCCCGGACACGCATGGTCGGCTTCGCGCGGATGGGGCAGGCCGCAGGCGCGGCAGGTCACATAATCGCCCGGTTTCAGGCCATGGCCCACCGTCACCCGTTCGTCGAAGACATAGCAGTCGCCGCGCCAGCGACTCTGCGCCTCCGGCATCTCCTCCAGATAGCGCAATATCCCGCCCTTGAGGTGATAGACCTCGTCAAAGCCGCGCGCCTTCACCAGCGCGGTCGATTTCTCGCAACGTATGCCCCCGGTGCAGAACATCGCGATCCTAGGCGCGCGGCCTTCCTCGCGCAGCCCCTGCGCCAGGGCGTCGAACCAGGCGGGAAAGTCGCGAAAGGACCGGGTGGCGGGGTCGATCGCGCCCTCGAACGTGCCGCACGCCACTTCATAGCCGTTGCGCGTGTCGATCAGGATCGTGTCGGGATCGGCGATCAGTTCATTCCACTCGGCCGGGTCCAGATGCGTCCCCGCCCGGTTCGCCGGATCAAGGTCGCCTGCATCCAGGGTGACGATCTCCGCCTTCACCTTCACCTTCATCCGGGCGAAGGGGGCTTCGTTGGCTAGCGCATATTTGACGTCGACATCGGCGCAGCCCGGCAGCGTGCGGATATGCGCCACCAGCGTAGCGACGGCGTCGGTATCGCCGGCGACCGTGCCGTTAATCCCTTCCGCCGCCACGATCAGCGTGCCGCAGGTGCCGAGCGCCGCGCAGCGCGTGCGCAGGTTGGCGGCGATCACGCCGGGATCGGCGAAACGGGCGAAACGATAAAGGGCAGCGACGGTATAAGTGGACATGGCAGCGCCTATAGGCGCTCGCCCTGCCTCTTGAAAGCCGTGCCGGACAGGCGCATAGGCAGGGGCATGGTTCCCCTTTCGTTCGCAGGTGAGGCGTTTCTGGCGCTGCCGGAGGCCGCGCTCTACTGGCCGGCGCAGCGCGCCCTGCTGGTCGCCGACCTGCATTTTGAAAAGGCGAGCTGGTATGCCCGCTTCGGCCAGTTCCTGCCGCCCCATGACAGCGCCGCGACGCTCGATGTGATAGAGGCGCTGGTGGCGCGCACGGGCGCGCGCGCGGTCTGGTCGCTGGGCGACAGTTTCCATGACAGCGACGGCGCCGCCCGGCTGGACCCCGACTCCCGCGATCGCCTGATGTCGCTGACGGCAAGGCTGGATTGGACCTGGATAACGGGCAATCACGATGTCGGTGTCATGACCATGCCGGGGGGACGGCGCGTGGCGGAGGCGCAGGTCGGGGGGATCTGGCTGCGGCACGAAGCCGAAGCGGACGATCCCCGACCCGAAATTTCCGGCCATTTCCATCCCAAGCTGCGCCTGTCGCTGCGCGGTCGTCATGTGTCGCGCCGTTGCTTCGTGGGGTCGGCGACCAAGCTGATTCTCCCTGCCCTGGGCGCCCTGACGGGGGGGCTGGACGCGGGCCATGGAGAGATTCGGCGTGCGGTGGGGCCGGGCGCGGCCGCTTTGGTGCCGGTCGCGGACCGGCTGCTGCGCTTTCCCTTATCGTAAGGGGACGCTACGGAAACCGGATTTTAAGGCGTTGCCGATAAGCAACACGGCATGATTTTGCGGTCACTTGCCCGCCCAAAAGGCGCGGAAAAGCTGGGCTCTATTGCCATCGCCCTGCTGTGTCAGCATAATCACCCGCATCCCGACGCGGCCAAAGCCGTGCGGGGCCAGGAGAGGATCGACATCATGACGAACAAGAGTCTCTGGCTGACCACCTCGGGTGCGTTGGCGCTGTGCCTATGTGCCCCCGCCGCGCTGGCGCAGGAGAGTGCCACGCCGCAAGCCGCTGCGGATCAACCGGGCGCCGATATCATCGTCACCGCCACCCGCCGTGCCAGTCCGCTGTCGGACGTGCCGATCGCCGTGTCCGCCGTGGGCGCGCAGGCGATGCAGAATAGCGGCGCGAGCGACATCCGCACGCTCAACCAGCTCGCCCCCTCGCTGCTCGTGTCCTCGACCGGGTCGGAAGCCAATGCCTCGGCGCGCATTCGCGGCATCGGCACGGTCGGCGACAATCCGGGCCTCGAAAGCTCGGTCGCGGTGTTCATCGACGGCGTCTACCGCTCGCGCACCGGCGCGGGCCTCAACGAACTGGGCGAGATCGAGCGGGTCGAGGTGCTGCGCGGGCCGCAAGGCACCCTGTTCGGCCGCAACGCGTCCGCCGGCCTCATCAACATCATCAGCAAGGCGCCGGAAAAGACCTTCCACGCCAAGGGCGAGATCACCTACGGCAATTATGATTATTGGCGCCTGTCGGGCCGCGTCACCGGTCCGATCAGCGACAGCATCGCGCTGGCGCTCGACGGCGTGTGGAGCAAGCGCGACGGCTTTTACGATCTGGTCGACGGTGCCGGCGCGAAAGTCGGCGACACCAATGATCGCGACCGCTATTTCCTGCGCGGCCAGGCGCTGATCGAGCCGAATGACGCGCTCTCCATCCGTCTGATCGCCGATTATACCAATCGCGACGAAAGCTGCTGCGGCGCATCCTATATCGAATCGCGCGAGCGGCGCCCAAGCGGCGGCACCGGCTATGTCGAGGCGCCCTTCAACCGCATCGCAGCGATTCTGGCGGGCCAGGGCAGCGTGATTCCCGCCGATCCCTATGACCGCGAACTCAGCATCACGCCGGGCCGGGACTATGTCAGCAAGCTCAAGGACTGGGGGCTGTCGGGTGAGATCAACTATGATTTCGGCGGCGCCAAGCTGACCAGCATCACCGCCTATCGCGACTATAAGTCGCGCGACTATGGCGATTACGACTATAATCGCGCCGACCTTCTCTATCGCGATCCCGGCACCTATCGCCAGTTCAAGACCTTCACCCAGGAACTGCGCCTGCAAGGGTCGGCCTTCGGCGACATGCTCGACTGGCTGGTGGGCGGCTATTACGCCAATGAAAAGCTGACGCTTCAGGACAATATCCGCTTCGGCGCCGACTATGGCCGCTTCGCCGCCTGCCGCCTGATGGCGGGCGCGGGCACCAACAGCAGCTTCACCGCGCAACAGCTTGCCGCCTGCGGCAGCGGCCTTGCCACCCAGCCGTTGATCGCGGGGACGCAGGCCAATCTCAACGCCGGGTTGACCGCGTCCTTCATCAATGCCGGTTTGCCGCCCGCACTGGCAGCGGCGCAGGCGGGCGCAATCTCCACCGGCCTGGGCGATGGACTTCGCGCGCTTGCCGCCATTCCCGAAGGCACGGGCGATGTCGGGTCCATCTATCGGCAGAAGAGCGAGAATTGGGCGCTCTTCACCCATAATATCATTCATGTGACCAAGCGGCTCGATCTGACGCTGGGCCTGCGCTACACCCATGAAAGCAAGCGCTTCTCGGCGGACCTGAACAACAACAACGCCACCTGCGCCGCGCTCCAGTCCTCCGCGCTGCCGTCGCTGGCGACCAACCCGCAACTGGGCAGCGCGGCCGCGTTGGCCGGCGGCATCCTGACGCTCGGATGCCTGGGCAACGGATCGACCAGCCTCAACGCGCTCGACCTCAATGACCGCATCAGCGACGGCGAATTTTCCGGGACGGCGGTATTGTCCTGGAAACCGATCGACGAACTGCTGCTCTATGGCAGCTATTCGAAGGGCTATAAGGCGGGCGGCTATAATCTGGATCGCTTCCAGCTTGGATCGACCGGGCTCAACGCCATTCCCGCCGTGTTCGCGCCGCGCACCAATGCCGACGTCACCAGCCTGCGCTTCGCCGCGGAAAAGGTCGACGCGTTCGAGGTGGGCCTGAAATTCGCCCAGCCCAAATGGACCGCGAACATCGCCGCCTTCCGGCAGGAGTTCAAGAATTTCCAGCTCAACACCTTCAACGGCACCAGCTTCGTCGTCCAGAATATCAACGGCTGCGACGGCGACCTCAGCGCCACGCGCACCTGCGACAGCGGCGATGTGGGACCGGGCCTGATCAGCCAGGGCGTGGAGCTGGAACTGTCGGCGACGCCGGCCCGCAATGTCCGCATCTCGGGCGGCTTGACCTATGCCCGCGCCAAATTCGCCAACCGGCTGGTGGGCAGCAGCGACGGCAGCGTGCCGCTCGACCCGGCGCTGTTCCTGCTGCCCGGATCGATCAACAGCAATGCGCCCCAACTGGTCACGACCGCCAGTGCGGCCTGGACGCCGGAGATCGGCTCAAGCGGCCTGTCGGCGCTTTTTTACGTCGATGGCCGCATGACCAGCGATTATAATACCGGGTCCGACTTGTTTCCCGAAAAGCGGCAGGAAGGGTATGCCATCGTCAATGCGCGCGTCGGCATTCGCGGGGCGAACCAGCGCTGGGCGATCGAATTGTGGGGCCAGAATATCTTCAACCAGGATTATACCCAGGTCGCCTTCTCCAGCCCGCTCCAGTCGAGCAGCCCGGCGACATCGACCACCGGCCAGTTCGCCGCCGGCGCGCCGATGGCGAACCAGCTGATCTCGGCCTATCTGGCCGAACCGCGCACCTATGGCATCACTTTGCGCGGGAGTTTCTAGGCGCGGGAATTTCTGATCATCCCGCGCCCGCTCGCCGGGACCGGCCGGGCGGGCGCGGGCCTTTCACCGAACAGGGCGGTGCCCACGCGAATATCGGTGGCGCCCAGCATGATCGCCGTTTCATAATCGCCCGACATGCCCATGGACAGGCGCGGCAGCCCTTCCTCCCGCGCCATCTTCGCCAGCAGCGCGAAGAAGGGCGCAGGCTCCATGTCGGCCGGCGGCACGCACATCAGGCCCAGCAACGGGATGTCGGCGTCGCGCGCGGCGGCGATCAGGGCCGGCGTGTCGGCAATGGCGCAGCCGCCCTTCTGCTCCTCCGCGCCGATATTCACCTGGATGAAGCAGGGCAGGCGCCGGCCCGCCGCATCCATCGCCTTGGTCAGCGCGCCGAGCAGGGACGGGCGGTCCAGCCCGTGGATCACGTCGAACAGCGCGACCGCCTCCGCCGCCTTGTTGGATTGAAGCTGGCCGACCAGATGCAATTCGATGTCGCCCTGTTCCTCGCGCAGCGCCGGCCATTTCTCCTGGCTTTCCTGCACGCGATTTTCGCCGAACACGCGTTGCCCGGCCGCGATCAGCGGGCGGATCGTATCGGCGTCATGCGTCTTGGATATGGCGATCAGGCGGACGTCGTCCGCGGTGCGGTCGGTCAGGCGCGCGGCGCGGTCCATGGCGTCGCGCACGGCGGCCAGCCGTTGGGCGGCCGGATCGGCGGGGATGCTGGCGGTCGTCATGCGCGCTGCTATAGGGATGGCCATGCACCGCCGCCACCGCAAAAAGCTGCCCGGCCTGTGGCTGATGACCGACGAGCGGGTGGCGGACGCGGTGCTGCTGGCGGCGGCGGCCGCACTGCCAAAGGGGCAGGCTGGCATCATCCTGCGCCATTATCGCACCGCGCCGGCGGAGCGGCGCGCCCTGTTCGAAGCCTTG
>NZ_AYOY01000149.1 GCF_000508185.1 Sphingobium sp. C100 | reverse complement strand
CATCGGCGACGCGGCGGGCGAGCGGCGAGGGAACGGCCTTGAAGGCGAGCCGATGCGCCAGCGGATCGAGGGTGGCGACGAAATTGCGTCGCCGCTGGCGGGCGATCGTGCGGAGTGTCGTCTTGTCGGCCAGCTCGTTGCTCATCCATGCCTCGCTTGATCTATCAACATCATGCGCGTCGTAGCTGAGAGACCGGCGAAGAGGGAGAGGGTGACGGGACCGCCTCGGTCGTTTGCTGGAATATCCTCTGACGCCTCAACGTCAGGTGGGAACCATGTAGCTCGGGCCGGAGCCCGCCCAGGGACAGTCCCCTTGGATGTATTTATCGCCTCAGGGATGTTCGCAAAAGCTCGTGCCGCGCAGTGCCCGTCACCGACCAATCTAGGCCGCCGAAGCCGCCGCGGCAAGGGACTCGCGCAGCTTTTCGATGCGCGCGGCCAATCCTTCGACCGCCACCGCCGCGCTTTCGTCATCCGCGTCCAGCGTCAGCCGTTCTTGCCGCCCGGTTTCCGCCCGTTTCATGTCGTTGAGTTCGTCGGCCAGAAACAGCGCCGCGAACAACAAGGTGCGCACTTCGGTCAAGCCCGGCGTCGTTTGCTGCGCCTGGCGCGCTTTGTCCTCGATCATGCGCGCCAGATGGGCGAGATGCGGTTCGTCGCCGTCACGGCAACCAATGTCATATTGGCGCGCGGCGATGTGCAATGTGGTTTCAGCCATCCGTCCTGCCCTTCAGATCCTCGATCAGTTCGTCGAGCGAGCGCAGCGCGGCCTGGGCGCCGGGCACGTCGATCGAAGGGGGAGGGGAGGCGGCGGCCGATATATATTGGGCCACATCCTGTTCGAGCCGGCCGATCGCACGTTCCAGCGTGCCGATCGCCTGCATCATGCGCTCGCTTGCCATGGACTCGTCATAGCCAATCTCAGGTCGCTGCAAAAGCCCGCGATAACGCGGACGGACGCGGCCTTGCCCCCGGCCATGGTTGACGCATGGGGCTTGACGCGACAAAGGGGGCGCCAACTCGACTCGTCCGCTCGTGCGCGGGCCGCAGCTTATGTCAGTTCAGGAAAGACGCCCGCCCACGATGACCGTTTCCGAAAAGTCGCTCGCCAACGCCATCCGGGCGCTGTCCATGGACGCCGTGCAGGCCGCCAACAGCGGCCATCCGGGAATGCCGATGGGAATGGCGGACGTCGCAACCGTCCTGTTCGGCGACTATCTGAAATTCGATCCGACCCAGCCCAAATGGGCCGACCGCGACCGTTTCGTCCTGTCGGCCGGCCATGGATCGATGCTGATCTATTCGCTGCTGCATCTGACCGGCTATGCCCGTCCGACGATGGACGACATCCGCAATTTCCGCCAGCTGCACAGCCCCTGCGCCGGGCACCCTGAGAATTTCGAGCTGGCGGGCGTGGAAGCGACCACGGGGCCGCTGGGTTCGGGGCTGGCCACCGCCGTCGGCATGGCGATTGCGGAACGCCACCTCAATGCGCAGTTCGGCGACGATCTGGTCGATCACCGCACCTGGGTGATCGCCGGCGACGGCTGCCTGATGGAAGGCATCAACCATGAAGCCATCGGCTTGGCCGGCCATCTGAACCTTGGCCGCCTGATCGTGCTGTGGGACGACAACAAGATCACCATCGACGGCGCCGTCGACCTGTCGAGCAGCGAGGATGTGCGCGCCCGTTACGAAGCGACGGGCTGGCATGTCGTATCGTGCGACGGCCATGATGTCGCCGACGTGCGCCGCGCGCTGGACGAAGCGATTGCCGATCCGCGCCCCTCGCTGGTCGCCTGCGCCACCAAGATCGGCTATGGCGCGCCCAACAAGGCCGGAACCTCGGGCGTCCACGGCTCTGCGCTGGGCGAACCGGAAGTTGCCGCCGCCCGCGAATTTCTCGGTTGGGCCGCTGAACCCTTCGTCATCCCCGAAGACATCGCCGCCGCGTGGAAGGCGATCGGCGCCAAGGGCGCGGACGTTCGGGCCGCGTGGGAAACGCGCCTCGCAAGCAACGACAAGGGCGCCGAATTTTCCCGCCGCATGGCCGGCGACCTGCCCGCCGACTTTTCGCTCGACGCCTATATCGATGGGCTGATCGCCAACCCGCAGAAGGTCGCGACCCGCAAGGCGAGCGAATTGGCGCTGGGCGCGATCAACGATCTGCTGCCCGAAACGCTGGGCGGCTCGGCCGACCTCACCGGCTCCAACAACACCAAGACCAAGTCGACCGGTCCGCTGACCAGGGACGATTATTCCGGCCGCTATGTCTATTATGGCATCCGCGAATTCGGGATGGCCTGCGCCATGAACGGTATGGCCCTGCATGGCGGCGTGATCCCTTATGGCGGCACCTTCCTGGTCTTTTCCGACTATATGCGCGGCGGCATCCGCCTCGCCGCGCTCCAGCAGCAGCGCGTGATCCATGTGCTGACCCATGACAGCATCGGCCTGGGCGAGGATGGCCCGACCCACCAGCCGATCGAGCATGTCATGTCGCTGCGCATGATCCCGAACCTGGACGTCTATCGCCCCGCCGACATCGTCGAGACGGCGGAATGCTGGGAACTGGCGCTCAAGGATGCGACCGGCCCGTCGGTGTTGGCGCTGACCCGCCAGAACCTGCCGCAACTGCGCACCGAAAAGAGCGAGAATCTGTCTGCCAGGGGCGGCTATCGCCTGATCGCCGCCACCGCGCCGCGCAAAGTCGTGCTGATCGCCACCGGGTCCGAGGTCGAGATCGCCGTCGCGACCGCCAGGGCGCTGGAGGAACAGGGCATCGGTGCGGACGTCGTGTCGATGCCCAGCTTCGCCCATTTCGACGCGCAGCCCTCGTCCTACCGCGACGACATCCTGCCGCATCATGCGCTGCGCGTGTCGATCGAAGCGGGAACGACCTTTGGCTGGGAACGCTATACCGGCATTGCGGGTCTGCGTTTCGGCATCGACAGTTTCGGCGCATCGGCCCCGGCCGAAGCGCTCTACGATCATTTCGGCCTGACCGCCGCAAAGATCGCGCCGCAGATCGTGGCGGCGCTCGGCAATTGACGGACAACAACACCTAGGAGGCTAGTGCAGTGGCAACGAAGGTAGCAATTAACGGTTTCGGACGCATTGGCCGCCTGGTGGCGCGCGCGATCCTGTCGCGCACGGACCATGACCTGGAACTGGTCAGCATCAACGACCTGGGCGATGCCAAGGCCAATGCGCTGCTGTTCAAGCGCGATTCGGTCCATGGCAATTGGGCGGGCGACGTCAGCGTCGACGGCGACTTTCTGGTCATCGACGGCAAGCGCATCGCCGTGACCGCCGAACGCGACCCCGCCAAGCTGCCCCACGCCGCGCAGGGTGTGGAAATCGCGCTCGAATGCACGGGCATTTTCGCCGACAAGGGCAAGGCCAGCGCCCACCTGACCGCCGGTGCCAAGCGCGTCATCATCTCCGCGCCCGCGACGGGCGTCGACAAGACGATCGTGTTCGGCGTCAATCATGACGCGCTGACCGCCGACGATATCGTCATTTCGAACGCCAGCTGCACCACCAACTGCCTGGCTCCGCTCGCCAAGGTGCTGCACGATGCGATCGGCATCGAGCGCGGTTTCATGACGACGATCCACAGCTATACCAATGACCAGAACACGCTGGACCAGATCCACAAGGATATGCGCCGCGCCCGCGCCGCTGCCCTGTCGATGATCCCGACCACCACCGGCGCGGCCCGCGCGGTGGGCGAAGTGCTGCCTGAGTTGAAGGGCAAGCTGGATGGCTCGTCGGTCCGCGTGCCGACCCCCAATGTCTCGGTGGTCGATCTCAAGTTCGACGCCAAGCGCGCCACCACCAAGGAGGAGGTCAACGACCTGCTCAAGGCCGCTTCGGAAGCCGGGCCGCTCCAGGGCGTGCTGGGCTATTCGGACGAGCCTTTGGTGTCGATCGACTATAATGGCGATGCGCGCAGTTCGACCGTGGACAGCCTGGAAACGGCCGTCATCGACGGCACGCTGGTTCGTGTGCTCAGCTGGTACGACAATGAATGGGGCTTTTCCAACCGCATGATCGACACCACGGGCGTCGTGGCGAAGTTCCTGTAATATTTGGGAGGGATGGGGTGACCTGTCCCTCTTTTTTCGTCATCCCAGCGAAAGCTGGGATCTCGCTTTCTTCCTCCCGCCAGGAAAAGAAGGGAGATCCCAGCCTTCGCTGGGATGACGTCTGTTAGGACGAGGGGAAGCTATATGACCAAGCCGTTCAAGACACTCGACGATATGGGCGACATCCACGGTAAGGCCGTGCTGGTGCGCGAGGATTTGAACGTGCCGATGCAGGATGGCGCGGTCAGCGACGACACCCGGTTGCGCGCCGCCATGCCCACGGTGCTGGAACTGGCGGATCGCGGCGCCAAGGTGCTGATCCTCGCCCATTTCGGCCGTCCCAAGGGCCAGAAGAACCCCGAATATTCGCTTTCCAAGATCACCCGGCCGTTGACGGCGGTGCTGGGCCGCGAAGTCCAGTTCATCCCCGACTGCTGCGGCGAGGCGGCGGTCGACGGCATCGCGGTGATGCGCCCCGGCGACATTGCGATCCTGGAAAATACCCGCTTTCATGCCGGCGAGGAAAGCAATGACCCGGCCCTGGCCGAGGCGATGGCGGCGATCGGCGACCTCTATGTCAACGACGCCTTTTCCGCCGCGCATCGCGCCCATGCCTCGACCGAGGGACTGGCGCACAAGCTGCCGGCATTCGCCGGTCGGTCGATGGAAAGGGAATTGGACGCGCTCCAGGCGGCGTTGGGCGAGCCGGTGACGCCGGTCGCGGCGGTCGTCGGCGGCGCCAAGGTTTCGACCAAGCTGGACGTGCTCAACCATCTGGTTGAGAAAGTCGATCACCTCATCATCGGCGGCGGTATGGCCAATACCTTCCTCTATGCCCGTGGCGTGGATGTCGGCAAGTCGCTGTGCGAGAAGGATCTGGCCGACACGGCCGAGGCGATCTTCGACAAGGCGGAGGCGGCGGGCTGCATCATCCATCTGCCCTATGACGTGGTGGTGGCCAAGGAATTCGCCGCCAATCCGCCGTCGGTTCGCACCTGCAACGTGCATGAAGTCGCCGAAGACGAGATGATATTGGACGTCGGCCCGGCTGCGGTCGAGGCTTTGGGCGATGCGCTCAAAAACTGCCGCACCCTGGTGTGGAACGGCCCGCTCGGCGCGTTCGAGATTGCGCCGTTCGATGCAGCGACCGTGGCGCTGGCCCGGACGGCGGCCGCGCTGACCAAGGAGGGGCAGCTAGTGTCGGTCGCGGGCGGCGGCGACACGGTGGCGGCGCTCAACCATGCGGGCGCGGCGGCCGATTTCAGCTTCGTGTCCACTGCCGGCGGCGCTTTCCTGGAATGGATGGAAGGCAAGGATCTGCCGGGCGTCAAGGCGCTGATGGGCTGAACTTGGCGAGAGCGGCTGGACAGGCGGGCGCGGCGTGCCTATAGGCGCGCACCGGACATGCTTCATTTCCCAGGGACTCGAAAATCCCGGGGGCGCGGGCGGCTCTGCCGACGCCGTGTTCCATGGAGAATGCCCGCGCTCGTCAAAGAGCACTGGTTTTCGGAACCAGCACTTGGATAGCTCAGTGGGAGAGCAGTAGACTCATAATCTACGTGACGCGGGTTCGAATCCCGCTCCAACACGCCCTGAACCGGCATCTCATCTTGGGAAAGCCGGCGGCGCGTTCAGGCCGAAGTCAAGGCGCGGGGCGACCCAAGCTGGCTCTTCGACACCCTTTCAGGGGCTTTGCGCCGGTGCGGATACCGGCGGCGTTCGATGCGACACCGCGCCTGTCCCGCTGCTGCTGGACTGGCGGCAGATCGGGGAGAGGCCGCCTGAACCATTGGCCCGCCATCCTGAAAGCGGGAATGTGTTGCCGGCCGACCTACCGGGGCAAAATAGACCTGCGCAATACGATGGTCTTTAAATTGTCATGATTCGCAGCTAGCAGCGCCCTCCCGCATGGCATGGTGCCGTGTGGTAACTGGGCTGGTGTAACTTTGGCGCGACCTGAACCAAATCATGGACGAGCAGACGCCCGCGCGGAGCATGTCATAGGCATGTGAGCAACTGGGCGCGCTGCTTTCCATAGCGTGGCGCGCCTGACGAACGTCAGCCCTCCAAAGAGGAGGGCGACAATGTACTACACATTCATTGTTTCCGAAAAGCAGCGCGGCCTCCTCATCCGGGATGGCCGCTTCATCCGTATGCTCGAACCGGGCCGCCAGCGTATCTTCGATCCGCTGGGCCGCTATGATTTCGAGCTTTTCGACGCGACCGGCATCTTCGCTTCGCCCTGGGCGGAACTGATCGCCAAGCGTCACCCGGAGATCGCTGCCGACTATTTCGTGACCGTGAGGGTCGAAGAAGGCAAGGTCGCCGTGGTGCGCATGGATGGACGGGCGTCCGCCATCGTCCGTCCGGGCGAAACGGTGCATGTCTGGAGTGTGCTCAAGACGGTCGAGGTCGAGATGTTCGACGTCATCGCGCAGCCGCGCCTGACGCGCGAGCAGTTGGTTGCTTTCGAAAAGGCGACGACGGTTCTGCCGTCCACCCTGTCCAACATCGCGGTGGTCAGCGTCGGCGAGGCGGAGGAGACTTTGGTCTTTTTCGACGGCGAACTGATCGAGACGGTGGGGCCGGGCCGCTACGGCTACTGGCAGATCGGCCGCAAGGTGACGAGCCGGACGGTCGATATGCGGCCCTTACCGGTCGAGGTGACGGCGCAGGAAATCCTGACGCGGGACAAAGTGTCGCTGCGCGTGACGCTGACCGCCTTCGTCAAGGTGATCGATGTGCGTCGTGCGGCGCTTTCGACCCCCGATTTCCAGGCGCATGTCTATAAGCTGGTCCAGTTCGCGGTTCGCGAGGCGATCGGTGGGCGGACGCTGGACGAGGTGCTGAACGACCGGGTGTCGGTCGATCGGCAGATCGTCGACCATGTCCGCGCCGCCATCGGCGACATCGGCGTGGCGGTGCCTGAACTGGGGATCAAGGACGTCATCCTGCCCGGCGATATGCGCGAGCTGATCAACCGTGTCGTGGAGGCGGAAAAGACCGCCGAGGCGAACCTGATCCGCCGGCGTGAGGAAACCGCGGCTACCCGCTCGCTGCTCAACACAGCGAAGCTGATGGAGGGCAATCCGGTGCTGCTGCGCCTGAAGGAGCTGGAGTCGCTCGAGCGCGTGACCGAGAAGATCGGCCGCATCGACGTCCATGCCTCGTCGGGCGAGGGGTTGAACGCGATCCTCGACCGGCTGGTAACGCTGCGCGAGCGGGACTGAAAAAGGGAAGGGCGGCGCGGTGCGTCGCCCTTTTCTATTGCGGCGCCTTCTCCTTCAACAGCGGCACCAGCAATGTGTTGAGCGCATTCAGATCGAACGCGCCGGACTTGGCGTAGCGCAGCACGCCGGCGCGATCGATGATGAAGTTGGTCGGCACGCCGGTCAGCGGGCCATAGGGGCCTTTGATCCGCCGCACCGAAGGCATGTGCATCGCCGCGAACAGTTTTTTCAGCTGGCCGATCGGCACCGAATCCTGCGTCGTGATCGCGAAGACCTTGAGCCCATGCTTTCCCTGCACGGCATAATAGCTGTCGAGGGTCGGCAGTTCCGTGCGACAGGGAACGCACCAGGTCGCCCAGAAATTGAGCACGACCACCTGGCCCTTGAGGTCGGCAAGCGATATTTTTCCGCCATCGACCAGAGTCAGTTCAAACGAAGGCGCAGGCGCCCCGATCACCGCCTTGGGCGCGGCCGCAGCCGGTGCCGCCATCCACACCAGCGCCGCCGTCGCCGCCGATATCGCGCGGTTCCCCATCTTCATGCCCGTCCCCCCATGTCTTGCTCGCTGCTACCAAACCGGCATCCGATAGGGAAGCGCGGCGCTGCGATCATTCTTGCGGTGCGGCATGGGCCTCGCTAACAGCCAAGGAGCGCGGGGCGGAGGGTCTTGCGCATTGCGGCCTGTCGACGGCATCCCGGTGCGGGCCGCGCGAATTCCGCGCTGCCGGAGGGGCCGCGCCAATAGCGAAGGTATGTGCAGATGCTGGATCAGGACATGAAGCAGAAGATCGCGGCCGGAAACGGCTTCATCGCCGCGCTCGACCAGAGCGGCGGTTCGACGCCCAAGGCGCTCAAGGGCTATGGCGTCGATGAAGGCGCCTGGTCCACCGACGAGGAAATGTTCGGCCTGATCCACGCGATGCGCAGCCGCATCATCACCTCGCCTGCCTTCAGTGGAGAGAAGGTGTTGGGCGCGATCCTGTTCGAACGCACCATGGACGGCACCGTCGATGGCAAGCCGACCCCGGCGGCCCTGATCGAACGCGGCGTCGTGCCCTTCATCAAGATCGACAAGGGCCTTGAGGAAGAAGCGAACGGCGTCCAGCTGATGAAGCCCAATCCGGGCCTCGATGCGCTGCTTGCCCGCGCCAAGGGGCTGGGCGTGTTCGGCACCAAGGAACGCTCGGTCGTCAACCTTGCCAATCGCGAGGGCATCGCCGCCGTGGTGGCGCAGCAGTTCGACATCGGCCGTCAGGTGCTGGCCGGCGGGCTGATGCCGATCATCGAACCCGAAGTGAACATCAAGTCGCCCGAACGCGCCGACGCTGATGCGATCCTGCTTGAGGAAATCCTCAAGAATCTCGATGCCCTGCCGGACGGCGAGCAGGTGATGCTCAAGCTGTCGCTCCCCGCCAGGCCCGGCCTGTTCGACCCGCTGGTCGATCATCCCAAGGTGCTGCGCGTCGTCGCCCTGTCGGGCGGGTTCAGCCGCACCGAAGCCTGCGCCGAACTGGCCAAGAATCGCGGCATCATCGCCAGCTTCAGCCGCGCGCTGCTCAATGATCTGCGCCATCAGATGACCGACGCGGAATTTGACGCTGCACTTGGCGAGGCGATCGACGAGATCCACGGCGCCTCGGTCGCCAAGCAGCCGGTCGCGGCCTGATTTCATGGAAGGCGCCGGGCGGAGCGATCCGCCCGACCCAGCCGCCTAACGCCCCTTCAGCATCGGCAGTACCTGATCGAGCGGCAGCGCCTCCGCCGTCCCCCGGTGCCCTTCCACCCTTTGCGCCTTGAACAGGGCGTTGAGCACCGCTTCCTCGGTGGCTTCGATCACGGCCTGGAACAGGGGCGACATGCGGTCATTGGGCAGATCCTCGACCGCCGCCACCTGATCGCGTTTCGCCGCCGTTCGCCGCACCGCCGCATTGGTGGAAAAGGCGACGGCATAGTCGCCCGACCCGTTGGAAAAGCTGGAGCCGGTCCGCGCGATGCCGCCAAAGGCGCGCTCGGCGACCCGGCGCAGGTTGCGATCGGACAGCGGCGCGTCGGTCGCGATCACGATCACGACGGAGCCATCGGCCTTTTTCCCCTCCACCTGCTGGCGATAGTCGTAGCGGCCAAGCTTCACGCCCACCGGCACGCCTGCGATGGTCAGAACCCCGCCATAATTGGCCTGCACCAGCACGCCGACGCGCCAGCCGCCCAGCGCGGCGGGCAACAGGCGCGATGACGTCCCGATCCCCGCCTTGAAGCCGAAGGCGACCGTGCCCGTGCCCGCGCCGACGGCGCCTTCCTCGACCGGGCCGGCCTTCGCGCTCTCGATCGCGCGGCGGGCGTCGGCGATGGTCACATGGCGACCGCGAATATCGTTGAGCATCCCGTCATTGGTTTCGCCCACCACGGCATTGACCGATCGCACATCCTCATTGCCCGGTTGCGCCAGCGTCCATTCGATCGCCGCCGCGCCGGCCTCCGCGACGTTCAGCGTGTTGGTCAGCAGGATCGGCGTCTCGACCTCGCCCAGTTCCGCGACCTGCGTCGATCCCATGAATTTGCCGAACGCATTATAGGCGACGAAGCCCGCCGGCACCTTGTCCTGGAACAGGTTGCCGCCATGCGGCAGGATGGCGGTGACGCCGGTGTTGACGTCATGGCTGCGCGGCAGCGTCACCTGGCCGACCGTCACGCCCGCGACATCGGTGATCGCGTTGAGCGGTCCGGGCTGGAGGATGCCCACGACCACGCCGGCATCCCGCGCGCGCGGCCGCACCTCATCCCGGGCCAGCGCGGGCGCGGCGGACATCAGCAACAGGATGGCGAAGGCATGGCGCATGATGATGTCCCCTTGATTATGAGCGCCTTCCTCTATCAGCGCCGCAGCGGGCCTGCCATAGCCGCCCTTGGCGCGCGCGACGGAGCGGCTATAAGGCGCGCATGACCGATTTCACTGAAGAAGAGCTGGCGCTCGACCCGCAATTTGCCGACCAGTTCCAGCAGGGCTTTCGCCCGGCCTGCCAACTCTATCTCATCTCGCCGCCCGCGATCGACGATGGCTTCGTCGCTCGGCTGGCGGCCGCGTTCGACGGCGGCAAGGTCGCGGCCTTCCAGTTGCGCCTGAAGGGGCTGGACGATGACGCGATCGCGCGCGCGGCCGCGCCGTTACAGGCGCTTTGCGCCGAACGCGAGGTGGCGTTCATCCTCAACGACAGCGCTGAACTCGCGCATCGGCTCGGCGCGGATGGCGTGCATCTGGGGCAGGGGGATGGCGATCCGAAAGCCGCGCGCAAGCTGCTGGGGCCAAAGGTGCAGATCGGCATCACCTGCCATGACAGTCGTCATTTGGCGATGGAAGCGGGTGAGGCGGGGGCCGACTATGTCGCCTTTGGCGCCTTCTACCCCACCACGACCAAGGAAACCGCCCACCGGCCTGATCCGTCGATTCTGGGCTGGTGGACGACATTGTTCGAACTGCCCTGCGTCGCGATCGGCGGCATCACTCCCGCCAACGCCGCGCCGCTGATCGCCGCCGGCGCCGATTTCCTCGCGGTGAGCGGGGCGGTGTGGAATCATCCCGAAGCGCCGAAGGCAGGCGTCGCCGCCTTCGGCGCTGTTCTGGGGGGTTAGACCGGCACGGGATCAGGCGCGAAGGAGGCCAGTTGCGCGTCCATGGCCCGGCGGAAGGCGGGGCGCTCCATACAGCGGTCGCGATAGGCCGACAGGGTGGGGAACTCCGCCATCAGCGCCTCGTCGGACACTTCGCGCAACACCGTCGCCATGATGATGTCGGCGGCGGTGAAATTGCTCTCCAGATAGTGTTTGTCGCCTAGCCAGTCCGACAGGCTGTTCAGGCGGCCGCGCAAGGTCTCGATGACCTGCGGGCGGCGCAGGCGACCCCATTCGGCATCCTTGTTGAACGTGTCGATATTGACCAGGTCGAACACGAAGGGTTCGACGCTGTTGAGCGCGGCCGTCACCCAGGTAAGCACACGGTAGCGCCCGGCCGCATCGCGCGGCATCAGCCCGTCCGATTGTTCGGCGATGCGCAGCACCATCGCGCCGCTTTCAAACATCTGCACTTCCGCGTCGCGATAGGCGGGCACCTGTCCGAACGGCTGCTCCTGACGATAATCCGCCCCTTTGGCGGTGTCGAAATCGATCAGCCGTTCCCGATAGGACAGGCCCGCTTCCTCACAGGCCCAGCGGGGGCGCAGGTCACGCACGAAACCGCGCGCAAAGTCGGGCACCCAGGCAAAGCCGGTAATCTCGATATCGGATTGGGGATCGATGGGCATCGTCAGGCTCCTTTTCGAACGACTCTTGACTAAATAAGTTGATATCAACATAAATATGGCATGTCAAAATATCCGCTCGTTCCCAATGAACAGACGCTTTTCGTGCGCGACCATTGTCTGTGCCTGGCGGCCCAGCGGGCCGCCCGCGCCCTGTCGCGGCGCTTTGACGAGGCGTTCCGGCCGCTGGGTCTGACCAGCGGACAATTTTCGCTGCTGAATGCGCTCAATCGGCCGCAGCCGCCTTCGGTCGGATCGGTTGCGCAACTTCTGGCCATGGATCGCACGACCCTAACCGCCAATCTCAAGCCGCTGGAGCGGAATGGGTTGGTCGGGCAGGCGATCGACACCGATGACCGCCGGGTGCGCCGACTCCAACTGACCGACGCCGGGCGGGCGATGCTCGCGCGGGCGATGCCCGTCTGGATCGCCGTGCATGGCGAAATCGACGCCGGGCTTCCCGATGGCGGGGCCGTGCGCGCGGGACTTGCCGCCTTGCTTTGACACTTCGCACCCTTCCGCCCGTTCGCGCGTTCTCTTGGCCTGACCGAACGGAGAGAATGTCCTTGCGAAACCATCTGCTTCTTGCCGCTCTTTTGTGCGGCGCCTGCGACGTGTCGGTCACCGACGCCAATGAAAGCCAGCCGGCGGCCAACGCCGCTTATCAAGGTCATGCCACGGCAGCGTCGCCGGACCGCAATGGCGACTATGCGTTCGACATCGTGCGCGAGCAAAATGCCTGGCAGGCCAGTCCCACCTTGCAGGCCCAGGTGGCGCTGGATCGCCGGGGCTTTTCGCCCGGCGTCATCGACGGCAAGGACGGGATGAGTTTCAAGTCGGCGCTGCGCGGTTTTCAACAGGCGAACCGGCTCCCCGTTACAGGCGAATATGACCGGAAGACGGGGATCGCCCTGTTGGAGGGGGAGGCTCGGCCGTCCACATGGCTGGTGAAAATTCCCGAGGGTTTCGCGCGCGGTCCCTTTTTCGACATCCCCAACGGGATGAGCGAAAAAGCGAGCCTGCCCGCGCTCACCTATCGCAACCTGCTGGAAAAACTGGCCGAGCGTTTCCATACCACGCCCGAAGCGCTGACCGCGATGAATCCGCCGGACACGAAGATCGCCGCGGGTGCGACCGTTCGCGTGCCGGCGATCGAGAACCAGCCCGTGGCCAGGATCGAGGGCGACGAGCGCGGCTGGGGCGAGACCCTCGCCAGCCTGGGCGTGGCGAAGGATCAGCCGCAGGCCGACCATATCGTGGTCGACAAGTCGGAAGGATTGCTGAAGGTTTATAATGCGGACGACCGCATGATTGCGCAATTCCCGGTGACGACCGGATCGCAGCACGACCCGCTGCCGATCGGCGAATGGACGATCAAGGGTGTCAGTCGCAATCCCGACTTCCATTATAATCCCGACCTGTTCTGGGATTCCGGTTCGAAGGATGAAAAGGCTGTGCTGAAGCCCGGCCCCAACGGCCCGGTCGGCGTGGTGTGGATCGACCTGTCCAAGGACCATTACGGCATTCACGGCACGCCCGAGCCCCAGACCATCGGCCGCACCGAAAGCCATGGCTGTATCCGCCTGACCAACTGGGATGCCGCGCGGCTCGCCCAGATGGTGAAGACCGGGGTGAAGGCGAAATTCCAGGCATGAACGGGCGACTGTGGGGCGGGGGCGTCCTTGCCCTGCTGCTTTGCGTCGCTTTCGCGCATTTCTGCGTGCGCATTGTCCCGGTCGACGCGCCGCCGTCGAAGCCCCGCGAGTCGGCTCGTTCCGCTCCCGTTTCCCATGCGGCGCTGCTGATCCCGGTCGAAGGCGTGCCGCCGTCCGCATTGAGCGACAGTTTTACCCAGGCCCGCGCCAGCGGCGCGCGTCCGCATGACGCGATCGACATCATGGCGGCACGGGGCAGGGCGGTGCTGGCCGCCGCCGACGGCCGCGTCGAAAAGCTGTTCTGGAGCGATGAGGGCGGCCGCACCCTGTATGAACGCTCGTCCGACGGGCGGCTGCTCTATTATTATGCGCATCTGGACAGCTATGCCGCCGGGTTGCGTGAAGGGCAGGCGCTGCGCCGGGGCCAGCGGATCGGGACGGTCGGCAGCAGCGGCAATGCCGATCCCTCCGCCCCTCACCTCCATTTCGCCATCCATGTCATGCGGCCGGGAGACGCTTGGTATGGCGGCCGCGCGATCAATCCCTACCCGTTGCTCATGCCGCGCTGAGGTGCGCCACGGCGCGCGCGGCGTCATCGACTCGCGATACGCGCGAAGTTAGGGAAGTTCCGCCCCCTTGCCCTCGCGCCCGTCCGGAGGTAAAGGCGCGCCCAGCCTCGCAAGAGGTCGGCTCTTTATCCATCCAGACATATAGGCAGGCTCTTCCCATGAAGATCAGCGGCGTCGAGATTCGTCCCGGCAACAACATCGAATATGACGGAAGCCTGTGGCGCGCCGTCAAGATCCAGCACACCCAGCCCGGCAAGGGCGGTGCCTATATGCAGGTGGAACTCAAGAACCTGATCGACGGCCGCAAGAACAATGTCCGTTTCCGATCGGCCGAAACCGTCGAGCGCATCCGCCTCGACACCAAGGATTTCCAGTATCTCTATGCCGAAGGCGACATGCTCGTCTTCATGGACCAGGAAACCTACGAGCAGATCAACCTGGCCACCGAATTGCTGGGCGATGCGGCCGACTTCCTCCAGGACGGCATGGAAGTGACGCTGGAAATGTATGAAGAGCGCCCGATTTCGGTGCAACTGCCCGACACGATCGAAGCAACCGTGGTCGAAGCCGACGCCGTGGTGAAGGGGCAGACCGCATCGGCCAGCTACAAGCCCGCCATCCTCGACAACGGCGTGCGCGTCATGGTGCCGCCGCACATCGTCAGCGGAACCCGCATCGTGGTCGATGTCTATGCCCGCGAATATGTGAAGCGGGCCGAGTGATGCGGGCGGGGCGCGGCAAGCTGCTGGCGGCGACGCTGGCGATCGGCCTCCTGCCGGCCGCGCTTCATGCGCAGGCTGGGCCTTCGAAGGCCCAGCTCGACAATGCGGCATTCGTCCTGCGGATTATCAGCAGCGCGCTTCAGTCGAATGAGGTCGAACAGCCGGTGAAGAACAAGCTGTTCGAATGCCTCTACAGTAATTCGGTATCGCAGGTCAGCGCCGCCGTGGACAAGGTGGTCGCCGCCAACCCCGGCAAGGTCGATCGCAAGGATCCCTCGCAGATGCTGGCTGTGATCGCCGGCGCCTGTGGTTACCGTCCCGCCGCGGCGGCCAAGCCCGCCCCGCAGAAATAATCAAACAGGCCGCCTCGATCGGGCGGCGGAGAACAGATATGGTATCGCATTCCGGCCTTCTCACCGTCATGGAACGCGCCGCGCGCAAGGCGGGCGCCAAGCTGCGTCGCGACTTTGGCGAAGTCGAGCATCTTCAGGTCAGCCGCAAGGGACCGGCGGATTTCGTGTCGAAGGCCGACCAGCAGGCGGAAAAAACGCTGGTCGAGGAATTGCAGAAGGCGCGGCCCGATTGGGGCTTTCTGCTGGAAGAAGGCGGGGAGATCGCCGGCGATCCGACCAAGCCGCGCTGGATCATCGACCCGTTGGACGGCACCACCAACTTCCTTCACGGCATCCCGCACTTCGCCATTTCCATCGCCGTCGAAGAACCGCTCTATGGCGGCAACAAGCGCGAAGTGACGACCGGCCTGATCTATCAGCCCGCCACCGACGAAAGCTACTGGGCGGAAAAAAGCCGGGGTGCGTGGCGCCATGACCAGCGGCTGCGCGTGTCGGCGCGACGCGACATGGCCGATTGCGTAATCGCGACCGGCATACCCTTCATGGGCCATGGCGACATGGTGCAATGGACGCGCATCTTCGGCGCCGTGGCGCCGTCTATAGCGGGTATCCGTCGTTTCGGCGCCGCTTCGCTGGACCTCGCTCATGTCGCCTCTGGCCGCTATGATGGCTATTGGGAAAGCGGGCTTCAGCCCTGGGACGTGGCGGCCGGGTTGTTGCTGGTGCGTGAAGCGGGCGGCTTCGTCAGCGATTTTCGTGGCGGCGAGCAGATGATCGAGCGCAAGGAAGTGATCGCCGGCAACGACGCGATCCATAGTAAATTGCACAAGCTGGTCGCCAGCGCACTGCGCTAAGGTCCATCTAGGCCAAGCGCTTCAAGCACTTGGCCTTTTTGCGATTCATTCTCATGCCCTTGGCCCCTTGCTTCGCATATGCAGCAGGCCTAAAGCGCGCCCACAAACCTTTTCGCCCAGGGGAATCCGTTGGTCGATCTTGCCCAATATCTGCCGATCCTGATCTTTCTCGGGATAGCCTTGCTGCTTTCCGGCACCTTCGTCTTCCTACCGATGCTGGTGGGTCGCTTGACGGGTGCGCATCAGCCCGATCCTGCAAAGCTCTCCGAATATGAATGCGGTTTCCCCGCTTTCGAAGAGCCGCGCAGCCAGTTCGACGTGCGCTTCTACCTCGTCGCCATCCTGTTCATCATCTTCGATCTGGAAGCGGCGTTTCTCTTTCCGTGGGCGGTGAGCCTCGACCAGATCGGCTGGGCCGGCTGGGCGACGATGATGATTTTCATAGGCGAACTGGTGCTCGGCCTCGTCTATGCGTGGAAGAAGGGAGCACTCGATTGGGAGTAGAACTTGAGCGTCCCATCCCCGGCACCATGCCGCCGGTGGGAACGCAGCCCGACCAGGACTTCTTCAATGCGCTGAGCAGCGAAGTCAGCGACAAGGGCTTCCTTGTGACGTCGACCGAGGAGCTATTCCAGTGGGCGCGCACCGGCTCGCTCTGGTGGATGACCTTCGGCCTGGCCTGCTGCGCGGTGGAAATGATCCACGTCAACATGCCGCGCTATGACATGGAGCGCTTCGGCGCTGCGCCCCGCGCCTCGCCGCGGCAGTCGGACGTGATGATTGTCGCTGGCACGTTGTGCAACAAGATGGCCCCTGCGTTGCGCAAGGTTTACGACCAGATGTCCAATCCGAAATATGTGATTTCGATGGGCAGCTGCGCCAATGGCGGTGGCTATTATCACTACAGCTATTCGGTAGTCCGGGGCTGCGACCGCATCGTGCCGGTCGATATCTATGTGCCGGGTTGCCCGCCGACTGCCGAGGCTTTGCTCTACGGCATCATGCAGTTGCAGCGGAAGATCCGCCGGATCGGGACGATTGAGCGTTAATATGGGCCATTCTGCACCCAAGATTGCGACCATCGACGGGATCGCCGAGGAAATCGGCGCCCTGCTGGGTTCGATGCTGGTCGAAACCGTCGATCATGCCGATGAATTGAGCATCACCGTCGTGCGCGAGGAACTGGCCAACGCCATGGTCGCGCTGCGCGACATGGCCCAGTATCAGCAGTTGATGGAAATCGCCGGCGTCGATTATCCCGACCGGGCCGAGCGGTTCGAGGTCTGCTACCATCTGCTGTCGGTCACTCGCAATCACCGCGTCCGCGTCAAGGTGACGACCGACGAGGACAAGCCGGTCCCAACCGTCACGCATCTCTGGCCGGTCGCCGGCTGGCTGGAGCGTGAGGTGTTCGACATGTATGGGGTTGTCTTCGACGGCAACACCGACCTGCGCCGTATCCTGACCGATTATGGTTTCAAGGGCCATCCGCAGCGCAAGGACTTCCCGCTGACGGGCTATGTCGAAATGTGGTATAGCGAGGAAGATAAGCGCGTCGTCTACAAGCCGGTGAAGCTGGCCCAGGATTTCCGCAGCTTCGATTTCATGAGCCCTTGGGAAGGCGCGCAATATGTGCTGCCTGGCGATGAAAAGGCCCCGCAGGCACCTGGTGCGCCGACGCCTGCCGCCGCTCCGCCACCGCCCCCCGCCGCGCCCAAGGGCGAGCCGAAGGGCGACACGCCCAAAGTGACCGAAAAGCCCGGAGACACCGGCGCTGGCGAACCGGCCGACAGCAAGGCGGCCGAAAAGTCGCCCGATGCGCCGGTGAAGCCCGAACATCATACCGATGAGGGCAAGGGCGCGGCAAAGCCGGAGGACAAGGCCTGATGTCCGACTATATGGAAAAGCTGGACCATGTCATCAACGCGGACGATCCGTCCTATGGCGACACCCAGATTCAGAATTACACGATCAACTTCGGCCCGCAGCACCCGGCCGCGCACGGCGTTCTGCGTTTGGTCATGGAGTTGGACGGCGAAATCGTCGAACGCTGCGACCCGCATGTCGGCCTGCTGCACCGTGGGACCGAAAAGCTGATCGAATATAAGACCTATTTGCAGGCGCTGCCCTATTTCGATCGGCTCGACTATTGTTCGCCGCTCGGCATGGAACACTCCTACGTTCTGGCGGTCGAGAAGCTGCTGAACCTGGAAGTGCCGCTGCGCGCGCAATATCTGCGCGTGTTCTTCGCGGAACTGACCCGCATCTGCAATCACATGCTGAACCTGGGCAGCCATGTGATGGACGTCGGTGCGATGACTCCGAACCTGTGGCTGTTCGAAATCCGCGAGGATTGCCTCAACTTCTTCGAGCGCGCCTCCGGTGCCCGTATGCACGCGGCCTATTTCCGGCCGGGTGGCGTGCATCAGGACGTGCCGCTCAAGCTGCTGACCGACATTGCCGATTGGCTCGACACCCGCCTGCCGCGCCTGTTCGAGGATGCGATGAGCCTGGTGGTCGACAATCGCATTTTCAAGCAGCGTAATGTCGATATTGCCGTCTGTTCAAAGGAAGATGCGCTGAAATGGGGCTTTTCCGGCCCGATGTTGCGTGGTTCCGGCATCCCATGGGATATTCGCAAGGCCCAGCCCTACGACGTCTATGACCGGATGGAGTTCGATGTGCCCGTCGGCACCAATTTCGACTGCTATGACCGCTTCATGGTCCGCGTCGAGGAAGTCCGCCAGTCCGCGCGCATCATGAAGCAGTGCCTCAATGAGATGCCCGAAGGGCCGGTGGCGAGCTTCGACCGCAAGGTGGTACCGCCCAAGCGCGGCGAGATGAAGCGCTCTATGGAAGCGCTGATCCACCACTTCAAGCTCTATACCGAAGGTTTCCATGTTCCCGCCGGCGAAGTCTATGTGGCGACCGAAAGCCCCAAGGGCGAGTTCGGCGTCTACCTGGTCAGCGACGGCAGCAACAAGCCCTATCGCTGCAAGATCCGGCCGACCGCGTTCAGCCATTTGCAGGCGATGGACTTCATGATGAAGGGCCACATGCTGGCCGACACAACCGCTGTCCTGGGCGCCATGGACATCGTGTTCGGAGAATGTGACCGATAATGGCTGACGCAGTTCATATCCCCGACGAAGCCGAGACCCGCGCGCGCTGGGGCGCGTTCGAATGGACGGCGGAGAATGCCGCGCAGGCGGACAAGATCATCGCCCGCTATCCTGCCGGCCGCCAGCAGTCCGCAGTGATGCCGCTGCTTGATCTCGCCCAGCGGCAGGTCGGCGCGGAGACGCAGACCAATGGCTGGCTCCCGGTTCCGGTGATGGAATATATCGGGCGTCAGCTCGATATGCCGTACATGCGCGTCTATGAGGTCGCGACGTTCTACACTATGTATAATCTCGCGCCGGTGGGCCGTTACCATGTGCAGGTGTGCGGCACGACGCCCTGCATGTTGCGCGGCTCCGACGACGTGTTTTCGGCCTGTAAGAACAAGGGATTGGTCAAGGGAGGGACGACCCCCGACGGCCTGTTCACGCTGACTGAGGTCGAGTGTCTGGGCGCCTGCGCCAATGCGCCGATGGTGCAGATCAACGACGATAATTTCGAAGACCTGACCTATGACAGCATGAGCGCGATCCTGGATGATCTGGCCACCGGCAAGCAGCCCAAGATCGGACCGCAGATCGACCGCCAGACCAGTTGCCCCGAAGGTGGCCCGACCAGCCTGACGGCGATGGTCGAAGAAAATCATGATTATCGCGGCCAGTGGGGGACCACCACCATATGAGCGCGCTGATCTCCATCATATTGGCGATCATCGTCTTCATCATTGCGCTGAAGATCATCGGCGCGGTGCTGGGGCTGGTGCTTGGCCTCGCCGTTGCCGTGCTCGTCTATTTCGTTGCTGAAAAACTGATCGGAAAGGGCCGCTGATGGCCGACGAAACCGCTCCTCCCGCGCCGCCCCCGTTTGTCGGCCCGCTGGATGACAAGGACCGCATCTTCACCAACGTCTACGGTTTCCAGGACTGGGGCGTCGACGCGGCGATGAAGCGTGGCGACTGGGATAACACCAAGGCGCTGCTGGAGATCGGCCAGGACGAGATCATCAACCGCATCAAGGCGTCAGGCCTGCGTGGCCGCGGCGGTGCGGGCTTCCCGACCGGCATGAAGTGGAGCTTCATGCCCAAGGAAAGCAAGGACGGCCGTCCAAGCTTCCTGGTTATCAACGCCGACGAATCCGAACCTGGTTCGTGCAAGGATCGCGAGATCATCCGCCACGATCCGCACAAGCTGATCGAAGGTGCGCTGGTGGCGGGGTTCGCGATGCGCGCGCGCGCGGCCTATATCTATATTCGCGGCGAGTTCATCTACGAAGCCAAGGTGCTGTTCGAGGCGGTCGAGCAGGCCTATGCCAAGGGCTTCATCGGCAAGAATGCCTGCGGTTCCGGCTATGACTTCGACGTGTTCGTGCATCGCGGCGCGGGCGCCTATATCTGCGGCGAGGAAACCGCGCAGATCGAAAGTCTGGAAGGCAAGAAGGGCCAGCCGCGCCTGAAGCCGCCTTTCCCGGCGGGTGCGGGTCTTTATGGCTGCCCCACGACCGTCAACAATGTGGAATCGATCGCGGTTGCGCCGACGATCCTGCGCCGCTCGCCCGAATGGTTCGCGGGGATCGGCCGTCCGGGCAATCTGGGCACCAAACTGTTCCAGATTTCGGGCCATGTGAACAAGCCATGCGTGGTCGAGGAAGCGATGGGCATTCCCTTCCGCGAACTGATCGAACGCCATTGCGGCGGCATTCGTGGCGGTTGGGACAATCTGCTCGCGGTGATTCCCGGCGGCTCCTCGGTGCCATTGGTGCCGGCGAAGGAGATCATGGACGCGCCGATGGATTTCGACGGGCTGAAGGCGCTGGGCTCCGGCCTTGGCACCGCCGCCGTCATCGTCATGGACAAGTCCACCGACATCGTCCGCGCCATTTCGCGGCTCAGCTATTTTTACAAGCATGAAAGCTGCGGCCAATGCACGCCGTGTCGCGAAGGCACGGGCTGGATGTGGCGCGTGATGGAGCGGCTGCGCACCGGCGACGCCGACCAGAGCGAAATCGACATGCTCCAGCAGGTCACCAAGCAGGTCGAGGGCCACACCATCTGCGCGCTGGGCGACGCGGCGGCCTGGCCCATCCAGGGCCTGATCCGCCATTTCCGCCCTGAGATTGAACGGCGGATCAATGAAAATAAGGGTAGCGCCCCCGTCATGGAGGCAGCGGAGTAACCATGCCGAAGGTCAAAGTAGACGGCGTAGAAATCGAGGTCCCGGCGGGCGCCACTGTCCTCCAGGCGTGTGAGCTGGCGGGCAAGGAAATTCCGCGCTTCTGTTATCATGAGCGCCTGTCCATCGCCGGCAATTGCCGCATGTGTCTGGTCGAGGTGAAGCCTGGGCCGCCCAAGCCGCAGGCTAGCTGCGCGTTGCCGGCCGCCGACAATCAGGAAATCCGCACCGACAGCGAGATGGTCAAGAAGGCGCGCGAAGGGGTGATGGAGTTTCTGCTCATCAACCATCCGCTCGATTGCCCGATCTGCGACCAGGGTGGCGAGTGCGATTTGCAGGACCAGTCCATGGCCTATGGCCGGGGCGGGAGCCGCTATGATGAGAATAAGCGCGCGGTCACCGAGAAATATATGGGGCCGATCGTCAAGACGGTCATGACCCGCTGCATCCAGTGTACGCGCTGCATCCGTTTTGCCGAGGAAGTCGCGGGCGTACCGGAAATCGGCGCCATCTATCGCGGCGAAAATATGCAGATCACCACCTATCTGGAACATGCCGCCAAGAGCGAGCTATCCGGCAATGTGGTCGATCTGTGCCCGGTCGGCGCGCTCACCAGCAAGCCCTATGCGTTCGAGGCGCGCCCGTGGGAGTTGAAGAAGACCCACGCGATCGACGTGATGGACGCGGTCGGCACCAATATCCGTCTCGACAGCCGCGGCCGTCAGGTGCTGCGCGCCGTGCCGCGCATCAACGACGATGTGAACGAGGAATGGGCGTCGGACAAGACCCGGCATAATGTCGATGGCCTGGTCCGCAAGCGGCTCGACAAGCCCTATGTCCGCAAGGACGGCAAACTGGTTGCTGCGACCTGGAACGAGGCGTTCGCGGCCATTGCGGCCGTACACCATGGCGGATCTGTCGCGGCGATCGCTGGCGACCTGCTCGATTGCGAGACGATGTTCGCGGGCAAGCTGCTGGTCGAGAAGCTGGGCGGCACGATGCTGGAAGGGCGTCAGACCGGCCTTGCCTATGACGTGTCGTCGCTCGGTGCGGTCAATTTCAACACGACGTTGAACGGCATCGAGACGGCGGACATGATCCTGCTGATCGGCACCAATTTGCGTTGGGAAGCGCCGCTGGTGAACACCCGCATCCGCAAGGCGATCAAGAAGGGCGCGAAGGTCTTTGCCGTCGGTCCTGAAGTCGATCTGACTTACAAGGTCGAATGGCTCGGCAACGATGCGTCGTTGCTGGCGAATTTGCCCCAGGCTGTGGTCGAAGCGTTCGGCAAGGCCGCGCGCCCCGCAATGATTGTCGGCGGCGGCGTGCTGGCCAAGGATGGCGCGCATGGCGACACATTGGCGCTGGTCGAGACGCTGGGCCTGATCAAGGATCAGTGGAACGGCTATAACGTCCTGCATTTCGCGGCGGCGCGCATGGGCGGGCTGATGCTCGGTTATGCGATGGACGGAGGCGTCAGGGCGATGGCGGCGGCCGCGCCCAAGCTGCTCTTTTCGCTGGGCGCGGATGAGGTTGACTATTCGGCCTTTGACAGCAGCTTCAAGGTCTATATCGGCCACCATGGCGACAAAGGCGCCCATGCCGCGGACGTGATCCTGCCGGGCGCAAGCTATGCCGAGAAGGCAGGCACCTACGTCAATCTTGAAGGCCGGGTGCAATATGGCGACAAGGCCGTGTTCGCGCCGGGCGACGCTCGTGAGGACTGGTCGATCCTGCGTGCTTTGTCCGACGCGTTGGGCGCGAAATTGTCGTTTGACAGCTTCGAACAGTTGCGCGTCGAAATGGTCAAGGCCGTGCCGGCGCTGGGCGTAGAGGGTTTGGCCGATTATGGCTGGTCGATCCCCAAGCTGCCAACTGGTGCGACCGGTGAATTCGGTTCACCGATCAAGGATTTCTACCTCACCAACGCGATTTGCCGCGCCAGTCCGACGATGCAGCATTGCTCGGCCGAACTGATCCATGGTGAAAGCTTCGCGGAGGCCGCAGAGTGACCGCTTTCTTCCAAGGGCTGGGCCTGCCGTTCGAAGGCGCCTGGCTGCTCTCCACCGTCATCGGCATCCTGGTGATCTGTCTGCCGGTCATGCTGGCCGTTGCCATGATCATCTATGCCGATCGCAAGATCTGGGCGGCGATGGCGCTGCGCCGCGGTCCCAACGTCGTTGGGCCGTTCGGTCTGCTCCAGTCGTTCGCGGACGGGCTCAAGGTCTTCCTGCAGGAAACCATCATCCCGTCGGCCGCGAACAGGACATTGTTCCTGATCGCGCCGATCATCACCTTCACCGTGGCCCTGATGGCCTGGGCAGTGGTACCGTTCCAGGTGGGCGTGGTGCTGGCCAACATCAATGTCGGCTTGCTCTACATCCTCGCCATCTCGTCGCTCGGCGTCTACGGGGTCGTGCTGTCGGGGTGGGCGTCCAACTCCAAATATCCCTTCTATTCCGCGATCCGCGCGAGCGCGCAGATGATCAGTTATGAAGTCTCGATCGGCTTCATTCTGATTTGCGTCGTGCTCTGGGCCGGCAGCTTCAATCTGACGGAGATCGTGGAAAGCCAGAAGGGCTATTATGGCTTTCTGAACGGCAACGGCTTCAACCCGCTGCTCTTTCCGATGGCGATCATGTTCCTGATCTCCGCCATGGCCGAAACGGCGCGCGCGCCCTTCGATCTTACCGAAGCGGAAAGCGAGCTGGTCGCTGGCTATCAGACCGAATATTCCTCGATGGCTTTCGCGCTGTTCTGGCTCGGTGAATATGCCAACGTCATCCTGATGTGCGCGCTCAACGCCCTATTGTTCTGGGGCGGTTACCTGCCGCCGGTAGATTGGGCGCCGCTCTATTTTGTGCCGGGCATAATCTGGCTGTTTGCCAAGATCCTGTTCTTCTTCTTCGTCTTCTCCTGGGTGAAGGCGACGGTGCCCCGCTACCGTTACGACCAGCTGATGCGGTTGGGCTGGAAAATCTTCCTGCCGACCTCGCTGCTGTTCGTGTTCCTGGTGTCGGGCTTCCTCATGCTGACGCGCTATGGAGGCGCACAATGAGCCTCGGTTACTACGTCAAGTCTTTCACCCTCTGGGAGTTTGTGAAGGCGCACTGGCTGACCTTGAAATATTTTTTCAAGCCCAAGGCGACGATCAACTACCCCTATGAGAAGAACCCGATTTCGCCCCGTTTTCGCGGCGAACATGCGTTGCGTCGCTATCCCAATGGGGAAGAGCGGTGCATCGCGTGCAAGCTGTGCGAGGCGGTATGTCCGGCGCAGGCGATCACCATCGAGGCGCAGCCGCGCGAGGATGGCAGTCGTCGCACCACGCGCTACGACATCGACATGACCAAGTGCATCTATTGCGGCTTCTGCCAGGAAGCCTGTCCGGTGGATGCTGTCGTGGAGGGACCGAATTTCGAGTTCGCGACTGAAACCCGCGAGGAGCTGATCTACGACAAGGTCAAGCTTCTGGAAAATGGTGACAAGTGGGAACGCGCAATCGCCGCGAACCTTGCCGCCGATGCACCCTATCGTTAAGCCGCGCGCGTCCAAGGGGAATATGATCCTGTGATTCACGTCTTCGCCTTCTATCTGTTCGCCATTTTGGTGGTGTGCAGCGGCGCGCTGACGATCCTGTCGCGCAATCCGGTCCATTCGGTCCTGTGGCTGATTCTGGCCTTCTTCAACGCTGCGGGTCTGATGATCCTGCTCGGCGCCGAATTCATCGCGATGCTGCTTGTCATCGTTTATGTCGGCGCGGTCGCGGTGCTGTTCCTGTTCGTCGTCATGATGCTGGACATCGACTTCGCCGAACTGCGCGCCGGCTTCGTTGATTATCTGCCCTTCGGGCTGCTGATCGCGCTCGTGCTGCTCGCCGAGATCGTGCTCGGCATCGGCCTGTGGAGCGCCGGTCCGATCGAGCTTGCGCAACGCGCGGCGCCGACCAATCCGGAACTGTCGAACATTCAGGCGATCGGCGGGTTGCTCTATACCCGCTACATCTTCCTGTTCGAAGCGGCAGGCATCGTCCTGCTGGTCGCCATGATCGGCGCGATCGTGCTGACCCACCGGGCGCGCGGTGGCGTGAAGGGCCAGAATGTCGCCAAGCAGAACCGCCGCCGTCCGCAGGACGCCGTGCGCAACGTCAATCAGCCCGTGGGGCAGGGGGTGGAGCTGTGATCGGCCTTCAGCATTATCTGGTGGTCAGCGCGATCCTCTTCGTGATGGGGGTGCTCGGCATCTTCATCAATCGCAAGAATGTCATCATCATCCTGATGGCGATCGAATTGATCCTGCTCAGCGTGAACATCAACCTCGTCGCGTTCAGCGCCTTCCTGGGCGATCTGGTGGGACAGGTCTTCTCGATGTTCGTGTTGACCGTTGCGGCGGGTGAGGCGGCCATCGGGCTTGCCATCCTCGTCATCTATTTCCGCGGTCGCGGCACCATCGCCGTCGATGACATCAATCAGATGAAGGGCTGAGCCGTTTCATGATCCAGCTTATCGTCCTTCTCCCGCTGCTGGCTGCTGCCATCGCCGGCCTTGGCAACAAGGCGCTTGGCAAGCTGCCGGCGAAAATCGTCACCACCGGCGCACTGTTCGCCGCCTGCGTCATGAGTTGGATGATTTTCATCCCGTTCGTGACCGGCCATGCGGAGGCGCACGTCACGCCGCTCTTCACCTGGATCGAAAGCGGCAGCTTCGATGCTAAATGGGCGCTGCGCGTCGATACGATGACGGCGGTCATGCTGGTGGTCATCACCAGCGTATCGAGCCTCGTCCACCTCTATAGCTGGGGCTATATGGACGAGGAGCCGGATCAGCCGCGCTTCTTTGCCTATCTCTCGCTCTTCACCTTCGCGATGCTGATGCTCGTGACGGCGAACAACCTGCTGCAGATGTTCTTCGGCTGGGAAGGTGTGGGCCTGGCGTCCTATCTGCTGATCGGCTTCTGGTTCCGCAAGCCGTCGGCCAATGCCGCCGCGATCAAGGCCTTCGTCGTCAACCGCGTCGGCGATCTTGGCTTCATGATGGGTATTTTTGGCACCTATCTGGTGTTCAACACCATTTCGATCCCGGAAATCCTGGAAATGGCGCCGTCCATGGTTGGGTCGACCATTGGCTTCCTGGGCCATCGGTTCGACACCATGACCGTCCTCTGCCTGCTGCTGTTCATCGGCGCGATGGGCAAGTCAGCACAGCTTGGCCTGCACACATGGTTGCCCGATGCGATGGAGGGACCGACCCCGGTGTCGGCGCTGATCCATGCGGCGACCATGGTGACCGCCGGCGTGTTCATGGTGTGCCGCCTGTCGCCGATGTTCGAAACCTCGCCGACGGCGCTGGGCTTTGTGACATTCATCGGCGCGGCGACTTGCCTCTTCGCCGCGACCATCGGCACGGTGCAGACCGACATCAAGCGCGTGATCGCTTATTCGACCTGTTCGCAGTTGGGCTATATGTTCTTCGCGGCCGGTGTCGGCGCATATGGCGCGGCGATGTTCCACCTCTTCACCCACGCCTTCTTCAAGGCGCTGCTGTTCCTGGGCGCCGGCTCGGTCATCCATGCGATGCACCATGAGCAGGACATGCGCTATTATGGCGGCCTGCGCAAAAGCATCCCGGTGACCTTCTGGACGATGACGCTGGGCACGCTCGCCATTACCGGCGTGGGCCTGCCGCTCATCGGCGTGGGTTTTGCCGGCTTCTATTCGAAGGACGGCATTCTGGAAGCGGCCTTCGCGTCAGGCGGCGGAGGCGTAGGCGCTTATTATGTCGGCGTGTTTGCGGCGCTGCTCACCAGCTTCTACAGCTGGCGGCTGGTGTTCCTCACCTTCTTCGGCAAGCCGCGCTGGGCCGCTTCGGAACATATCCAGCACGCTCTTCACGATGCTCATGGGCATGACGACCACGCAACCCACGGCCATGGCGCGGAGCATGACAATGCCCCGGCCCAGGAGGATGCCGGTCACGAGCCTCATGGTCATGGAGCGGATGCCCATGCGCTGCCGACCGGCACGGGTGGCTACCATCCGCATGAAAGCGGCCTGGTCATGCTGATCCCGCTGGTTGTGCTCAGCCTGGGCGCCGTGTTCGCCGGCTTCCTCTTCCACGATCAGTTCATCGGCCCGGAAGGCGGCATCGAATTCTGGAAGGGCGCGATCGCGTTCGACAGCCATCTGATGCACGCCGCGCATGAGGTGCCGACATGGGTCAAGTTCGGTCCGTTCACGGTGATGGCGATTGGCCTGTTGATCGCCTGGCTCGCCTATATCAAGAACACCGACTGGCCGCAGCGCTTCGTCTCGCAATTTGGCCTGCTCTATCAGTTCCTGCTCAACAAATGGTATTTCGACGAGCTTTACCATTTCCTGTTCGTAAAGCCCGCCTTCGCCATCGGCCGCTTCTTCTGGAAGTTCGGTGACGTGGGCTTCATCGACCGCTTCGGGCCGAACGGGCTCGCCGCGCTGGTGGTGCAGGGCAACAAAGTCACCCGTCGGATCCAGTCCGGCTACCTCTACACATACGCGCTGGTGATGCTGATCGGCCTCGCCGCGGCCGCAACCTGGGCGATGACACGATAATGGACGGCTTCCCCATCCTTTCCCTGATGATGGCAGTGCCGATGGCCGGGGCCATCGCCTGCCTGTTCGCAGGCGCCAGCACGGCGCGCTGGATCGCGCTGCTGGCGACACTGGCTGATTTGGTCCTGGGCATCATCCTGTGGATCAATTTCGATCAGGCAGGCAGCGCCGCCCAGTGGCAGTTCCAGGAATATGCGCCGATCTTCGGCCGCTTCGCCTGGGCACTGGGCATTGACGGCATCGCCCTGATGCTGATCGCGCTCACCGTCTTCCTGATGCCGATCTGCATCGGTGCCAGCTGGGTCGCGATCAACAAGCGGGTCGGCGAATATATGGCGGCCTTCCTGTTCATGGAGGTGCTGATGATCGGCGTCTTTACGGCGCAGGATCTCTACCTCTTCTACATCATGTTCGAAGCCGGCCTGATCCCGATGTATCTGATCATCGGTATCTGGGGCGGGGCTGAACGCATCTACGCCAGCTATAAATTCTTCCTCTACACCCTGCTCGGATCGGTGCTGATGCTGATTGCGATGATGTGGATGGTGCATGAGGCGGGCACGACCGAAATTCCGGCGCTGATGGCCTATAATTTCAATCCCCATGTCCAGACCTGGCTGTTCCTGGCCTTCTTCGCCAGCTTCGCCGTGAAGATGCCGATGTGGCCGGTTCATACCTGGTTGCCCGATGCGCATGTTCAGGCGCCGACGGCCGGCTCGGTCATCCTTGCGGGCGTGCTGCTGAAAATGGGTGGCTATGGCTTCATCCGCTTTTCGCTGCCGATGTTCCCGGAAGCTTCGGCGCAACTCGCGCCACTGGTCTGGGGCTTGTCGATGGTGGCGGTGGTTTACACCAGCCTCGTCGCGCTGGTTCAGTCGGACATGAAAAAGCTGATCGCTTATTCGTCTGTGGCGCATATGGCGATCGTCACCGTCGGCCTGTTCGCCTTCAACCAGTCGGGTATCGAAGGCGCGATGATGGTCATGCTGGGCCACGGTCTCGTGTCGGGCGCGCTGTTCCTGTGCGTCGGCGTCATCTACGACCGGCTCCACACCCGCGAGATCAATCGCTATGGCGGCCTCAGCATCAACATGCCCAAATATGCGGTCCTGTTCATGCTGTTCACCATGGCCTCTGTCGGCTTGCCCGGCACCAGCAACTTCGTCGGCGAATTCCTGTCGCTGATGGGTATTTACCAAGCGTCGAGCTGGGTGGCGCTGGTGTGCACGACGGGCATCATCCTGGGTGCGGCCTATATGCTCTATCTCTATCGTCGCATCTGTTATGGCGAGCAGGTCAATGCTGACGCCGCCGCCATGCCCGACCTGTCGGTGCGCGAGATCGCGCTGCTGGCGCCGATCGCGGCGGCGGTGCTCTGGATGGGCGTCTATCCGGAAAGCTTCCTGGCCCCGATGCGGTCCGACATCCGCGCGCTTGAAGCGCGCCTCGCCCCCGCGGCTCCTGCGGGTGACTCCAAGATCAAGATTGGTGCGCCCAAGCCAGCCGGCGAGGACCATCACGAAGAATCCGCTGCGCACGGGGAGGCGCACTCATGATTGACCACGCTTCCCTTCTGGCGGTCCTGCCGGAACTCATTCTGACGGCCGGCGGCTTGGTTTTGATGCTGGTGGCCGCCTGGGGTGGTGACGCAAGCAGCCGCGTCGTTAACTTGCTGTCGGTATTGACGCTGGCGTTGGCGGGGATGGCCTTGTCCACCTCGCTCGCAAATGGCCCCGATGCGTTTGACGGGTTGGTTCGCGCCGACGCCTTTTCGGCCTTCGCCAAGGCGCTAATCTATGGCGCGGCGGCGGCGGCTATCCTGTTGGCGCCGCGTTATTTTTCGACCGATGGCAAGGAGCGCCCCGAATATCCGGTGCTGATCCTTTTCAGCAGCATCGGCATGGGCATGATGGTGTCGGCAGGCGACTTGCTGACGCTCTATGTCGGACTCGAGATGCAGAGCCTTGCTGCCTATGTGCTGGCGAGCTTCATGCGCCAGGATGTGCGTTCGTCCGAAGCTGGTCTCAAATATTTCGTGCTTGGTTCGCTGGCCAGCGGCATCCTCCTTTACGGGGCGTCGCTGCTCTACGGCTTTACCGGCACGACATCGTTTGACGGCATTGCCATCGCTATGGATGACGGGGTGTCGAAGGGCGAATTGTTCGGCATGGTCTTCCTGCTGGCTGGTCTGGCCTTCAAGATGAGCGCGGTGCCGTTCCACATGTGGACGCCCGATGTCTATGAAGGCGCGCCAACGCCGGTCACGACCTTCTTCGGCAGCGCGCCGAAGGTAGCGGCCGTGGCCCTTGCCGTGCGGGTCGCGGTCGAGGCGCTCGGTCCGGCCGGGCTCGACTGGCAGCAGATCGTGATCTTCGTTGCGCTTGCCTCGATCCTGCTCGGTGCTGTTGCGGCGATCGGCCAGACCAATATCAAGCGCCTGATGGCCTATTCGTCGATCAACAATGTCGGTTTCGCGCTGATCGGCCTCGCCGCCGGCACGCCCGCCGGTGTGGCCGCGACGATGAGCTATATGGCGATCTACGTCGTAATGACGGTGGGCGCCTTCGCCTGCATCTTGCAGATGCGTGACGCCCAAGGCCGGCCGGTCGAAAGCATCGCCAGCCTTGCCGGCCTGTCGCAATCGCGCAAGGGGCTGGCCGCTGCGCTGGCGATCTTCATGTTCTCCATGGCAGGCATCCCTCCGCTGTTCGGCTTCTGGGCGAAATTCCTGGTGTTCGATGCCGCCGTCGCGGCTGGCATGACTGCTCTGGCGGCGTTCGGTATCGCGGCTTCGGTGATCGGCGCCTTTTATTATCTCAAGATCATCAAGACGATGTATTTCGACGAGCCTGCCGCTGCCTATGAGGCGAAGGGTGGCGCGGTTGAAAATATCATCCTGACCGCCTGCGCGGTGGTGATCGTCCTGGGCTATCTGCTCAACCCGTTGCTGGATCAGGCGAGCGCTGCCGCTGCGGCGTCGCTCTTCTGACGCTGATCCATTTCGTTGAGGAGACCGGTTCCACCAACGCCGACATGCTGGCATTGGTGGAGCAGGGCATAGCCGAAGGCAGTTGGCTGCGGGCCGGTCGCCAGACTGGTGGGCGGGGGCGCATGGGCCGGGCCTGGGAAAGCCCCGCCGGCAATTTATACGCCTCCACTCTGGTACGGATCGGTCCGAATGATCCGCCGGCCCATAGTCTGGCGCTGGTGACTGCCAATGCCGTCCATGCCCTGCTGGCGCCGCTCTGCGCAGGCCAGACGCGGATCAAATGGCCCAACGACATCTTGGTCGATGGCGCCAAGATCGCCGGAATCCTGCTGGAGCGCGTCAACGACGCCATCGTCATCGGGGTAGGCATAAACGTTGTCGGCCACCCCACCGGCTTGGACCGGCCGGTAACGAGCCTTGCGGCGCAGGGCGCTTTGGATGTCGAAGCTGGCGCGCTGCTTGAAAGGCTGGCGCAACTTTTCGCTCATTGGCTGGCCATTTGGCGTGCACAGGGTTTGGACCCTGTACTGAACCATTGGCTGTTGAATGCTCATCCCAAGGGGACGCCCATGCGGGTGGTCCAGTCCGACGGCACGCAGGTGGAGGGCGTCTTCGACACGCTCGACGCCCAGGGCATGTTGATCCTGCGCTTGGCGAATGGCGGGAGCCGTGCCATTCACGCGGGCGACATCATTTTGAGCTGAGGAACCTGCCCATGCTTCTCGCGATCGACGCGGGCAACACCAATGTGGTTTTCGCGCTGCTCGAAGCGGGAACGATACGAGCGCGCTGGCGCATCGCCACCGATCCGCGCCGGACGGCCGATGAATATGCGGTTTGGCTGAACCAGTTGTTGATGCTGGAGGGCTACACTCTGGCCGATGTGGATGCCGTCATCATCGCGACAGTCGTGCCGCGCGCGCTCCACAATCTTCAGGTTCTGGCGGAAAAATATTTCAAGACGGCGGCGCTGATCGCAGGGCAGGCGCCTGTCGAATGGGGCAT
The DNA here is from genome assembly GCF_000508185.1 of Sphingobium sp. C100. Taxonomy (GTDB): domain Bacteria; phylum Pseudomonadota; class Alphaproteobacteria; order Sphingomonadales; family Sphingomonadaceae; genus Sphingobium. The sequence continues at coordinate 14,815 of NZ_AYOY01000149.1, read as the reverse complement.
CGAACTGGATGTCGCCGAGCCGGCATCGGTTGGAGCCGATCGGGTTGTAAACGCCATCGCCGCGCACCATCTTCATGATGGAGATTTGATCGTCATCGATTTCGGTACCGCCACCACTTATGATGTGGTGGATTATAAGGGCGCCTATAAGGGCGGCATCATCGCGCCGGGCATCAACCTGTCGCTTGATGCGCTGGTTGCGGCGGCGGCGAAATTGCCCAAAATCGCGATCACCCCGCCGGAAAATCGATCGGTGATCGGCCGGACCACCGAAGCGCAGATGCATATCGGCGTCTTTTGGGGTTATGTGGCGATGATGGAGGGACTGGTCGCGCGTATTCGCGCGGAAATCGGACGTCCCGCCAAAGTGATTTCGACTGGGGGGCTCGCGGTCCTCTTTAATGACAATAGCGATATATTCGATGCAATCGCGCCAGATCTGACAATTCAGGGTCTGGCACTGCTGCACGAACGGAGTTTGAAAATATAATGACACCTGGAAATGAGCTGCTCTTCCTGGCCCTTGGTGGGTCGGGCGAGATCGGCATGAACGTGAATCTCTATGGCTCCCAGGGCAAATGGGTAATGGTCGATCTGGGGCTGACCTTTGCTGATCCGGCCTATCCGGGGGTGGAGCTTGTGCTGCCGGATCTTAGCTTCATCGAGGAACGGCGCGACGACTTGCTGGGCATCGTGTTGACCCATGGGCATGAGGACCATATCGGCGCAATCCCCTATTTGGCCGCCGACTTGGGCGTTCCGCTCTATGCCACGCCGTTTACGGCAGGTCTGATCCGGCTGAAGCTGGAGGAGGAAGGGCTGACCAAGGACGTCGAACTCAACGTCATCGACAATGAAGGTAGTTTCCAGCTCGGGCCATTCGGTTTTCGCTATGTGCCGCTCGCCCATTCGATCCCGGAAGGCAATGCTGTCCTGATCGATACGCCGCATGGCCGTATCTTCCACACCGGCGACTGGAAACTGGATGAGCGTCCGCTGCTTGGCGAACCTTCAACGCCGCAGGAACTCACGGCCATCGGCGATGAGGGCGTTTTGGCCCTGGTGTGCGACAGCACCAACGTGTTCAACTCTGAAGCGAGCGGGTCCGAAGGGGACGTGCGCGAAGGGCTGATGCAAACGGTTGCCGGCGCCAAGGGAAGGGTGCTGGTCACCACCTTCGCGTCCAATGCTGCGCGCGTGCAGACGCTGGGCGAAGTTGCCATGGCGACCGGGCGCAAGCTTTGTGTTGCCGGGCGCTCGCTTGACCGCATCATCAACACCGCCAAGGCGGCCGGCTATCTCAAGAATTTTCCAGCGACGATCGATTGGGAAGATGCGATGGCGCTGCCGCGCAGCGAGGTGATGATCATCGCGACGGGTGGACAGGGCGAGGCCCGTGCTGCGCTCGCACGAGTTGCCTTTGACAGCCATCCGATCAAGCTGGCCGAAGGGGATCTGGTCGTCTTTTCGTCCAAGCAGATCCCCGGCAATGAAATCGCCATCGGGCGCATTCAGAACGCGCTGGCGACAGCGGGCGTACTGATGGTGACGGACCGACAGGCGGAAGTCCATGTGTCGGGGCATCCGGGCCGGCCCGAGTTGGAATCCATGTATGGCTGGATACGTCCCAATATCCTGCTGCCCGTTCATGGCGAGCGTCGCCACATGGCCGAACAGGCGCGGCTCGGCCTAGCCAGCGGCATCCCCCATGCTGTGGTTCAGTCCAATGGCGATGTGCTGCGGCTCGCGCCCGGTGCGCCGGAAATCATTGGCCAGGAAGATGCGGGACGGCTCGTGCTCGATGGCGACGTGATCCTGCCTGCCGACGGCGCGACCATGAATGAGCGGCGTAAGCTGGGCTTGCACGGGCAGATCAGCGTCGCCGTGGCGCTCGACCGGAAAGGCAAGCTGTTCGGCACACCGGTGCTCCGCACCCAGGGCGTGCCGGTGGAAGAGGATAAGGACGCGTTTCTGGCCGAGGCGGCCGAAGAGGCTGCGATGGTGGTTCCAAAGGGGTCGCAGGAGGAGGAAGCGTTGCGTGAACGCGTCCGCTTGGCCGTGCGGCGCACTGCGACCCGCTGGACCGGCAAGAAGCCACTAGTGGACGTGCTGCTCATTCGCGCTTAATCAGGCGAACATGAACTGGTACGCGAGCTTCGCCATTTATTTCCTGATGTGGGTCGTCTGCGCCTTCGTCATGCTGCCCCTTGGCCTGCGCACGCCGGATGAAACCGGCGAGCCGCTGCTCAAGGGGCAGGCCGAAAGCGCGCCGAGCAATTTTAGGCCCGGCTTGGTGGTAATGCGCGCGACGATCCTGTCGGCGGTCCTGTTCGGCCTCTACTATGCCAATTATGTGCAGGGTTGGGTGACCGTCGACATGCTGCCGGGTTATCATGCGGGGTCATGACGACCGGCGCCTTTTGCGTTTTTCGTGCGGGCGCGTCCCATGTGGAACGCTGGGCGCTGATGCGCGCTGCGCTTTGGCCGGACACCGCTCTCGCTGATCATCGCGACGAAATTCTCGGCTTGCTGGGACAACCAGACGGGAAATCCGCCGCCTTCCTGGTTTCCGATGATCAGGATGAAGCGGTCGGCTTTGCCGAGGCGACGCTGCGGCACGATCATGTCAATGGCTGCGAAACTACGCCCGTGGCCTTTCTGGAAGGCATTTTCGTTGAACCTATCACGCGCCGCACCGGCGCGGCGCGCGCACTGACAGAAGCGGTCTTGGCCTGGGGGCGCAATCATGGCTGCAAGGAATTGGCGTCCGATGCGGACATCTTCAATTACGCCAGCCATGACTTCCACGCCGCGCTTGGCTTCACCGAAACCGAGCGTGTCGTCTATTTCCGCAGGCCGATCGACTGATCCTATTGCCGAAGGCGTTCGATGGCCTGAGCGAGCGCAACATAGAGCTTGCCCATGTCGGACGACAGGATCGCGACGCCCAGGGCATTGCCGTCGCGAGCGGAGAGGATGATGCGCAACATCGCCTCGAAATCATGGATATAGCGGTTCACATGATCGCGGAATTCCGCGTCATTGTCATAATGAAGCACGATTTCCCGCGACTCGCCCGCGTCCAGCAATTTGACCGCACGACGCGTGAATACGCCCCGATCCCCCTTTAGATAGGCAGACCAAGCCGAATCCGTGACATCGTTGGACAATATCTTGGCGACGTCGATGGCCGTGCTGTTCAGCGATTCGATCAGTAGCGCCGACCGGCGTGCGAAATGGTCGCGATCCCGATCTTCGATCGTCTGCTTACCCTCTTCGATACGCTGCTCGATGCTCGCGCTGGTATCGGCGATGGTCAGCAATTGGCGTGTAAGCCGTTCCGATGCCTGGTGCGCAGCCTTGACTGCTTCGTCAGCCACCCGCGCGATATGCTCGATCTGGACGGCAACCTTGTCGCCAATCACATTCTCCATCGCTTGCTCGCTGGCTTCGGCCAGTTGCCGCGCGGCGTCGGGAATAGCGCGGCCCAGGGCTTGGCGTGCGCGTTCCGCTGCCTGTTCCGCCGTGTCCTTCACCCTTAGCAGTGCGGTGACGAGCAGCGGGCCGGCGCCTTCCGTGATCCGGTTCGCATCCTGATGCGCTGCGTCGAGGGCGGACCGTAGGCGGTTGACTGCGTCCCGGTTGGCTTCCAGTCCGCCCTGCGTGCTTTCCAGCCATTCGGTGAGGCGGCTCCCCTGACCGCGCAGCATCGCCTCGGCCTCCTCCGCGCGGCCGACCAGGGCTTCGGAAATGGCTTCCAGCCGTTCCATTTCCGGCGTGGCGCTTCCCAGAAGGCCGCGACTTTGCTCCAGTCTTGCGTCGAACCGCGTGAGCGCGGCCGGATAAGTCTCATCCAGTTCACGGACGCTCGAATCCAGCGCGACAAGCAGAGTTTCGGCGCTGCCAATCAGCTTTTCGGCAGTCGCGCCGCCGGCGGCGAGCGCTTCGTCGATCCGGCGCGTTTCTCCCGCCAGCTTTTCGAGCGCTTCGGTCAAACGCTGGTTGCGCGCCATCGCCCCTTGTTCAAGCACCTCGAACTGGCTTTCGGTAGCCGTAACGGTTTCATGCAGGCTGCCATGCAGCCCGGCAATCAGCGCACGTTGCCCTTCCACCATGTCGTTGATCTGGTGAAGGCGGCCTTCGACATCGCCTACCGCATCGGCGAGGCCCGTCACGGTATCGCGGCCGATCGTTTCGAGATGGTCGCGTGAGCGGGCGATCAGAGCAGCCAGCATTTCAGATTGATTGCCCAGCCTGCCATCGGTCAGCGCCAGCGCCTCCTGCGCCTGATCGAGGGCTGCTTCCAACCGCGACCGCAGATCGGTTTCGATCTTGTCCATGTCGCGCGCCAATATGGTCAGCGCTTCCTCGCTGCTGGTGCCAATGCCGGCCTGCGCGGCCGCCACCAGCGCCTGAAGCGAATCGGCACGGCGCGTCAGGCTTTCGTCGATGGTCGTGACAGTCGCGCGCGCCTTTTGAAGCAGCGTTTCGATGCGCGTGTCCATATTGGACTGCGCATGATCAAGATCTTGGATCAATGCGGCCCGGACCGACGCGCTCGTGCTTGCAACGCCAGCCTGGGCGGCATCGATCAACGCCGCAAGTGACGAGGACTGCGCTTCCAGATCATCCCTGCTGCGATCCATAAGCTGGCGGGCGCCCGACGCGGTCGCCTCGATCCGGCTGGCAGCGATGTCCGCCATGCCGGACATCTCATCCGTGGCCGAGCGAGTCGCCTCCTGCAACTGGCCCAACTGGCCGGTGAGGCTTTTAGTCGCCGCGAGCGTGCGCGCGCGTGCATCGTCGGACAGTTCCGTCAGCGTGTGAAGCCGGGCTTCAAGCGTGTCGATACGTTCGGCGAGTGCATGGCCATTGTCCATGATTTGCGCCGCCATCCGGGCGCTGCGTTCCTCAAGCGGAGGGATCGAAGCGACCAGCGCATCCATCCGCGCCATCAATGCGGCGCCAGCCTGTTCAGCCGCTTCGGCACGATCGGCGGTCACCTGGGCGCGGCTGGCTATCAATTCCGCCGATGCCTCCATGTTGCTGCTAGCGGCGGCGCCATAGCTGTCGAGCAGTTCGGCCTGATCCTGCATCGTCTGCCGGGCCGCTTCCAGTTGGGCGGCGATTCGGCCAAGCCGCAATTCCAGCAGATCGGCCTCCGTCCGCAACGCCCTGGCGGTATCGAGATAACGGCGCGATTCGGTCTGGCTGTTTCTCACGAGCAGCAGGTAGAGCAGGCCCAGCAGAATGAGCGGCGCCGTGACGATCGCGACGATTCCGACCCAGGCCGACGGACCGGCGCGCAACTCCCCGGAGGCCGCCATTGCCCAGAGGGCAAAACAAATCCAGCCGAGCGCGGTCAGAAGCAGAGCGACCCGAAGCCGCTTCACCCATTTCTCGATCGGGCCGCCGTTCGACTGATCTTCATCAATGTCGAGAACCGCTTGTTTCAAAAGCAAGATGTCGTCTGACTCTGCATGTGTTTCCGTCGCGATCGATTCGTCACGCCAGAACTCGACGATTGTGCTGCCCCCTGTCATGTGCCTATCCTAGCATCTTTTCCGCGTAGGAAAATGCCTCGTTACCAAAACTTAACGCAAGCCAGATAGCTTTGGTCGCCATGTCTTATGATCCCGGCGCTTTGGACGCAGCTCTCGCGGCTGCCGTTGGTGATGACAATGTGCTCATCGCCGATCTGCGCGTGGCCTTTCTCGAAAGCGCGGCGCGGCAGGTGGATCTGCTTGGTCGTGCCCGCTGCGATGCGAACTGGCATCTGGCGGCCTGGCGGCTCAAGGGGCTTGCCGCCAGCTTTGGATTGACCGCCCTGATCGCGCTGGCCGATGAAGCGGCGGAAGCCGTGCCCGGAGACCCGCGCATCCTGCGGCGCCTGCAGGCCGCGCTGGCTGCGCTGGAACAGAGCTGACGCCGGGCTTGCGTCCTGCTGTCGGCCTTGCGAAAAGGTCGCCTGATATAAATGGATCGATAGCGTAACAATATGAGTTTTGCCGCAATTCTGAGCGCCAGCCGCGCATCCGCCGATTCGTCGGCAGGGTTGCGGGCCTGCCTGCATTTTGCGGGACAGACGCTGGTCGAATATCAGGCGCGGCAGGCAGTGCGCGCGGGTGCCGATCGTGTCCTCATTATGGTCAGCGTGATAACGCCCGCCTTGTCGCAGGCCGTCGATCGGCTGAGCGCTGATGGCGTCGCCGTTGCGCTGGTTCGTGACATGATTTCGATGGTTCGTGATGCGCCGCGCGATATGGACGCGTTGCTGATCGCGGACGGGGCGATCGTCTGCCAGGGACATATTGACGGACTGGCGGGCGCCGAAGGCGATGCGCTGCTCGTAGCCGATGACAGCCGGGCGAGTGCGCCGTTCGAACGGATCGATGCCGGGCAGCGTTGGGTCGGGTTGGCGCGTGTCAGCCCGACGCTGCTGTTCGGCACGCTCGATATGATCGGAGACTGGGACCTAGCGCTCACATTGGTGCGCGCTGCCGTGCAAAAGGGCGCACGGCGCATCACCGTGCTGGAATCCGACCTGCTCGAAGGACGCGCGGCTTTGGTGGAAAGCCAGCAGCAGGCCGATTTGGTGGCGCAAGCCGTCACATCGGCGAGCGCCGGACGTGCGCCTATGCGGGGCGGCATCGAACATTATCTTTTCGTTCCGCTCGCGCGATTCATGGGGTCCGTGCTGATGCGGATGCAGGTGCCGGCGATGCAAGTCCGGATCGGCGCAATGGTGCTGGCGGCGATCGCGCTGGTGCCGCTCGAATTATCGTGGGCGCTGGCTGGTTTTTGTCTGCTACTGGTTGCGCTGTTGCTGGCCGAAACCGCCGATCGGCTGGATGAACTCGCGCTGCGGCAACTGCCTCTGGGTGGGACCGCATTTGTCGCCCCGGGACTTGCATTGGTGGGGGTGGCGCTGGCTGGCGGCAGCACCATGTCCGTGGATCTGGCTCTATTGTCAGCGGTATTGATGGTGGCCGATCGCTGGCGGCGAAACGGTGGTGCATCGCCCTGGATGATCATGACGCCGGGCACGACATTGGTGCTGCTCATCATCGCCGGTTTGTTCGGCTTTCTGGCGGAGGGATATCGGGTGGCGATCCTGGCTGCGATCGCCTCTACAGGGGCGGTGGTGTTGCGCCCGCGCGCCTGATTTTCGTCCGCACGGTTTAGTGCATTTTAACGACGTGCAGCTATGCTGCAATGCATGAGTGCCTTTTCGTCCCTTGCCGGATCGACAATGGCGGACAGCTGGCCAATGACGCGCGTCATGGCGGGCATGTCTGCCGTGCCGGTCGGTCATGCCATCGATCTGGCGTATTTTTTTCCGCGCCATCAATCGCCGCATGACGCGTTGATCGCGGAAACCCGTCGGCATCTGGGGGGATGTGTAGCCGCGATCGAGACCGGATTGCGCGTGCTGGTCGATCATATTCCCGAAGTCTCATCCGCGCTCGAGTCCTGGCCAGACCTTCTGTGCTGGCGGATGATTTGCGACCAGCCTACGTTGCTCGGCCCTCCTTTGCTTGCCCATATGCGGATGCGCGCTGGGGTCAGCCTGATGCTGCGATATGGGGGCGCCGTCGACGCGGCGGCACAAGAGTGCGAAGACGCAGCCTTGCCGGAAACAGATCCCGCACTGGCCGATGGGCTTGCCGCCCTTGCCTTGGCGGAAGGGCGATGGATGAGCTTGGGTGGCGAGAATCAGCCGATGCGACCTGATCTCCCGGCTGAACATTTTGCCGAACTGATGTGGGCGGTCGTGGCTTGTCTCGCTGCTGTTGCGAGACGCAACGCATCCGAAGGCGGCGATCGGCTTCTGGCCGGGTTCGAACGCGCCGGCTGGGCCATGCTTGCCGACCATGACGAAAGCATGAGCCCGTTGATGGAAGCCGATCGGTTGGTCAGACAATTGGGGGAACAGTCTGCTGAGACGACGCTGCTGGACACAGCGCTGAGCGGACGCCGTTTCCTGCTGTTCGCAGGACTGGCCGCAAACAGGCTGCGGATGGAGATCACGCAGGTGGTCGATATCCTCGTGACCGGGCCTTTGCCGCCGCTGGCCATGTTGTGCCGCGCTCTTGGCGGGTCGGACGCCGATTATCGCCATCTCCTGCTGGCGCTGCGTCCCGGGCGTCCCGAATTGACCGACGTTGCCCTGGTAGCTGCGGCGGCGGAGTATCAGGCATTGAGCGAACAGGACGCGCATGCCGGCGTCGCTGCACTGCGGACGCCGGCGTCGCTGCGCGCCAAGCTGGGGCATTTGCTGGGCGCAATGGCCGCATGAACATGCCAGCCCACCCGGCGATCATTCGCGCATCGCTTTCTGCCGAGGGACGCTTGCTCAGCGCGGACGCGCCGGTCCTTGCTTTGCAGCGGGAAGCCGGCGGAGATCTCGGGACATTTTTCGCCATTCCTCAACTCGCGGCGATCGTGCGGCTGACGCAGCGGCTGGGCGTGACCGTGTCGCGGCCTGTCGTGGCTGCGGCGGAACGGGGGCATGTCGACATGTGGGTCCGCGCGCGGCCGGACGCCGGTGGCGTTAGCCTGTCGATCATCGACTGGCACGAGCGTCCTGCAACAGCCGACCCGACCGAGGTTCATGCGCGGGAAACGGACATTGCCGCGCTGGCGGAGGGCTGGACCTGGCAGATCGACACCGACATGCGGTTCGAGCTGGCGGTGGCCGGTAATGATCGGCAAGGCATGTTGCCCACGGTGCCGCCAGTGCCCGGCACCCGCTTTTCGGCCTATTTCGAGCTGCGATCCGATGACGAAGGCGACATGCCGATGCTTCGCGGACTGGCGCAACGGCGCGCATTTCGCGGGCAGACGGCGGCCTTGGCCCGCGATGCCGCGCGCTTGTTCCGGTTGTCCGGCTTTCCGTTGTTCGACCTTGCCGGTCAGTTGAGCGGCTATCGGGGATCGGCCTTTCCGATCGATCATATGATCCTTTCTCCACTTGCCAAGGAAACCGCCGTTACCTTGTACCCGGCGGAGTTCGGCAAACGGTTGGACCGGTCGCTGCGGCAGCCATTGGGGCGGATCATCGCCAATGCCGACACGATCAGCGCCCAGATGGAAGGGCCGTTGCGCCCCGATTATGCCGGCTATGCCCAGGACATAGCATCGGCGGGACGTCACCTGATGGCGCTGGTCGATGACCTCGCCGACCTCCAGGCGATTGACCGCCCGGATTTCACCGTGATGGCGGAGGAGGTGGACCTTGCCGATCTGGGCCGGCGCGCCGCAGGTCTGTTGGGCGTCAAGGCGCTGGATCGTCATATCGCCATCATACCACCGGCGGATGATGCGAGCGTCCTGGCCACAGGAGAATTTCGCCGCGTCCTTCAGATTCTCGTCAATCTGGTCGGCAATGCCATAAGATATTCGCCCGAAGGCAGCGCCGTTCATATCGTCACCGAGCAAGCGCGCGGGGAAGCGCGGATCATGGTGATCGACCAGGGGGCGGGCGTGGCAACCGCAGATCGGGAACGTATCTTCGAAAAATTCGAGCGATTGGGTCGGGACGATGCAGGTGGCAGCGGCCTGGGCCTCTATATTTCCCGACGCCTCGCCCGCGCAATGGGCGGCGACATCGACATTGGCGGCGCTCCGGGCGAAGGCGCGCGCTTCATCCTGACATTGCCCGGCTCTGTGTGATTTTCGTCGACCGGCTCGCTGACCGAGCTTGAAAAGAAGACGGCGCCCGATAGGGGCGCCGCTCCTGCTTTTCAAAGTTTTAGCGCGAATTAACGCTGCTCAACGGGCACATAGTCGCGCTCGGTCGGGCCGGTGTAGAGCTGGCGCGGGCGGCCAATCTTCTGCGCGGGGTCAGAAATCATTTCGTTCCACTGTGCGACCCAGCCGACCGTGCGGGCGAGGGCGAAGAGCACGGTGAACATCTCGGTCGGGAAACCGATCGCCGAAAGGATCACGCCCGAATAGAAGTCGACATTCGGATAGAGCTTCTTTTCGATGAAATAAGGATCGTTGAGCGCGATCTGCTCCAGTTCCTTGGCGACGTCGAAGACGGGATCATTGACGCCCAGCTTGGCCAGCACGTCCTTCGCAGTCTTCTGCATCACGGTCGCGCGCGGATCGTAATTTTTGTAGACGCGATGACCAAAGCCCATCAGGCGGAACGGATCGTCCTTGTTCTTGGCGCGGGCGATATATTCCGGGATTCGATCGACAGTGCCGATTTCGCGCAGCATGTTGAGCGCAGCTTCGTTCGCGCCGCCATGTGCCGGACCCCAGAGGCAGGCAATGCCCGCGGCGATGCAGGCGAAGGGGTTGGCGCCAGACGAACCGGCAAGGCGCACGGTCGATGTCGAAGCGTTCTGCTCATGGTCGGCATGGAGGATGAAAATCTTGTCCATCGCATCCACGATCACCGGATCAGGAATATAGTCCTCAGCCGGCACCGAGAAAGTCATGCGCAGGAAATTGGCGGTGTAGCTCAGGTCGTTGCGCGGATAGACGAAGGGCTGGCCTACCGAATATTTATAAGCCATCGCGGCGATCGTCGGCATTTTGGCGATCAGGCGGTGGCTGGCAATCTTCCGCTGCAACGGATCGTTGATGTCGGTCGAGTCATGATAGAAAGCCGACAGTGCGCCCACGACGCCGCACATGATAGCCATCGGGTGCGCATCGCGACGGAAGCCGCGATAGAAGGTGGTCAGTTGCTCGTGCACCATGGTGTGGCGCGTGATGGTGCGGGTGAACTCGTCCAGTTCCTGCGCCGAAGGCAGTTCGCCGTTCAGCAGCAGATAGCTGACTTCCATGAAGTTCGACTGTTCGGCCAACTGGCCGATCGGATAGCCGCGATGCAGCAGCACGCCTTCATCACCGTCGATATAGGTGAGACCGGAATCACAACTCGCGGTCGATGTGAAGCCCGGATCATAAGTGAACATGCCGGTATTGGCGTAGAGCTTGCGAACATCGATGACCTGCGGCCCGACCGTGCCATCCATGATGGCATAGTCCTTGGTGTCTCCCGCGATGGTCAACGTGGCATTATTATCCGACATGTTTTTCTCCTTGATTGCCATCAACCGGCCGTAGCGTGCCCTGCCCCGGTCAGTCGTTCCAAGCTCTCCTCTTTCCCCAGCAGGAAGAGGACATCGAAAATACCCGGCGAAACCGTGCGACCGGTAAGCGCCGCGCGAAGCGGTTGCGCGACTTTGCCGAGGCCCAGTCCAGCATCCTCTGCCACGCGGCGTATCACTTCTTCGATCGCTTCGACCGTCCAGGTCTGGACAGTCAGGAGAGCGTCGGCTGTCTTGGTCAGCAGCGCGCGCGCGGCATCATCTAGCAGAGCGGAGGCCTTTTCGTCAAAATCGAGCGGACAAGTTTTGAACAGAAACTCGGCCCCTTCCGCAATTTCATTTAGGGTTTTGGCCCGTGGTTTGAGCGAAGCCATGGCCTGGGTCAAAATGTCCAACCCGGTGTCCGGCAAAAGCTTTCCAAGCCGTTCTGCAACCCGCGGCGCGACCAGTTGCGCGAGCCGCGAGTCGTCGGCTTCGCGCAGATAATGGCCGTTCAGATTTTCCAGCTTCTTGATGTCGAAACGAGAAGGCGAGCGGCCGACGCCATCGATATCGAACAGTTCGATGGCGCGAGCGATCGAGATGATTTCCTCATCGCCATGGCCCCAGCCCAGGCGCAACAGATAGTTGAGAACGGCCTCTGGCAGCATCCCCATTTCATCGCGATAGGCGTCGACGCCCAGCGCGCCGTGACGTTTTGACAGCTTCGCTCCGTCCGATCCGTGGATCAGCGGGATATGGGCATAAACCGGTTCTTCCCAGTTCATGGCCCGCATGATGCCCAACTGACGGAAGGCGTTATTGAGATGATCGTCGCCGCGAATGACATGAGTGACGCCCATGTCGTGATCGTCAACGACAACCGCCAGCATGTAGGTGGGCGTGCCGTCGGACCGCAGCAGGATCATGTCGTCCAATTCGGCATTCTGCACGACGACGCGACCTTGCACCGCGTCCTCGATCACCGTCTCGCCCTCACGCGGAGCCTTCAGGCGAATGACGAAGGGCGCACCTTGGGGCGCTTCGTCGGGCGAACGGTCGCGCCAGCGGCCGTCATAGCGCATCGGCTGCTTTGCGGCGCGCTGCTGCTCGCGCAGTTCGGCCAGTTCCTCCGGCGTGGCATAGCAACGATAGGCATGGCCGGCCGACAGCAGATGGTTCGCCACTTCGGCATGACGGGCCGCGCGCGCGAACTGAAAGACGGCAGGCTCGTCACCCGCGAGTCCGAGCCATTCCAGGCCATCGAAGATCGCATCGACCGCAGCATCGGTCGAGCGCGTGCGGTCGGTATCCTCGACCCGCAGCAGGAATTTACCGCCATGATGGCGCGCGAACAGCCAGTTGAAGAGGGCGGTGCGGGCGCCGCCAATATGCAGGAACCCCGTGGGTGACGGGGCGAAACGGGTCACCACCTGTTTATTTTTTCCCGTTGCACTAGCCGTCATATTCTTTGACATTCGCCTTGCTGATCCATGAATTCGACGCCCCCTAGCATGGCTTTTGAGCCACGACAAACCTCCCTTGGAGGGAGGGCGGCGTCGTTCGTCAGCCGAAGCTTCGCGGCAATCGAAGCCTGGCTGGAACTGGAGCGAGAACAACTCGCACTTTGGGTGCCGGTGGGGCTTGCGACCGGCATTGCGGCCTGGTTCCTGCTGCCGGACGCGGCGCAGTGGCTGGCCTTCTGTTGTGGGGCGTTGGCGACGGCATGTCTGGGCGCCATGCTGCCGCTGGGCGGACGGTTGCGGCGCCTGTTGGTCGCGGGCGGGCTGCTGGCGGCGATGGGATGCCTGTTGGTCTGGGGGAAGGCGACGCTGGTTGGCGAGGCTCCCTTGTCGCGTGCGACCTTCACGCAAGTCACGGCCGAAGTCGTGTCGGTGCGCCCTGTGCCTGCTCAGGCCATGGTACGGGCGATGCTGCGGCCGATAGATGCGCCGAACCTGCCCAGCGTCGTGCGCGTCAATATCGCCTCGCCCGATGTGCCGGAGGGGCTGGGGAAGGGCGCAGTGGTTCGATTTCGCACGCGCCTGATGCCTCCAGCGCCGCCGGCGATGCCTGGCGGCTATGATTTTGCGGCCAGCGCCTATTTTCAGGGTATTGGCGCCACGGGCAAGGCCTTGCGTCCCATCGAGGTGTTGCGCGCATCGACACAGGCGCCGCCGCTGCGCGCCCGGCTGTTTGCGCATATACTGCACCATGTGGACGGCCCGGCCGAGGGGATAGCCGCCGCGCTGGCGACCGGCGACCAGGGAGCTATCGCCGAAGAGGATGCCGAGGCGATGCGGCGCAGCGGCCTTGCCCATCTGCTTGCGATCAGCGGGCTGCACGTCACCGCGCTGATCGGCGCCGTCATTTTCCTGCTGATGCGCGTGATGGCGCTCAGCCGCCGCGCGGCTCTCGACTGGCCGTTGATGCTGATCGCGGCGACAGGCGGGGCGTTGATCGGAATCGGCTATACCTGGCTCACGGGCGCGCAAGTGCCCACGGTGCGATCGTGCATCGCCGCCCTTTTGGTTTTGGGCGGACTGGCGATGGGGCGCGACGCGATCACGCTACGGTTGGTGGCGAGCGGAGCCTTGCTCGTCCTCTGCCTCTGGCCCGAAACCCTGGTGGGACCAAGTTTCCAGATGAGTTTTGCGGCCGTAACGGCGATCGTCGCGCTGGCCGAGCATCGGCGGTTCCGCGCTTTTGCCGCCTCCCGTGATGAAGGCCGAATGCGCAAGATCGCGAGAGGTTTGGCGGTTACGCTAGCCACAGGTGTCGTCGTCGAACTGGTCCTGATGCCCATTGCGCTCTTTCACTTTCACAAGGCCGGTATGCTGGGCGCCTTCGCCAATCTGCTGGCGATTCCGCTGACGACCTTCGTCGTTATGCCGCTGGAGGCGATGGCGCTGCTCCTCGACACGGTCGGCCTGGGCGCGCCGCTTTGGTGGTTGACCGAACAGGCGCTCAACCTGTTGCTGGCGATCGCCCATGGCGTGGCCGCCAGTCCGATGGCGACGCTGCTGGCCCCGACTATGAGCCATGCCCTGTTCGCCATGGTGGTCATTGGGCTGCTATGGTGCCTGTTGTGGCGTAGTCGATTGCGCTGGCTGGGCCTGATATCGGTGGTTTCGGGCGTCGTGTCAGTGTTGCTGGCTGCGCCACCGGACATATTGGTGACCGGAGACGGGCGGCATGTGGCGGTGCGCATGGAACAAGGCATGGCGATCCTGCGTGACCGGGCGGGGGATTATGTGCGCGACACGTTTTCGGAGAGTGCGGGATATGAGGGCGTCATGCCAGCAATCGCCACGTTGCCGACGGCGCGTTGTTCCACCGACCTTTGCGCGCTTCGCCTGACCGATCGCGGCGGGCGGGCATGGCGGTTGCTCTTCACCCGCAGTGACGTCCTGATCGGCCGGCAGGCCTTTGCACGGGATTGTGCGGCAGCGGACATCATCATCAGCGACAGAGGGCTGCCGCGCTGGTGTCACCCGCGCTGGCTCAAGGTTGATCGCCGGCTGCTGGCGCGCACAGGCGGATTATCCATCACTTTGATAAATGGCGAAGTTCACACCGTCCATCGACCCGGTGACGCCCATCCCTGGATCTTCCGCCCGCAACGCCGAACGCAGCGGACGACGTCCCCGCAATCAGCGCCTTAATTATAGCGCCGCAGCAGTCCGGCAAGCTTGCCCTGGATGCGAACCTGACGCGGGTCATAGACTTGCGGTTCATAGGCGGGATTGGCGGGGGCCAGCCGCACC
>NZ_AYOY01000148.1 GCF_000508185.1 Sphingobium sp. C100 | reverse complement strand
CCCCAATCAGAGAAGACTCTACATCAGATCGAGGGACATTCCGGGGGGGCAGGTCAGCGGCGAGAAACATTATTCGGACCATTGTCCGATGTCGGCACTGCGGTGCGCCTCTCAGTTCGCCGGCGGGAGCGGGCCGATTAGTCGCATATAATGGCGCATACCGTGGAGACGCATATGCGCCTTCCCGCTTTGGCCCCTTACGGCAGCGTTTCGAGCGGGTCCATCAAAGCCCCGCTCTGTCCGCTATAATCGGCACCGCGAAAGGCATGTTCGCACCGCTGGTCGGCCTCGGAGAGTTCCGCTGATGGCTCGTTGTAGAACGGCGACAGCTATATTCGGCCCAGCCAAACGTCGCCTTGCCATAGGACCCCATATTAACCGATCCACCGATCTCGCAGAATTTCTCGAGCCATGCCGCTGCGAACAGGTCGAGCCCCGGCACGAGGTCGGCAGAGATCCCATTTCCGCCACCTGCCGATCGATCTGACGCGGCCATCGGAGCCTCCTCGATGTGTGTGCATGGAGAACAACATTATACTAAGCCACGGGCCTACCCACGCAGCCCCCTGGGAGGGGGCACCTCGCAGGCGGAGATCAGAACAACGTGTAGCCACCCTCAACCGGTAGGTTGACGCCGGTCACGAACGACGGCTCGTCGGAAAGCAGCCACATCGCGGCGCGTGCTTGTTCGTCTGGCTCCGCGACGCGGCGCAGCGCATGGGCGCCTTCGAGGACGGGAGCATATTCCGGATGGGTCTCAATATATTCGACGTAGAGCGGCGTACGCGTTGCCGAGGGCGCGATCGCGTTGACCCGGATGCCGTGCTCGCCGTATTCGACCGCCGCTGCGCGCGTGAACCCGTTGATGGCATGCTTTGAAGCCGAATAGGCGGCGAGCTGGGTGTCATAGATGATGGCGTTCACCGACGTCGTGTTGACGATCGAGCCGCCGCCCGAGCGCAGCATCGCCTTAATCTCATATTTCATGCAAAGGAACGTGCCGAAGGCGTTGACCCCGAAAACTCGCTGTACCTCGTCCAGCGACATGTCGGCGAGCAGGCCGGGCTGATTGATGATGCCAGCGTTATTGAACGCTCCGTCGAGGCGGCCGAAGCCCGCAACCGCCTGATCTACCATCGCCCGGACGTCGGCTTCGTTCGATATGTCTGCCTGTACGAACTGCGCCTGGAACCCCTCGCCCGTCAGTTGGTCCACAAGGACACCGCCCTTTTCCCCGTTGATGTCGGCAAAAGTAACAAGCGCTCCCTCGCTCGTAAAAAGCCGCACGGCCGCCTCACCGATGCCGCTGGCGCCACCGGTAACGATGATCGACTTGCCATTTATTCCCGCCATGTGTCTCTCCATTTCGGCCCAATCGCGAACGCCGGGCTCAACTGCAAATTTTCGAGTTCGTGATCGCCGCCGACCGACTCCCGACAGAAGCAGCGAACCTATTCGGTGGGTTAACAGTCGCCACTAATGATCGATGCCCCCATGTGATGGGGCAATTTCGCCCCCTCCTCCGATGGATCAGCGCAGCGCCTCGTCCACACAAGTCGCGTGCGTCCATTTCTGGACCTGTTCGAGCGGATGTCGGATCAGAATCTCGCTCTCATGGAGATAGACGAAGGATTTCGCGCCGCACTCCATACCGCTCTGCGTGCTTTCGATATTCGCTAAGTCCTCAAGAAAGGCGTCAGCGATCGTAGCGGTGAAATGCTCGAGTTGGAGGCGCTCGCGCACAGTCGTGACCTTTGGTTGATAGAAGCGAGCCTCCCAACTTGAGCTGTTGTGCGTGCGAGGCCAGAACTCGTGCGTCCAGAAACGGCTTGCGGCGATCTGGATGTGCCAGTTCGGGAAGACCCAGTTGATGTCGCTCGACCAACCGCCGCGCTTCGTGGGGTTGACTCGCCGACACGCGACGCCTGATGGAGTTCGACGGCAATCGCCGCCTGCGTCAGGGCAAGGAGCAGGCGAAAGAGGCAGGCGGCATCCGCCGACATTGCGTGGAGTGGATATCGCTGGATAAACCGTCGCTTCTTCTTCCATGCGCGGTGTAAGAGCGTCGTAGAAGCGGAGGATCTCGTCATATCCGGCGGCAGCGCGGCGGGTCCAGCGCACGTCGGACGTATCGACGTCCCAATAGTACACAAACTCTTCAAACTTTTCGAAACCCGACGGCAATCTGCCCACTTTGCCCATCTCCAGGGAGCCACTCGCGTGATCGGATGATGACAAGATCATCACACGTCCGCTCCGCATGGCTCGTTTCTGTTATCGAGAGACGAGCCTAGGATTGACGCCCGCAGGCAGACAGCCCCCGATCAGGGGCGTGATCTTCGACGATGGTCCGCGTTCGTCAGTGGCGAAGGCAGGCAGCATCATGATCGGGTTCGGCGAGATCGGTATGGAGCTCGAGATACCAGAGCATTAGTTCACGGTGCGAGGAAATCGCCATACGCTGATACAGGCGCTTGCGATAGGAAAGCACGGTTTCGGGGGACAGGTGGAGGTCCGCGGCGATCGAGGTCGCGCTCAAGCCGTAAAGAAATCGAGCGCACACCTGCGCCTGGCGGCTCGGCATTCGATCGGGCGCGCGCGCCAGGATTTCCTCGATTTTCTCAAGCGATGCGAACGCACGAAGAAAGCTGCGGTCCCGCGCGCAGATTTCGACATGTCTGACGAGCATCCGGAAAATCGCGTCCGACACCGGCAGGATCGGAGAGGTGGCTTCCGCAGATGGCCCCGGCGCTCGGCCTGACCGGACCAGGCTGATGCCCAGCGTCCCGAACCGCTCCCGGCCGCACATGACGAGACGGTCGCGCATATGCGCACCCGTGTAGAAATTTCGGATCTCGGACGACAGGGGGCGGGTTGTGTCGAGCCGAAAAAGGGCGGGAACATCGCCCTCGATCTGGCTCCCGGCGGACATCGCCGTGTCATGGTGCCATAGTTCCCGGGCCATGTAGGTCGTCGCAAGGTGTTCGGCATAACCGCTGCCATCCGCGCTGAAGCCCGACAGAATGTTCGGCTTGGTGCCTTCGAACAACCAGAAATGGACATGTTCGGCGCCCCAGATCTCACCGAAAAGTGCTCCGAGTTCGGAATAGAAGACCGGCCGCCCGATCGCGTCGAGCAAGCGCCGGAATGGCGCTGCGGGCATCGACATCGAACCGGCCGCCGAAGCGCTGCCGCGGCCAACGAGTTCGAGGTCGGACCTCATCACGCCACCTCCTGCATCCCCAGGCTCTCTTCGGACCTTTCGCAGCGATAGCACGACCACGCAGCGACGAATGCCCCCTCTGCGGGTGGCAGCGCCGGGGCTGGCTCAGTGACGAGGCCGCGCGTCAGCTCGCCCCGGCAACATCCTTCAGATTGGGTGCGGTGCGCATCATCTGCCGCCCCATCGCCTGCAGCTCCTCCAGCACAGGCGCGGGCGTCGAGCGATAGGCACCCATTTCGCCCTCGGACTTCGTCAACCCGATGCTGCGTCGAAGATCGACCATCATTTCGGCAAGCTTCACCATTGCAGCCGGTCCGACGATGACAGGAACGCCGGTGCCGCGAACCTCATGATAGCCGGCAAGATGAAGCAGGGCGCCGCCGGGGTTGCATCCGCAAATGATGGTGTCGGCACCATCCTCGACGCACTGCAAGGCCGCTTCGTCAAACATTTCGATCCAGCGCGCGGAGTTGCCGTTGGCCGCATCGACGATCGCGCCCCAGCACGAGGGATCGAGGGCGCGCACCGGACGGTGCGAAATCGCACGCTGCTCCCAGCCATGAAGCCGCATATGCGTCTCGAAGGGCATGATGAAGGAGGGCGCGATCGTGATCCATGCGAATTTCTTGCCCACCAGCTGAGCAAGGAACATAGCCGATTCCGCGCCTCCCACGACCGGTATGCTGGCGGCCTGCCGGCATTCCTGCGAATAGGCATCGATGATGCAGACGCCGGCCAGCGCGGCGTCGAAACCTTCCGCCTCGGCATCCACCACCCTGTTGATCACCTGCACTTTCGTTAGAGTGCGGGGATAGAGCATCTGGTTCGCGAAATAGGTCGGCGCATCTTCCATGTAGCGAAGCTCGATCATCGTGTCAGGACGTGCCACTTGCCGGGCATATTCAACCATTGCCCCATATGTTTCAGGAATGCCGATAAAACTCGGATCCGTCGGCCGGTTTTCGGCCTGCCAAAGAAGCTTCATTGCCATCGTTCACTCTCCCATGTCATGCTTGGTCGGCGCGGTCGGCGGGACGGATCGTCGCCCTGCCCATCAACGGAAGCTGTATCCCACGGTCACGCCGTACGAAGTGGGCCGACCGACGAAGCGCGCGACCGTGTCGTAGCCGGCCGCGACGTTGGTCCAATAATATTCGTTGCCGATATTCTTGCCCCAGACAAACGCCCGCCATCCCTGCGACTCGTCGCGGATTCCGAGCTGTGCATCGATCGTCGTATAGCCATCGATGCAATAGACGCAGGGGACGGCCTTTGCGAAAACGGTCGAGGGATTGGTATTGCCGCCTAGCGTCGCGATCGTGCCGGAGCGATGATTGATCGATGCCCCGGAAAAGAGGACAAGATCGCCCGACAGGGGCTGATCATAGTTGAAGCCAACCGAAACCTGGTGCCTGGGCGTGTAGGGGATCGGCGTACCGGCGAAATCGATCCCCGTTTCGCCGCCGGCATTGGTTCCGACGAAGCGGTCGACCTTGGCATCGAGGAAGGTGTAGGCGGCATTGACCGTCAGCCGGTCGCTCGGCCGCGCAGTCAGCTCGACCTCGACCCCTTTGATACTCGATTTGGGGATGTTGCGCAGGACGTCGAGCTGGCCGAACGTCGGATCGTTGAGCTTCGTGCGCAATTGCTTGTCGCGATAGTCGTAATAGAAACCCGCGACATTCAGTTGCAGGCGGCGGTCGAGAAGCGACGATTTGATCCCGCCTTCCACTGCAAAGACCGATTCCTGCTTTGCGGGAACCGCCTGTCCGAAGGTAGTCGCGGCGGTCACCGGATAGCTGCCTGCCTTGTAGCCCTTGGAGACATTTGCATAGAGGAGGATGTCGGGCGATGCCTTGAAGTCGGCGCCGATGCGCCACGACACATTGTCTTCGCTCAACGTGTCGCGATACTCGCCAAGCGCAGCGAACGGCAGATAGTCGACCACCGGCAGGAAGGTTTCGGGATCAAGGTTGAGCGCGAAGCATTCGCGCGGCTGATAGGGCCCCCGCGCCGGGCCGCCTAGCAGCGGACTAAAGACCGCGAACAGGTTTCCGAGATAATATTGCGGACCCTGAATATCGGTCTGGCATGTCGTCGCCCGATCGCGCGCGTTGGTGTAGCGAACGCCAGCCTTGAGAGTCAGCGCATCGACGACGTCATATTCGACGTTCCCGAAAAAGGCGTAGGCGCGCATCGCCTGATTATTATCAATCGTATTGATCGTGATCGGCGTTCCGAAGACGGTCCCGTATCCGATGAACGCCGAGGATTCGGCAAAGTTGGTGTTGAGCTGCTGGTAGACCTTGTCCTTCTCGTAATTTCCCCCGATGACGAAGCGGAACGGATTTCGGGGGTCGTTGGCGAAGCGGAGTTCCTGCGTGAACGTCTTGATGTCGCCGAGGATCAGCGGCGCGTCGAGCCCATTGATCGGCAGGCCATCATAGTCATTGCCCTGCCTCTGGTTGAACTTCGTATAGGCGGTGAGCGACGTCAATGTCCCGAAGTCGCCGACATCGATATCGGCGCGGAGCGATGCCTGCAGCATGTCGTTGTCGGCAAAGGGCGTCTTGTGATCGAAGAGGGTTGAACGCGTCGACCAATCCGCGTCGCGCGGACCGAGCGACGAGAATGGTGCCTCGAGCTCCTGCGCCGGTCGGAATGCCCCCACCGGAAAGCCCGAAGGGACACCCAGCGCCTCATTCTGGAACTGCAGGGCAATGTGCTGCGGCGCCAGAGGCTCGCTCTTGTCCTTCCAGCCGTTGACGGTGAGCAGGAACCGAACGCTCGTGCTCGGCTCGAATGCCAGAAGGAAGCGGCCCATATAGTTGCGCGTCTTGCCATTCCGGTCACCCGGCCGGCTCTCGCTGCGCTGCCACGCATCGCCCAGTTCGACCCTGCCGGCCAGACGGGCTTTCAGCTTTTCGCCGAGAGGTCCGCTCACGAAAGCTTCGGCGTCCACCTGGTCGAAGCGGGCATAGCTCAGGCTGCCGCCTGCCCGGAAAGTGTCGGTCGGCTTTGCCGCAATATAGTTGATCGCGCCGCCGGTCGAATTCTGACCGAAGAGCGTGCCTTGTGGTCCCTTCAGCACCTCGAGGCGTTCGATATCGAATGTGATATGGTTGCTGAGGATCGGGAAAGGCAGCGGCACCTCGTCGACATAGATGCTTACCGATGGATAGGCGCTGATCGAGGATTCATAGAAACCGACGCCGCGGAGCGTGTAAACGGGTGTACCGTTCGGGGCGGCCGCATAGGAAAGGCTCGGCACATGGTTGGCAACCTCTTCCAGCGAACTGATGCCCTGCTGCTGGAGAGAATCCCCGCTGATTACGGTCGCGGTCACCCCGACGTCGCTGAGCTTCTGTTCGCGCTTGTTTGCCGTGACGACGATTTCGCCGGTGCCGAAGCCGTTGTGACCGCCGTCGCTCGCGGCCTGCGCGAATGCAGCCCCTGGAACCATGAGGCTGATCGACGCGCTCGCCAGAAAGAATGACTTGTCAAATGCCACCAGAACCCTCCCAATATGATTTTCGAGATTCCGGGGCTGTTGGCCTCCGGATATCTTCATTATTGTTCCGCTGCGAAGTCCGCATCGTTGGAATGTTGTTAGGTTCGGCCGCTCGGGCGCCTCAACCCCCTGATCAGGGGCGTGCCGTGAACGCGCCGGGAGGTCCAGATACCACGGCCTCCGGCCCTCGCAGGAAGCCGGATACAGGCGTTGTTCTTGTGGGACACCAGGGGCGGCATTGCTTTTCTTGCGCCGCGGAATGGTCTTCGGCGCCATGGCAGCCGACGGCAAAGGATCAAACTATTCATAAGCTGTTCTAATATCTTCATCCCAATTATAGTGGATTATCGCAAGCCCGACCCGCGTCCATATTCGCTGCATGCCCTCCGCCGATCCTCCGCAAGCCCGCGGACAGGCTCATCGGGCAGCAAGAAAGGATGAGAGAAATGAAAGACGTGACCTTCAGGAACCGCGACTGGGATGTAGCGGGTCAGTTGTATTTCCCGCCCGACTTCAACGAAAAGCACCGTTATCCGGCGGTCGTGGTCGCCCACCCAATCAGCAGCTGCAAGGAGCAGACTGCCAGCATCTACGCCCGCCGGCTCGCCGAAGAGGGATATGTAACGCTGACGTTCGACGCCTCATTCCAAGGTGCTAGCGGCGGCAATCTGCGCTTCGCCGAAGACCCCGCGACGCGCGTCGAGGATTTTCGCTGCGCCGCCGACTTTTTGGTGACGCTTGGCTATGTCGATGATGCCCGGATCGGCGTGATGGGCATCTGCGGCGGCGGTGCCTATGCGGTGAACGCGGCCATGACTGAGCGCCGTTTCAAGGCCGTTGCATCGGTGGTCGCCGCAAATTATGGGCGCATCCTGCGCGAGGGCGACTTGTCTCCCGACGCGGCAATCCGCACGCTTGAGGCAATAGCCAACCAGCGCAGCGCCGAGGCACGCGGCGGGGAAGCACTCATCGGCACTTATATCCCGAACTCGCAGGCGGAACGCGAGGCCGCCGGGATCGACGACATCGACCTTCGCGAGGCGATCGACTATTATAAGACGCCCCGCGGTGCCGCAGCGGGTTCGCCGAACAAGCTGCGCTTCGCGCCGCTCGGCGCCGCGATGGCCTTCGACGCGTTCCATCTCGCCGACCAGTTGCTCACGCAGCCGCTGCAGATTATCGTCGGCGACGTTCCCGGCGGCTTCGGCTCCTATCGCGACGGCTTCGAGTTGTTCGACCGGGCCCGCTCGCACGTGAAGAATATCCATGTCGTGAAGGGCGCCAGTCACTACGACCTCTACGACCACCCGGAACCCGTGGCCGAGGCGGCCGACAAGCTGGCGACGTTCTTCAACGACAATCTCTAGCTGGCAAGCAGCGGACGGAATGCGAGCGGCAGGGCCTCCCTGCGCGAGCATCCCGCCGGTGCCAAACGGTATGCTCCCGAGGAGGGCAGGAATGGCGAGCGACAATCTGCGCGAACTGTCAGCGTTCATTGCCGTTGCCGAAGAGCGCAGTTTCACGCGCGCCGCCGCAAGGCTCGGCGTTTCGCAGTCCGCCCTCAGCCAGACGATCCGTACCTTCGAGGAACGGCTTGGCATCCGCCTCCTTACCCGCACGACGCGCAGCGTTTCGGCTACGGAAGCGGGGGAACGACTGCTAGGCTTTGCCGCGCCGGCAATCCTGGAAATAGAGACAGGTCTCGCGCAGCTCGGCGAATTGCGCGACAAGCCCGCCGGAACGATCAGGCTGACTGCGGACGAATATGCCGTGCGCAGCATCATCTGGCCGGCTCTGGAAAAATTCCTGCGCGATTATCCTGATATAAGTGTCGAGGTTGCCACGGATTATGGCCTCATCGATATCGTCAGCGATCGTTATGATGCCGGCGTCCGTCGGGGCGGGCTCATCGCGAAGGACATGATTGCGGTCCGCATCGGCCCCGATGTTCAAATGGCCGTCGTTGGCGCGCCAGCCTATTTTGAGCGCCACTCGGCGCCGACGAGCCCCCGCGACCTGACAGACCATGACTGCATAAACCTGCGGCTGCCGACGCACGGCGCCCTCTTCCACTGGCCATTCGAAAAATCCGGCCAACAGCAGCAGATCAAAGTCGCCGGCAGCCTGGTCTTCAGCAGTCTTGCGCCGATGCTCGACGCCGCACTCGCCGGCTTCGGGCTGGCCTATATCCCCGCCGAATGGGCGCGCCCTCACCTCGATGCCGGAAGGCTGGTCGAGGTTCTTGAGACTTGGCGGCACACATTCGAAGGGTATCACCTCTATTATCCGAGCCGCCGGCAGCAGCCCCCTGCCCTCGCGGCGCTGATCGATGCACTACGCTTCGGGGGCTGACGCCTGCGAACAATCAGCCGGATGACCTCATGCATCCATGTTGAGCATGACGGTCTTGATCTCGGTATATTCCTCGATCGTCGTCCAGCCGCCTTCACGACCAACTCCTGATCGCTTGATCCCGCCAGCCGGCGAATTCGGCATGACCGAATAGCCGTTGATGCCGACCGAGCCGGTACGCATAGCCCGCGCGATGTGAAAGGCGCGCGTCAGGTCGGCGGTGTAAACGCCACCCGACAGGCCATAGTCACTGTCATTGGCGATCCGGACGGCTTCCTCTTCAGTCTCGAACGGTATGACGGAGAGCACGGGTCCGAAAATCTCCTCACGCGCTATTCGCATGTGATTGCCGGCATCGACGAACAAGGCAGGATTGACCCAATTGTCTTGTGCCAGCTCGCCGCCCGGCTGGTCGCCACCACAGACGAGGCGCGCGCCCTCCTCCTTTCCGCTCGCGATATAGACGAGGATTTTCGACATCTGGGTTGTCGAGATGATCGGAGCCGAGGTGGTGGCGGGATCGAACGGATCGCCGAATTTCACTTCGCGTACCTGCTCTGCGGCGTGATGCACGAATTCGTCGAGGATCGACTTGTGGACGACGGCACGCGTTGGCGTGGAGCAGACCTGCCCGGAAAGAAAGGTCGAGCAAAGCCCCATGAGATTGCGCGCCGCGGTCCGGACGTCACGCGTGTCGGGAAAGACCAGAGCGGCGCTCTTGCCGCCCAATTACAGGGTCAGCCGCTTCATGTTGCGGCCTGCGGTCGACATGATCTTTTCGCCGACAACGGGACTTCCGGTAAAGCTCACCTTGTCGATCCCCGGGTGCGTCGATCTCCGCTCACTCGGCTTCGGCGCAGTCGGTCACGACCTCGTTCGTCGAGGGATGAATCGGGTCATAGCGCCCATCGCCGATGTCCACCCATGCCCCATCGATAAAGAACCGGCCCCGCTTGACGCAGAGACGATCGCGAACATCAAGCACACTCATACTCATCATAAATCTCCATATTTCGATATGGCAGAGGCGCGCAGGATCGGTTGCGCCGTCCCCTTCCTTGGGGACAGGCTCCACGCGGCAACGATCAGCGAGTCAGAGCATCAATGTTCGGCAACGAGCCCGCGGACCCGGCCATAAAGCTCCAGATACCAGACGACGAGTTCGCGAAAACAGCTGATCCGGAAGCGCTGGTAGAAACGCCGCCGATAACAGATCACCGTTTCGATTCCGATTCCCAGATCCAGCGAAATCCCTTCGGCTGAGACGCCGTAGATGATGCGCGCGGCAACTTCCGCTTCGCGCTTGGGAAAAATCTCGCCTGATAGCGACAGGCATCTTTCGATCAGCGGGAGCGAGGTCAGGGCCCGCGACAGGCCGCGCTTTTCTGCCGCAACCGAGTAGTGGCGCATCAGCAGGGGGAAAGCGAGCTCGCCGAGCAGCGGAACGCGATATTCCTGCTCCAGTGGAAAATGACCCGCCTGGCCCCGCCGCGTGACGGCGAGGCACATCCGTTCCTCCGGTCCGTCGCCAACGACCATGACCCGCTCGCGCATGTCCACTGCGTCATAGTAGGATTTCAGCTCGTTAGAACCGGGTTCGCAAGTGTTCAGGCGAAAGATCGATGGAGCTGGCGATGTCTCGGCCGCGATCGATTGCATCGCAGGATCAAAATGCCAGACCCGCTTGTCGATGTAGGTAGCGCTCTGGCGTTCGGCGGCCCGGGTGCCATCGGATGAAATGGATGCAATCATGGCCGGCCGATCTGCTGGCATGCGAAAGATATGCATCTCGTTCGAGCCGAGCATATCGGTCACGAGCCGCGACAGTTCGCCCTCGAACGAAGCGTTGCCCAGCGAAGCGAGCAAGCTCGAAATGCCATATTGGGGGCGAGCCACCTCGAATGGCCGGGATGCCGGGCTGCCCCGCAGCCCCTGACCGATGCTCATCGCGCCTCTCCTCGATCCAGGGTTTTACACCCATTTTGAGCGGAAATTAGCAGCGCCCCAAAGCCGTGTAAATCTACGCCGGTTTGGCGATTCGTGAAGCCGGATTTCGGCGCGCTCGAAGCGCGGGAGCAATTGCAGCCCCCCGCGCAGGGGGCTGAAAGGCCCGCAGGTCCCACCTAGGATAGCGAAATGGAGACATGAAGGACGCGCACGACGCAGCGCCCGTGTCTCGTTCGGGAGGGAAAGATGGCGTTCAATATTCGCCGGGTGGTCACCGGTATCGACAGCGAAGGAAGATCCTGCGTCGTCTCCGACGCCAGGCTCGATCAGATTCCTGCCTGTCAAAACGATCCCACCGTGATCTGGAGAACCGAGCGTTTCCCCGTTAGCAATGAAGGCAATGCGGAAGCAGCGGTCCCCTTCGATATCGGCGTCTTCGACAGTTCGAGCTTCTTCCTCCTGTTCACCGCCCAACCAGGCAAGCCTTCGGCCTGGCATGCGACGGACTCGATCGATTATGTCGCGGTTCTCAAAGGCCGGGTGGTCCTCGAACTTGAGGCGGGCGGCGTCGAACTCGCCGCCGGCGACCTCGTCGTCGACCGCGGCGTGACGCATAGCTGGCGCGCGGTGGGCGACGAGCCTGCCGTGATGCTCTGTTCGGTCGTTCGCGCCGATCCGGTGGGCAGCGGAAGCCATTTCGGCGACAATTTCGAGCAGTATCTGAAAGACTGACGCTCGCGCCGACGGCGCGTCGGGTGTCCGAGAGACCAATCTTCAATGCAATCCGGAGGACCGGACATGAGCCGCTATGACTATATCGTGGTAGGCGCCGGATCGTCCGGATGCGTCGTTGCCAGCCGTCTGTCGGAAGACCCTTCGGTCAATGTCCTGCTAATCGAAGCGGGCGGAAGCGCCGACAAATTCTGGGTTCACGCTCCCGCCGGGATGGGTCGCCTCTTTCTCGAGAAGTCGATCAACTGGGCCTATTTTACCGACGGCGTACCGAACGCCGACAACCGGAGCATATTCTGGCCGCGCGGGCGGGTTCTGGGCGGCACCAGCGCGGTCAACGGCATGGTGTATGTGCGCGGGCACCCGGACGATTTCGACGGCTGGGCCCGCCTCGGAGCCGACGGGTGGTCCTGGAGCGACGTCCTTCCCTATTTCCTGAAATCGGAAGCGAACAGCCGCGGCGCAAGTGAATATCATGGCGGGGAAGGCCCCTTGTCGGTGAGCGACCCGCTCATCCGGTCGACGACGATCGAGGACTATATCAGCGCAGCCGAACGGGCGGGCGTTCCGCGGACCTCGGATCACAACGCGCCGCCTTACGAAGGCGCCGACTTTCATCAGCACACGATCCGCGATGGCCGCCGGGAATCCGCCTATACGGCCTTTGTCGCGCCGGTACGGGGCCGGAAGAACCTGACCATTCTCGAAAACGCGCAGGTGCTCCGCGTCGTCCTGCGCGACCGGACGGCCATCGGCGTGGAAATTCTCGAACGCGGACGGATACGCATGATCGAGGCGGCGCGCGAAACGATATTGTCTGCCGGATCGCTGAACTCCCCTCACCTGCTCATGCTGTCGGGCATCGGTCCTGCCGCCGCCCTGATGAAGCAGGGCATCCGTCCCGTTTCGAACCTCCCGGGGGTCGGACAAAATCTGCAGGATCACTGGTTTGCGCCAATGATCTGGCGCACGACCCCCGACAGCTCCTTCAATCGCGACGTTTCGGGGTGGCGCAAATATCTGAGCGGCATTCGCTATCTGCTGGGCCGCCGGGGCCTGCTCGCCATTTCCGCTTCGCAATCGGCGGCATTCGTGCGCAGTTCGGACAAGGTCGGCCGTCCGGACCTTCAGATGGTCCTGCGTCCGCTGTCCTACACCTTCGATCCGAAGGGCGCAGTAGTGGTCGACAGCTTCCCCGGGATCAGCGCGGGGCTCGTGCTCCTGAACCCGGGATCGCGCGGCTCGGTCAGCCTGGTTTCGGCCGACCCGCTGGCTGCGCCGTCGTTCCAGCCCAATTATCTGTCCGATGCAGGCGATGCCGAGCGCACGATCGCCGGAGTCCGGCGCATGCGCGAAATCATGGCGAGCGAACCAATTGCGTCGCGCATCGAGGCCGAAGTTTTGCCCGGCCCTGGCGTCACCTCCGACGCCGATATTCTCGAGCATCTTCAAACTGTCGGCAACTGCGGATGGCATCAGGTCGGGACCTGCCGGATCGGCAAGGACGCGAACGCCGTGGTCGATCCCGCCCTTCGGGTGCGGGGCATCGACAGGCTAAGGGTGGCAGACGGTTCGGTCATGCCGACCATCACATCGGGAAATACGAACGCGCCTTGCATCATGATCGGTGAAAAGGCGGCCGACATGATCCGCGCGCATTGGCGCTAGGATCCGAAGCGCCCTTATCGATCGCAATCGCAGGTCGGCCCGAGCGTCCTCACGCATGCTCATGATCGGACCCGCCACACGCACATCTCGCTTCCGTCAACAGCTCGCAACGAGACCGCCCTCCCCCTTCCCGTTCAAGCCGGAAGGGGGCGGGCGGGTCGGCCTGCGGATCAGAAATTGACGGCCACGGTCACGCCATAAGTTGCAGGCATGCCGGCGAAACGCGTGACGGTGTCATACCCCGACACGACGTTCGACCAGTAATATTCGTTGAAGATGTTCTTGCCCCAAATGAAGGCTCGCCAACGGCCATCCTCATCCTTGATGCCGAGCTGGCCATCGACGAGCGTATAGCCATCGATTCCATATACTTTCGTGACGCCGGGCGCGACGCCGGTGACGGCGACAGGTGTGCGGTCGCCACCCACAACCGAGATCGTATCGGAGCGATGATTGACCGACGCCCCGACAAAGCCGACGAGCGAGCCGCCGAGTGGCTGCTCATAGTCGAGGTTGACGCCGACTTGGTGCTTAGGCGTGAACGGGATGCGCGTTCCGTCGAACACAACCCCCGGCGTGCCGCCGGCATCGACCCCGGTGTAGCGATCGATCTTGGCGTCGAGATAGGTGTAGGCTGCACTCACCGTGAAATTGCGGGTCGGCCGGATCGTGGCCTCGAGGTCGAAGCCGCCGACGTGGGATTTCGGGATATTCTGGATGACGTCGAGTTGAGCGAAGACCGGATCGAGGAATTTGGTGCGAAGCTGTTTATCCTTATAATCATAGTAGAACAGCGCACCGTTGAGCTGCAGGGTGCGGTCGAGCAACGTCGCCTTGAAGCCGCCTTCGTAGGCCAGAACCGATTCCTGGCGGACCGGCAAATACTGGCCAAAGATCGTGCCGTTGATCGTCGGGAAACTCCCGGCCTTATAGCCCTTCGACAGGTTGGCATACAGGAGGATGTCGGGCTGCGGTTTGAAGTCCACGCCCACGCGCCATGATACATTATCTTCGTGCAAGACGCTGTTGAAGCGCCCGGGTGCATAGATCGGAAGCGACGGGTCGACCGCCGCATAGGGCTGATCGGTGCTGACGTTCAGGACGAAGCATCCGCCGGGCTGATAGGCGCCGGCGAGATTGGGATTGCCGCTGAGGATATTGGCGAAGGTGTGCAGGAGGTTACCTGCATAGTAAGGCGGTTCGACGTCGAGCTCGCAGAAGCTGTATTTGTTCTTCGAGTCCGTATAGCGAACCCCGCCCTTGATCGTCAGGTTGGACGCGATGTCATACTCGACATTGCCGAATGCCGCATAGTTGGTGAGCGTCTGGTCGCTGATCCCGAGCGAAGTCTGGAAGGGCGCGCCGAACGCGGTGCCGAAGAAGAGGTTGGCAGATGTATAGGTATATTGGTTGCCGAGTTCCTGATGGATTTTGCTCCGTTCGAAGTTGCCCCCAAAGACATAGCGAAGTGGCCCACTTCCACCGTTGGAGAAGCGCAGTTCCTGTGTGAAGGAATCGATCTTGCCCTTGTTCCAGGGAATTTCGAAGACGTTGAGCGCGAACCCGTCGAAATCGGTCCCGGAGTCCTCGCGCAGGTGGACATAATTCGTCAGCGACGTCAGCGTGCCGATGTCACCGACATCGACCTCGCTGCGCAGCGCCACCTGGTACATATAATTGTCCTTGAACGGTGTCTTCTGGCCGGGATAATAATAGGAGCTCAGCGACCAGTCGCTCGCGCGCGGCTTGAGCGGCGTGAATGGTGCACTCGTCACCTCTACGGGGACGAAGCCGACCTGCTGCGGCTGGAGCGCTATATGCTGCGCCCCCGCGGTCTCGCCGTTGTCCTTCCAGCCATTTAGATTGAGCAGGAAGCGAACGCTGCTCGATGGCTCGAAGGCGAGCGTCAGGCGTCCGGCAAAATTCTCGGCCTTTCCATTGCGGTCGTCGGGCCGGGTCGTGCTGTACTGCCAGCCATCGGCGACCTCCAAACGGCCGGCGAACCGCGCCGTCAGCGTCGAACCGAGCGGTCCACTGACAAAGCCCTCGCCGGTGATCTGGTTGAAGCGCCCATAGCTGACGTTCGCCCCCGCCTTGAATGTGTCGGTCGGTTTTGCCGCGATATAGTTGATCGCACCGCCGGTGGCGTTCTGGCCGAAAAGCGTGCCCTGCGGTCCCTTCAAAACCTCGATGCGCTCAAGGTCGTAGGCGGAATAGCGGGTGAGCGCTGGAAAGGCGAGCGGCTGCTCGTCGATATACACGCTCACCGACGGATAGGCGGCGAGCGACGTCTCGTAAAAGCCCACGCCGCGAAGGGTATAGACCGGCGACCCCGTAATGCCCTGGGTGTAGGACAATCCGGGGATGCTCTGGGCGATATCCTGCAGGCTGCTGATCTGCTTTTGCTGAAGCTGCTCGGAACCCAGTACCGCGACCGAGAGGCCAACATCGTTGAGATTCTGCTCGCGCTTGTTGGCGGTGACGACGATCGCGTCGTCATAGACCTCTTTGTCGGATTCGGTGGGGGCCGCCACCTCCTGGGCGGTTGCCGTTGCAGTCATGCATAGCGCCAGCACGCTAACGGCGGTCGGAAATACGATCGTCCGGATTCTCATGTCACCCTCCCAGGTTGTGTCGGATATTGATCGCCGCGACACTGACGGCTTATTTCGTCGCCTTGGGTTGGCGACACCTCATCCGGCATCGAGCGAAATCGCCGCAAGCTACCGAATGGAGAATGCCGAAGCTGCCCCCTTGCCGGGGGGCAGCCCTGACCATCGCTGGGTGGCAGCAAGAGTGTCGTCCGAGTTTCGCACGCATCGCCGAAGCAATCGGCCCGGTTCGGCGGCTTCGAACAACCGCTTCGAAAATCGCAAATTGGCGCCGCTCGCCGGCACGATTAGCCTTATTCCCATGGACCGCCGGCGGCGGACGGAAAAATTGCACGAGAAGGAACAAGACCAGTGCCGCGCGAAGCAGACGCCTCCTCGACCCTCACCTTCGACCTCCTTCGCCACGTGGCAAAAGTAGCCAATTCGCATCTCGCCACGCGGGATGTCGAAGCGGTCCGCCGCCTCTTTCTCGACTGCTTTCTGGTGTCGCTCTGGGGTAGTACGCGCCCCGCGGCGAAGCAGTTGGTACAATGGTCGGCGCGCTTCGACGGCACCGGCCCCTGCCCCATCCTCGGCGGCGCCTCGCAAACCGATGCCTCGATCGCAGCGCTTGTGTTCGGGACTGCCGGACACAGCTATGAACTCGACGACACCCATGACGAAACGGCGAGCCATCCGGGATGCGTCGTCATTCCCGCCGCTCTCGCGGTCGGCGCCGAGACCGGAGCCTCGCAGGAGCAGCTCTTCCGCGCTGTGGCAGCGGGCTATGAAGCGATGGCGCTTGTCGGCTGCGCCGCCGGCGGGATGGACACGGTCCAAAACGGCTTCCATCCGACATCCGTCTTCGGTTCGTTCGGGGCGGCAACGGCCTGCGGCTGTCTCTATGCCTTCGCCGACGGCGAGCCGGTCGAGGAAGAGATGCTGGCAACGGCCTGGGGCCATGCGCTCTCACAGGCATGCGGATCGATGCAATTTTCGGTCGAGCCCCGTGGCGGCGAGGTCAAGCGGCTTCATGCCGGTCTCGGCGCGCGCAACGGGGTCCTTGCCGCGCAGTTTGCTCGCTTGCCTGCGATGACAACGCCCCATCAGACGGTCGACGGGTCATATGGCATTGCCGGCATGTTCGGCGGAACGCTGCGGCAGGTCGAGCCATCGGCCGAATTGCAGCTGCACGTCATCAGCCTCAAGCCCTATGCGTGCTGCCGGCTTTTTCACTCCACGATCGATGCGCTCGCCGAGATTACCGACAATTTCTCGGTCGATGCCGCCAGTATCGCCGACATCATGATCACCGGCCCGCGTTTGATCGCCGCACAGCATATGACCCCCGCGCAATCGACGATGACCGCACAATATAGTTGCCCCTTCGTCGTCGGCGCGACGCTCGCCTATGGGCCGACGCGGTACGACGCCTATGGCGAAGACCATCTCGACGATCCCGCCATCCTCGATATTGCGGCGAAGGTTCGCTTCGAGATCGACGAGGAGCTCGAGCGAAAATATTATCCGAAGCAGTTCGCGACGGGTGCTACGATCCGCTTCAAGGACGGATCGACGCGCTCGGCCATGGTCGTCGACAGCGTCGGGACGGCACGAAATCCAATGACCCGCGCGCAAATCCTCGCGAAGGGCGACGGACTCGGATCGCTCGGGAAACTTCCCTTGGGCGAAGACCTCGCCAAAGCAATCTGGGACGGCAGCCAGGGCGCCGCGGCGCTGTTGGCGGCCATTGCAAGTCGGCAAGACTGAAGGATATCGATCATGGCAAGAAGTTACGCAGAGCTGTCCGATGGTGTCGTGCGCACGAAGCTTCACGATCGTCGGATCGAAATGGAAGGCTATGAACGCAGCGACGGGCTATACGAGGTTCAGGCTCACCTCACGGACCGGAAGACGAGCGCTTTCACACCCCCTGGCGACGACCGCACCGTCGCGGCCGGAGCGCCGATCCACGATGTCCATGTCTCGCTGGTCTTCGACAGCAATCTCGTCATTCACGCTGTTCATACGGCACTGGACGCCTATCCGTATCGCTCCTGCCTCGGTGGCGGAGACACCCTGCAATCCCTCGTCGGGCTACGGATCGGAGCGGGCTGGAACAGCGAGATTCGCAAGCGGCTACCCGCCTGCGACACATGCACCCACATGAAGGAGATACTCACGCCAATGGCGAGCGCGGCCTATCAAACCCTCACCGCGCTGCGCAGCCATTTGATCGACGAGCGCGATGCCGAAAACCGGCCGGTCAAGATCGACAGCTGCCACGCATATGGTGCCGGGCGCGAGATGGTTCGCCGTCTTTGGCCCGATTATTATCGCGCGAGCGACGACCCGGCGTAGCGGAGGGGACGCCGCGATCAGCGCGCGGCGATCGACCGCGCCTGCGCCAATATCTGTTCCGCCCTGCGAATTACGGGCGGATCGACCATCATCCCGTCGATGCTGGCGACCCCGCTATCCTTGCTTCCCACCACCCGCCGCGCCCAGGCCACTTCCTCATCGCGCGGAGCAAACCCGGCCTGCACGGCGGCGACCTGGCTCGGGTGAATGCACATCTTGCCGGAGAAACCGAGTTGCGCGGCGCGGCGCGCATCTTGCTGCGCGCGAACCGTGTCATGGAGACCGAGTGTGACTCCATCGATCGGAGCCGCGACGCTCCCGAGGCGGGAAGCCAGGACGATCGCCGATCGCGCATGAAGTAGCGAATCCCACCCTGTGGCACAGCCGATGTCGGCGCAAAAATCGATCGATCCGAACGCCAGTCGCGACACATCGGGAGAGGCTGCGACAGCCGCCGCGTTGACAATGCCGACTGCGGTTTCGATGAGTGCGATGATCTGCACCGCGCGGCCAAGCTTGCCGGCGAGGAATGCGACATCTTCCGCCGACTCGCATTTCGGCAGCATGACAGCGTCGATATCCAGTCCCGAGAGGGCTGCGACATCATCGGCGTGCCAGGGTGTTCCGATCGCATTCACGCGGACAATACGCGTCACTGAAGGAAGCGCGACCTCGACGAGACGCCTGCGGGCCTCTTCCTTCGCGGAAGGGGCCACGGCATCCTCGAGGTCGATTATGATCGCTTCGGTTCCTGATTTCGACGCCTTCTCGAACAGGCCGGGTCGATTAGCCGGAATGAAGAGCGGTGCAACTGCCATCTGCGGATCGCATCTTTGGGCCATCGTCTTCGCTCCTGCTGAGGCACGCAGTCCTCCGCCATCCCACCCGGTTAGTCGCCAATCGCTCCTGACGCGCGCAGCCGCGCGATCCGCGCGGGGTCGGCGCCAAGCCAGCCGCTCAGGACCTGTTCGTTATGCTCCCCGAGCCGCGGCGGCAAACGCGGCTCGACTTCTGCTACGGCCGACATTTTTACCGGATTTCCGGCGACCTGGATCGGTCCCCAGACCGGGTCGTCCAAGGTCATCAACATGTTGCGAGCGGCCGCATGGGGGCACCTGAAAACATCATCGATCTCATGAACCTTCGAGGCCGGAACGCTGGCTGCGACCAGTTCCATAACAGCATCATCTGCGGTGCGCGCAAGGAGCCACGGCTCGAGTTCGGCAGTGAGGTCGGCATTGTTCGCCGATCGCGACATTCCATCGCGGAAGCGTGAATCCGCGAGCAAGTCGGGACGTTCGATCGTTTCGCACAGCCGCCGCCAGATATGCTCACCCATTACGGCAATGACGATGTAGCCATCTTTCGTGCGGTAGGAACCGAAAGGTGCGGTTACGGCATGAAGACCAGGCTTGGGTATTGTTCCGAACGCGGAATACATTGCGACCGAAATCTCGTTGAGGATCAGGCAGGAATCGTACAGCGAAATATCGACCATCTGTCCCTGCCCGGTCATCATTCGCTGGAACAGCGCTAGCATCGCACCATAAGCACCGAGGATGCCCCCCTGGATGTCCGCGAGCGAAAAGCCGAGATAAGCCGGCTTTTCGCCCTCGCGCTCGGGGCGCTTCATCAGCCCGCTCAGCGCCTGGCCGATGATGTCGAACGCCGGGTTGTCCAGATAGGGGCTTGGAAGAATGTCCTTGTGCCCGAAGCCGGAGATCGCAACATAGATCAGGCGCGGGTTCAACTGGCGCAAGGCCTCGTAGCCGATCCCCAGCCGGTCCATGACGCCGGGCCGGAGATTCTCGACGACGATGTCCGCCTCGACCGCGAGTTCCAGAAACGTCGCGAGGCCCTCGGGATTCTTGAGGTCGAGCGTTACGCTCTTCTTTCCGCGGTTGCCGCGAAGAAATGAGAGGCCTTGCTGCTTCCCCTCGGCGTCGGGCCGCGTCGGGCTGTTCGAACGCGCAATATCGCCGCTTCTAGGCGCCTC
Source organism: Sphingobium sp. C100 (assembly GCF_000508185.1). Lineage (GTDB taxonomy): Bacteria > Pseudomonadota > Alphaproteobacteria > Sphingomonadales > Sphingomonadaceae > Sphingobium. The sequence goes on along the minus strand of NZ_AYOY01000148.1, from coordinate 26,139 downwards.
GATCTTGACCACCTCCGCACCGGCGTCGGCAAGCCACATCGAACAAAAGGGTCCGGCGAGGATATGCTCGATCGCAAGCACCTTGATGCCATCGAGAGGGCGGCCGGCCGTTCCGCTCGAGGGCGCTGAAGGGGAACTGGTCATTTTGGGAACCTTTTGCTCGGTCATGCCGCGGCCGCCTGGAAGACGGCTCCGGTTTCGATCAGATCCGCCGCGTCGCTATCGTCTATCCCCCATTCAGCCAGAATCTCGCGGCTATGCTCGCCGACCTCCGCAGGACCGCGCGCAATCTCTCCCGGCGTCCGGCTGAACCTGGGGGCAGGAGCCGGCTGCATCACGCCGTCCCGTTCCACGAACGCGCCGCGGGCCTTGTTGTGCGGATGATGCGGCGCTTCGCCAAGCGATAAAATGGGCGCGAGGCAGACCTCACGACCCTGGGCAAGGTCGCACCATTCGTCTCGGGTTCGCATCAGAAAGGCGGCGGCAAACTTCTCGCGCATCTCGGGCCAGCCCGCTTCATCGTGCTGTCCCGACAAGCCCGCATCGCGAAGCCCCAGAAGGTCAAGCGTTTCGGCGTAGAAACGAGCCTCATTCGACCCGAGGGCGACATATCGGCCATCCTTCGTCTGGTAGACCGAATACCAGGGCGCGCCTCCGTCGAGCCGATTCGACTGCCGCTCATCCTTGAACTTTCCGGCCGCCCGAAGGCCGTACATCAAGGCCATCAAAGAAGCGGAGCCCTCGACCATGGCCGCATCGACAACCTGCCCCTGTCCCGACGAACGGGCCTCGAGGATAGCCGACACAACGCCCAGGGCCAAATAGAGCGAGCCGCCGCCGAAATCGCCGGCGAGATTGAGCGGCGGCACAGGTGCGCGCCCGGCCTCTCCAATCGAATGGAGAACGCCGCTGAGCGCAATATAGTTGATGTCGTGCCCCGGCGCCCGTGCGAGAGGGCCGTCCTGGCCGTAGCCGGTCATCCGGCCGTAAACGAGACGCGGGTTGATTTCGGCGCACAGGTCCGGTCCAAGTCCGAGCCGCTCGGCCACGCCGGGTCGAAAGCCCTCGATCAGTGCGTCCGCCTGTCCGACGAAACGCCTGACGAGATCGACAGCGCGAGCGTTCTTGAGGTCCAAGGCGATCGACTTGCGGCCGCGGTGGAGCAAGTTGAATTGCTTGGCCATGGGGATGCCGCCGTCCGAAGGAGCCACCCGGTCGATCCTGATAACCTCCGCTCCGAGGTCAGCGAGCAGCATGCAGCAAAATGGCGCGGGGCCGATCCCACCCAGTTCGACAATTCGTATGCCGGCCAGCGGTCCCATATCCTGCTTGTCTCCACAATGCACTGTCTTTGAGCGCAGACCTTGCCGGGCCGCTGCATTCAAACCAATTGGCGTTTTGCGAAGCGGCTGTTCAGCTTATGCGAAACATCCGCCCTTCAGGCGATCCGGCGCTCGCGCCGACTGCTCCCTCGCATCAGACCGCTGTATAGCCGCCATCGACAATGAACTCGGCGCCCGTCACATAGGACGCCTCGTCGCTGGCAAGGAACAGGACGACGTTTGCAACTTCTTCGGGTTGGCCAACGCGCCCCAGCGGGATCGACGCCAGCACATGCGGAAGAACATCCTCGTCCGAGACGATATAGTCGCTCTGCGGCGTGTGAATGATTCCGGGATGAACCGAATTGATCCGGATGTTGCGCGACGCGAAATCGGCCGCCGCGGCCTTGCTCAACAATCGGCTGGCACCCTTCGATGGCGCATAAGCGGGATGGAGATTGGGCCAGGCCACCATTCCCGCAATCGACGATAGATTGACGATCGCGCCTCCCCCCGTGGCCTCCATGTGCGGCACTACCGCCTTGATGCCCAGAAACTGGCCGCCCAGATTGAGGTTCAGGATCGCGTTGAACCCTTCCAGCGTCGTGGCCGCCCAGCTGTCGGGCTTGCCCGGCAAACCGGCGTTGTTGACGAGGATGTCGATCCGGCCATGTTCCGCAATGACCTTGCCGATGGCCTCCGCCCATTGACCGGAATCGGTCACGTCGAGAGGCTGTGCGCTCGCCTTCCATCCTTCCGACGCCAGTTCGCGGGCGAGCGATGCCGCCAGATCGTGCCGCAGGTCGGTGATGATGACCGTCGCGCCTTCGCGCGCGAAACGGCGCGCCGTCGCCGCGCCCATTCCGCTGGCTGCACCGGTTATCAGCGCGACCTTGCCCTTGATCCGTCCCATCGCGTTCCTCTTCCGTTTTTCCGCGCGGCCGATGGAGATCGGGGCGCCTTTCGTCGTTTCGAAGCGGCGCGACGCGCTCGCGCGATGCTTCGAGGCTCCGGCGACCCGAGTAGCCGCCAGCAACTGCGGGTCTGCCCCAAGCAGGAGGACTTGCGCTCGTGGCGATCTGTTCCGATGGGGAGCCAGCGTCCCACGCGGGCTGCCTCTACTTCAGGCCGCACGATACATGGTGACGACGCAGGCACCGCCGAGGCCGATATTGTGCTGTAGAGCGACGCGTGCGCCTTCGACCTGCCGTTCGCCAGCCTGTCCGCGCAAGTGCCAGACGAGCTCGGCGCACTGGGCGAGTCCGGTCGCCCCCAACGGATGCCCCTTCGACATCAGCCCGCCCGACGGGTTGATGACGAACTGTCCGCCATAGCTGTTGTCGCCGTCATGGATGAACTTCTCGCCCCCCCCCTCATCGCAAAGGCCAAGCCCCTCGTAGCTGATGACCTCGTTCGGCGTAAAACAGTCGTGCAGCTCGATCACGTCGATATCGTCCGGGCCGATTCCAGCCGCCTCATAGACCTGTTGTGCGGCGCGGCGTGTCATGTCCGATCCAACGAGCGCCATCAGGTCTTCCTTGCTGGCCGGTGTGTCGGTCGTCATCGCCTGCGCGGCGATTTCGACCGCATGGTTGATACCGTGTCGCTTCGCAAAGGTGTCGCTGCACACGATCGCCGCAGCGGCGCCGCACGTCGGCGGACAGGCCATGAGCCGCGTCAGGTGCGGGTAGAGTTGCGGCGCATCCATTACTTCATCGACCGTCATTGGCTTGGTGAACAAGGCATAGGGATTGCGCATCGCATGGTTGCGCGTCTTGACCGCCACACGCGCGAAGATATCGGGGTTCGCCCTATAATGCTGGATATAGTGATAACCGGCCGAACCGAAGGCCTTGATCGCGCGCGGCGCGTCGTCGGGCAGATCCGGCGCCAGCTCCAGCCGCCGATCATAGATCCAGCCCACCGGCGAGGTGCGATCGCCAAAGGCGCTGGCGAGCGCGCCGGGGCGCATCTCCTCGAAACCGAAGGCGAGAGCGCATTCCACGATGCCCGCTTCCACCGCCTGGCGCGCCAGCATCAGCGCCGACGAACCCGATGCGCAATAATTGTTGAGATTGAAGACCGGGATACCGGTCATCCCCACCGAATAAGCGACGCGCTGGCCGCAGGTACTATCGCCATAGACATAGCTGGCGAACGCCTGTTCGACCTCGTGATAGCCGATGCCCGCATCGTTGAGCGCACCCTGGATCGCTTTCGCGCCCATCACTTCATAGGGTTCGTTGGCACCCGGCTTGGCGAACTTCACCATGCTGACGCCGATAATCTTCGCCTTGCTCATATAAATGTCTCCTGTCCCGATGCCGCCGTTCGCCGGCTCAATGCATCAGGTGCAAATCAGCTTTGTCGATTTCGAGTTCGATCCGGAGGATCGCCTGGCACATCGTCTTGCCGGTGAAATCGATGCGCAGGCTGCGGGTCGCGCCGCCGCCGAGCGAGTTGCGGAGAACGAAGTTCATCGCCTCCAGCGTGTGTACCTCGTAGCGCTCGACATCGCCCTTCACCATTTCGGCGAAAAAGGCCTTCACCCGCTCGGCGGTCAGATATTTGAGAAGCAGCGGATAATAGCGCTTTTCCTTCGCGATCACCGCGATGTTGCTAACATCGCCCTTGTCGCCCGACCGTGCGTAAACGAGATCCCTGAGCTGGATGCGGGTCATTGTCCGATCTCCCTGATTTCGACGGTCTGGGTAACCTCCTCGCGCGCGATCAGCGTCGGCCAGAGCGCAAACACCTCGCGCGGCGCCGGCGTATTGAGCTGGCCGGTCGATCCGATCGGACCGGTGCCCATCAACATTACGCACTCCCGCGCCACTTTTCCGGCCTCGCTGCGCTCGGCGCATTTCGCGGCGACACGTATGCGGACTTCGTTGATGTCCTCGTCGGGTTGGGGCGATGCCGACCAGTGGCAGCTATCGACACCGACCATGTCGAAGCGCACCTCGTCGGCCTTGAGATTGACCATCTCGAAGCGCTTCCTGATGATATCGAACGACCGGCGCGCCTTCGCCACCGCGTCGGGCCATGTCACCGAGGATTCGACCTCGCCGATAAAGCCATCGGTATAGGCAATGCCCGCCTTGAGCGTCGCGGGCGCTGGCTTGCCTTTCGCTCCCCATACCTTGACGCGATCCTTCGCCACTTCTTCCATCTCGACATGGGTGAAGTCGGTGATCACCTCGGGCATCAGATAATTGCCCGGATCCTGCACCTCGTAGAGGAGATGCTCGGTGAGCGTCACCCGATTGATGAAACCGCCGGTGCCATCGACCTTGGTGATGAAGAGTTCGCCCCTCTCGTTCACCTCGGCAATCGGATAGCCGATGTTCCAAGGCTCGGGCACTTCTTTCCACAGGCTGGTGATGCCGCCGCTGCAGGCCGCGCCGCATTCGATCAGATGGCCGGCGAGGATACCCACCGCGAGCTTGTCCCAATCGTCCCACTTCCATCCGAATTCGTGGACGAGCGGTGCGAGGATCGCAGCATCGTCGGTCGCACGGTCGGAAATGATGATATCGCAACCGGCCTCGAGCGCCTCGACATAGCCATAGGCGCCCGAATAGACATAGGAGCCGACGATCCGGTCGCGAAAGCGGCCTAGGTCATCGTCGCCGTTATCGAGATTGGCGAAGGTCACGCCCTTGTCGAGGAGTTCCTCGACCTTCTCCTGGATATTGTTGGTTGTGACGATGCCGACCTTAAGGCGTGTGATGCCGATTTCCTTCGCCGCGGCGATGATGCTGTCAGCGCACGCCTGTGGGTTCGCCGCCCCGGCGTTGGTCAGGATCTTGATCCCCCTTTCGAGGCAGATGGGGAGTACGCCGCGAACGACGGCGCGGATCGCCGGCACGAACCCCGCGTCGGGATTCTTCTGGCGCATCTTCTGGAGGATCGGGATCGTCGGCTCGCCGAGGAAGTCATAGGCGAGATACTGGACGTCGCCATGTTTCGCGATCTCGATCGCGGGATCGAGATTGTCGCCCCAGAAGCCGCTTCCCGCGCCTATCCGCACTGTCTTCATCGCGGTTGTCCTCAGCTCTTGAGTTCGGGAAGTGAAGAGGCGACGAGAGCATCGAGATCTTCGCGCTTCCGGAGCATGAGCAGGCTCCATTCGCCCTGCTGGCAGACGACGCCGTCCTGGTTCACCGCCTTCATCAGGAACTGGATGACGCCATATTTGTCATCCTTTTCCTTTTTACCGATGACCTCGCACACCGCGTAGATGGTGTCGTCGATGTTGACGGGCGAGAGGAAGCGCATCTTGTCGATGCCGCAATTGGCCTGGATGCCGAGCCCGAACTGGATAAGGCCGGTGAGGATCGAGTAGGTCAGCGCGCCCTGCACCAAGCGCTTTCCGAAACGCGTCTTCGAGGCATAATAGGTGTTCGAGTGGATCGCGATCCAGTTGCCGGTGAGCGCGCAATAGTTGACGACGTCGGTTTCTGTGATCGTACGGCCGCCCGACCGGAAGACCTCGCCGACCTGAAGCTCTTCGAACGTATGATCGATGCGATTGTTGATGAGGCTCATCTCGAAGCTCTCCCCTAATAATTGGTTGATTAGAGACGCATCGACTTTGCGATGATCGTCTTCTGGATCTGCGAAGTGCCCCCCCCGATCGTCGACTGGACGCTTTCGCGCAGGTAGCGCTCCATGTCGGCCTCGGGCAGGTTGGCGTGGCCCCCGAGCACCTGCATGCCGGTGAGCGCGCAATGCTTGAGCGTCTCCGACCCGTAGAGCTTCGCCATCGACACTTCGCGGCTCGCCGGAAGGCCGTCGGCCAGCATGGCCGCAGCGCGGTAAACGAGAAGACGTGCGGCATCGACCTGCGTTTGACAGTCGGCGAGCATGTGACGCAGCACCTGGAAATTCCAGATCGGCTGGCCGAACTGCTCGCGCTCATGCGCATATTGGACGGCCTTCGAAACGGCGGTCTGCGCATTGCCGGTATAGGCACCGGCGACCGAAGCGCGCTCGAGCTCAAGATGTTCGACGATGATCTTCCAGCCCTCGCCTTCCTTGCCGAGCAGTGCGTCGCCGGGAACCTTGACCTCGTCGAGGAAGATTTCGGTCGTGCCCGTCGCATGGCGCGACAGCGTCGGCAATTTGTTGATCACGAGACCCGGCGTATCGTTCGGGATGAGCAGGACCGAAAGCCCGCCGTGCTTGTCGTCGGGGTCGGTGCGCACGAGCATCGCGATCACAACATCGTTCGCCGCAGCGCCCGAGCACCACAGTTTCTGGCCGGTGACGATCCAATCGCCATTCTCGTCGCGGCGCGCGCGGGTCTTGGTGCCCGCCGCATCCGACCCCGCGCCGGGCTCGGAAATCGACACCGAGAAGCGGATCTTACCGTCGATGAACGGCTGGATATATTTCGCCTTCTGCTCGGGCGTACCGAACTTGGCGATATTCATCGCGGTGAAGGTCGGGACAAGGATTGCGGCGGCGAAGTCGAAGCCGAATTTCCCGAGACCTTCAGCCATCAGCGTATAATCGAAGATGCTCGCGCCCGCGCCGCCGTCTTCTTCCTTGAAGAGCAGGCCGAGCCAGCCCTGCTTGGCGATCTTTTCATAGGCTTCATAAGGGTAGTCGCGGTTCATGTCGCATTCCCGGACATATTCGACCGTGATTTCATTATCCATGAAGCGGTTCACGGTCTCGAGCCAGGTTGCCTGCTCGTCGGTCAGAAAATTCGGCTGCACGTCTCGTCTCCCATCGGCAATATTTCTCGCCCATCGCGGCGCGAAATCGGATCGGAAGCTTAACTATTCGGCGCACGCTCAAATCCTAGTGAGGGTTTTGGAAACGCAAATTCGAAGAACTCGAAGACCGCAGGTTCGAAGAAGCCGAAGATGTGTCTGCTCGCAGCCGGCATCGCCCGACCGGACCGGCCCCTCGTCTCGCTGGGATGGAAGACCGTCAGGTCCCGGAGGGAGTATACCGACCCATGCCGGCCTGCCGCGGCCTCGCGCGAACAAGTGTTATCAGCAGGACAGCGGGCTGATCATCGAGCGCTTCCCAGCTATGACGGACGCCCCGGTCAACGACGAGATCCCGGGCCGGCCTCGACCACCGCATCATTGTCCACGGGAAAACCCTCGGTTCGCCAGATCAGCGCGCTGAGCGACCGGCAACCGTCGATTTGATGTAAGCGCCAAAACCTCCCCACATTTTCGTAGCTGCTGATCTGTCTATGTTTTGTCCCTCATCCGAGGGGTATCGTAGTGGCTGATGATGTAAGAACATTCGAAACAGGTTTCGAAAGGCAGGAGGGCCAGCGACCCTCGCGTATGGATGTCATTCCAGCGGGACCGGCGCGTCGTCGCTGGTCGGCCGAGGCCAAGGCGCGGATCATCGCGTCGAGTTTTGAGCCCGGCGCCAACATCGCAGAAATCGCACGGACGCATGGGTTACTGCCGCAGCAGCTTTATGCGTGGCGGCATGACAGCATTCCGGGCAAGCGCCTGGCCAGCAAGAAGCTGGGTTTCGTTCCGGCGGTGGTTGAAGATGCGGACGGCTCCGGCTCGGCTGATGGTGGAGGCGATGAGATCGTGATCCGCACGGCAAGGCTGGCGATCCATGTGCCGCCAGGGGTGAGCGAGGAACATATCGCCCGTGTGCTTGCCGCGGTGAGCCGGTCGGGATGATCATCCCGCCAGGGCCGCTCAAGGTGATGGTGGCGACAAAGCCGGTCGACTTCAGGAAAGGGGCCGTCAGCCTGGCGGCGCTGGTCGAGCATGAACTCGGACTCAAACCCTTCTCGGGGGTAGTCTTCATCTTCCGCTCCAAGCGGGCGAACAGGATCAAGCTCCTGGTCTGGGATGGCAGCGGCCTGGTGCTCGTGAGCAAGGTCTTGCAGACGGGGGGCTTCCATTGGCCACGGGCGCAGGATGGCGTGATGCGGCTGTCGGCATCACAGGCGTCAGCCTTGTTCGAAGGGCTGCAATGGTCGAAAATGCACACGCCGCGCGCTCAGGTTCCGGTGACGACGCGATAGGTCGCAAGCCTGATTCCCCTGATCGAAATGCCATTGCGGACTGCCCGGAAACTGCCAGAAATAGGGCATGTCCGCCACGGCAGCCGACCTTCCTGACGATGTCGCCATTCTCAAGGCGATGGTCCTGGCCGGCCTCGAGCGTGAAGCTCGGATGCAGCATATCATCGACCAGATCACCCGGACGACATTCGGAAAACGGTCGGAGAAGCTGAACGAGGATCAGTTGGCGCTGGGCCTCGACGATCTCGATGTTGCCCGCGCTGAACTGGAAGCCTTGGCCGAGCAGGCTGCGGCCACAGCGGGCCAAAAGAAGGAACGGGCGCGAAGGGAGCCCGGGACAGCACGGGCGTCGCTGCCGGCGCATCTGACCCGCGTTGAGGAAGTGATCCTCCCTGACGAGACGGAATGCCCCTGCTGCGGAGGCGCGCTGCACTGCATCGACAGCGACATATCAAGCCGGCTCGATGTCATCCCTGTCCAGTATCGCGTTATCGTGACGTCCCGACCGAAAATGGCGTGCCGGGCATGCAGGGATGGCGTGTTCCAGGCGCCCGCGCCCAAGCATGTGGTGCCGGGCGGCCTGCCCACCGAGGCGCTGATCGCCGATGTTCTCGTCAAGAAATATGCCGATCACACTCCCTTCTACCGGCAGGCACAGGCAATGCGGCGCCAGGGTATTGAGATCGACAGGGGGACAATGTGTAACTGGGCAGGCAGAGCCGCCGCCTGGCTCGGCCGCCTGACCAGCCGGATGAAAGCCGACCTCCTGTCGGGCGCGAGGCTGTTCGTTGACGAAACCACCGCCAAGGTCCTGGCTCCCGGCACCGGCAAGGTGAAGACAGGATATCTCTGGGCGATCGCTCGTGATGATGGGGCGCATGGCGGCACCGATCCACTGGCTGTCGCCTACACCTACATGCCAGGTCGCGGGAAAGTCTGGGCGGAAAAGCTGCTCGGGGGCTTCACCGGCATCGTCCAGTGCGACGGCTATGGCGCGTACAAGCATATCGAGGCGCCGGACCGAAGGGCCGGTCCCGGAACGCTCGCCTTCTGCTGGGCACATGTCAGGAGGGGCTACTTCGACGATGCCAAGGGCGGCAACGCACCGGTCGCCGATGAGGCGCTGCGGCGGATCGCCGGGCTCTACAAGATCGAGGCTCGTATCCGAGGCTCCAGCCCCGAACACAGACTGGCGGTACGCCAGGCTGAATCCGCTCCGATCATCGCGGACATGCTGCCATGGCTCAAGGAAATGCTGCCCAAACTACCCCGCGGCTCCCATACAGCCGAGGCCATCGGTTACACCCTCAACCACTGGAAGGGCCTCGTCCGCTTCCTTGAGGATGGACGGATCGAGCTGGATAACAATACCGTCGAGCGCTCAATCAGGCCAATTACCCTCCAGCGGAATTATGCGAAGCGCAGGATTATGCGCAGTTCGCCATTCAGTGACCTATGTGGCTCTCGGCTTTGCGCCGCACGCGCTGCGGCATGACTAACTCCCGCTGCACATAATACCGCATCCTCTCCACCCACCATCTGGAGAGGAGCCCTGTCATGAAGTCTGATCTATTGCAGCCGGAGCCGCGTCGCTGGTTGGCGAGCAGTGTCTTCGCGCCCGTCGAAGAGGGGTATGTCAGCTATCTTCGAGCGGGCAGATATCATCCCAACACAGCGCGCGTGTATTTTGCATGCGTTGCCCACTTCGCGAAGTGGGTAACCGATGAAGGTATCAACCTCGCCCAGATAGATGAGGTGGCGCAGCGCCAGTTCCTGGATGCACACCTACCATTTTGCACATGCACTGCGCCGGTTCGCAAAGTGCGCCGCGAGTTGCGCGTCGCTATCCGGCATCTGCTGCATGTGCTTCGCATCGAGGGCCAGATTCGGGCTGCGGAGCAGAGGGATCACATCAGCGGTGAACTGGAGGCCTTCGATCGCCACATGCTCGATGTCGGTGGTCTGGCGGACACGACACGGCGGCAGCGGATCCATATCGTTCGCCGACTGCTCCTCGAGCGGTTTGGCGATGGCGCGATTGCCCCTGAGAAGCTCGAGCCAGCCCTTGTTCGACGGTTTGTCCTGGGCGAAGGCCGTTGTTGGAGTGCTGGTGCCGTGCGCGTCGCTGGCGGCGCAGTCGGCTGCTATCTGAAGTTTCGCAAGATGTTGGGCGACGATGTCGCTGGACTCTTGCGTGAGATCCCGCGCGCCGCGCATTGGCGCTTGGCGGGGTTGCCCGATGTGTTGTCTCCAGCCCAAATTGACGCGGTTCTCGCATCATTCGACGATCATCTGCCCTCCTGGCGACGCGCATATGCGATGGTGAGATGCGTCACCGACCTTGGGCTCCGATGCTCCGAGGTCATAAAGCTTCGGCTCGACGACGTAGACTGGCGGAATGGGATCATTCGGATAGCCAGGACCAAGACGCATTTTACCGATAGCCTTCCATTGCCGGTGGCCACCGGCGACGCGATCGCAGATTATTTGCGCCATGAACGACCGAAGACCCACAACCGCGCGATCTTCGTTCGCCATGTCGCGCCGTATGACGTCCCGATCAGGGCTGGCGTCGCCAAGCATGCGGTAATCGCGGCTTTCGCACGCTGCGGGTGGGATCGGACTGATCCGCACGTCCTGCGTCACAGCATCGCGAGCCGTCTGCTCCGCGACGGCACGCCCATGAAGCACATCGCCGATATTCTGCGTCACCGCAGCCTCGACACGTCGAAGATCTACACCAAGATCGATCTTGATCGCCTGTCGGCTGTGGCTCTGCCTTGGCCAGGGAGGGCGTGATGATGACGACTATGACAGCACAAGCCGAGGCCTATCTCGCCGAGCGGCGAGCATTAGGGTTTCTCGATACCGGGCCGGGTGCCAGCCAGCTTCATTCCTTCGCCAGATTCTTCGACGGCTCTGGCCATCAAGGTTCCCTAACGACAGATCTCGCGATCGAATGGGCAAAGGGTCATGCTCGTACCCATGAACCGAGGGCGTGGGCGCGTCGGCTCGATGCTATCCGACCCTTCGCCACCTACCTGTTGCGGATGGATCCGGCCACGGAGTTTCCGCAGACCCGGATATTCGGCAAGTCCCAGCGCCGGGCCACCCCGCATATCTACACCGAGGACGAGGTCATGGCGCTGCTTGCAGCGGCACGACATCTCGATCCGGAAGGCAGCCTGCGCCCCGCAGCGTTCGAGGCTTTCTTCGGTCTGATCTCCGCAACCGGCCTGCGTGTGTCTGAGGCGATCAAGCTGCGATGCGCCGATGTGGACCTCGGGAGTCGATGTTTGACCGTTCGGATGACGAAGTTCAGCAAGTCAAGGCACGTGCCCTTCCATCCAACCGTCGCGGCTGCGCTCGCCGACTATGTGGCCGTGCGAGATCGTTTCCTGCCACGTGAGCAGGAAGATGCCTTCTTCGTCTCGACGCCGACACGATCGCTAAAATCGCGCGCCGTGCACTGGACCTTCCAGAGGTTGCGCAACGAGGCGGGGATCGTCGCTCGGGGGGCCTATCCCGACGTCCGCATCCATGATCTCCGGCATACATTTATCTGTCGGCGCATCCAGAGGTGGCAAGCCGAAGGTGCCGATATCGATAACGCGATCGCGGCGCTCTCGACTTACGTCGGCCACACAAAGGTATCCGATACATATTGGTATTTGACCGGCATCCCGGATCTGATGGCTATCGCAGGCGACCGGTTCGAAGATTATGCATTCGGGGAGAGCGGCCGTGGCTGAACATGCGCCTCTCTCATTGCCGACGCTCGTGCAGCGATTCTTTCTCGATCATCTCACGGAACAGCGCGCGGTCAGCGCGCAGACCGTCGCGGCGTATCGGGATACTCTGCGCCTGCTCTTCAACTATGCGGCTACAGTGCTTCGTCGAACGCCAAGCGCTATCACATTGTCCGATCTCGACGCACCATTGTTGCTCGCATTCCTTGATCATCTGGAGAAGGGCCGAGGCAACAGCGTCCGAAGCCGCAATGCACGTCTCGCTGCAATCAGGACGTTCCTTAAATATGCATCGCATTACGACCTTGCGTCGCTGGCCACAATCGAGCGGGCGTTGGCGATACCGTTCAAGCGGTTCGATCGGCCATTGGTCGGCTTTCTCTCACGATCCGAGGTCATCGCCATCATCGAAGCGCCTGACCGGTCCAGTTGGGCCGGCCAACGTGACCGCGCCTTCTTCAGCATGATGTACAATACTGGTGCCCGCGTTTCCGAGATGATCGGCATCCGCTGTCGGGATGTTGTGCTGGAAGGGCAACCCGCAGTGCATTTGTGCGGTAAGGGTCGCAAAGAACGTAGTGTGCCGCTCTGGCGACCGACAGCCGCACTCATCAGATCCTGGCGCCGCCAGATCGGGGATCCCGCTGGCGATAGCATCCTGTTCCCCAACCGTAGCGGTGGCCGTATGACTCGCTCAAACGTCACCCAGCGTTTGGGCCTCGCCGTCGCAATTGCAGGGCGCAAGTATCCGGGACTCCTTGAGCGCCCGGTCACTCCCCATACGGTTCGACACACGACGGCAATGCACCTGCTTCAATCGGGGGTCGATATTACCGTCATTGCACTGTGGCTCGGACACGAGGATACCGCGACGACGCACATGTATGTGGAAGCGGATCTCGCGATGAAGGAACAAGCCCTGATGAAGCTGCAACCAGGAACCGCCACGCCGGGTCGCTTCCGTGCCTCCGACTACCTGATGAGCTTTCTGCAGACATTGTGATTATGTGAAGTTCGGGGCGGCGGGGCCAGCGTAATATCTGGGTCCGCCGGGAGCACCTGCGCATAATCCTGCGCTTCGCATAATTGCGGTTATGCATACCTTTCCATAACAGGAAAAATGCCCTGTTCACAGGCCATGACCTGGGGGCTGAAAACTGGGCGACCTTTGCCAGCCTGATAGAAACCTGCAAACTGGGCGGCATCAACCCTCAGGCCTACCTCACCGATGTCCTCGCCCGCATCGTCCTGCGCGGCGATGCAGATCCCATCGATGATCTGCTCCCATACAACTGGGTAGATAGTCGCGCTGCCACCAGCCCCGTCATCGATCAGGCCGCCTGAGCGCTCCCCCGTGGGGGTGTTTTAGCGCTTACGATTTGATCGAGCGTCATGTCGGACGCGACGGCTGACTGCCCTTCCGCGTCGAGCTCGGTCACCACGCCGGCTGGTATAATAGGATCCGGTCGGGTTGGAGATCGCCGGACGTACCGAGGATGTCTCGTCCCCCTACCCCTCCGATCCCACCATCTCAGCTCTTGTCCGAAACCGTGAGCCGATCGGTCATTTCCTCGAAGAAACAGACGAAGCGCTCCGGGACAAGCGCGTCGCTTATCGGCATTTCGGGCGTCCCCGCCTTCGCCCTGAGTTCGGCAATTACGCCCTCGATGTCGTCGGTGTCGCAGTCATAGATCGCCAGGTAATCCCATGGAAACGGACCGTCGGACCGCTGCGCCTCACTGCGCGCGAACCGTTGAGCCCCCACGACACCCGGCAATTTCAGGAAGTCGGCCAGATGGACATTCGTATACCAGTCGTTGAACTCGTCGGCCCGCCCCTCGACCGCGTTGGTCATGACGATCAGCTTGTACCGTGGCACGGCTTCCCTCCCATCGCGGCGCGCATATCGCGCTCTCGCCGCCACATCGTCATCTCCACTGCCACGAGCGGCAATTGGCGATTTTCGAACCTCGGGTTTGGCGATTTCGAAGGAGCAGCAAAGCGCGCCGAGCGCGGCCGTCAGACGTCCGCCGTCAACCGCCCGAGAAATTGCTCGGCGACCGGATTGAGCGGTCGATTGCGCGCCGTCGCAACATGGATGATCCGCCGCGCCCACATCTCGTCGAGTTCGATGCTGGCAACATTCTCCAGATTCTCGCGGGTGAGAAGGCCTTCGGGCAGGATCGCGACTCCGAAACCGTCGCGAACGAGATTCACCGCGAGGCCCGGACTCTTCACGCTGAACCGAGGATCGAAACGGACGCCCGAACGCTTGGCGGCGGTGACGAACGCCGCCATCAGCGCTTTCAGCGCAATGATGTTCTCCGACATGAGTTCGCTGAAGCTCACGCGCGCGCAGTCCGCGAAGCGATGCGAGCGGGGCACGATGGCAACCAGCCGGTCCTCGCGAAAAGGGATCGTGCGCAGGCCCTCAATGCCGAGCCTCGGCTCCTTGGCAAAAACGCCGATGTCGGCGTCACCGCGCGCGACCATCTCGACGATCTCGCTATTTTCTACCTCGTGGACGTCGAGTTCGACCAACGGAAAGTCGCGCGCAAACCCGCTTAGCTCGCTGGTCAGGAACGGGTCGATGATCGAGCGCGCCGAAGCAATGGTGACCTTGCCCTCGCGTCCATCGTTGAACGCGGCGATTTCCGCGCGCAAACCTTCGATGCTGTCGACAATATCGCGCGCGTATCGGAGCATCACCGCACCTGCCGCGCTGGGAACGACGCCCTTGGCGCTTCGATCGAGCAGCTCGATACCCGCGATCTCCTCAAGGTCCTGGATTCGTTTGGTGGCCGTAGACGGAGCGATGTTTTCGCGCGCCGCCGCGCGACCGATCTGCCCCTCTTCGACCACCGACAGGAAGAGTCGTAGCGTGAACAGGTCGATCCGCCTGATCAAATGCGTCTGATTGAATTTGCCCATATCATAACCGGCGATTTGAATGCCGCCGCCCGCTCCCTCAGTGCCCTGAACGGGCCGTTCGTCATCAATACACGCCTTTGCACCGAAGCGAAATCGACGGCGCCCACCAATCAGACTGCCCCCATAAGTGGGGGCAGCGACCGTATGAGAAGGCGCGTAAATATTCGCCGGAACGGAAGGATACCCGTCGCCGTGCCGAATTCACCCACGGAATCCGCAACCGACGGCACGGGCCTGCACCGGCAGGTCTTTCGAAAATCGTAATTCAATGGAGAAGATGATGCCTGACACCCCCGCTTCCTGCATTCTTGAACTGCCTGACCAGTTTTTCATCGGTGGCGAATGGGTCGCGCCCTCGAGCGGTTCCTTCATCGACGTCATCAATCCCGCAACCGAGGAGCTCTTCCTGAAGGTTGCCGAAGCGCAGGCCGAGGATATGTCGCGGGCCGTCGCTGCCGCCCGTCATGCGTTCGACAAGGGGCCTTGGCCGCGCATTTCGCATGCCGAGCGCGCCGCCTATTTGCGCGCTTTCGCCCAGGAGCTCCAGCGCCGTATCGGCGACGTCAGCAACCTCTGGATTTCCGAGATCGGGGTTACTCGGGGCGTGGCCGACGCCTTCCTCGCCGGCGTACCGGGAACATTCGAATATTATGCCGGCCTTGGCGAGACTTTCCAGTGGGTCGAACGCCACGAGGCGCTCCATTCGCCCGGCGCCGTGGCCAGTTTCCTCGTCCGTGAGCCGGTAGGCGTGGTGGGCGCGATTGTACCCTGGAATTTCGCGGCACCGCTCGCAGCATGGAAAATCGCTCCTGCGCTCATCTCGGGCTGCACGGTGATCCTTAAGGCTTCGCCGGAATCTCCCGCAGGCCTTCTTCTCTATGCCGAGGTGGCGAAGGCGATCGGCCTTCCGGCGGGCGTACTCAACGTCGTGACCGCCGATCGCGAAGTATCCGAACTGCTCGTGCGCGACCCGCGGGTCGACAAGATCACCTTCACCGGCTCGACGGCGGCCGGCAAGAAGATAGCCTCGATCTGCGGTGAGCGCATCGCGCGATGCACGCTCGAACTCGGGGGCAAGTCAGCGGCGGTCATCCTCGACGATTTCGACGTTCAGGAAGCGGCGAACCGCATTGCGGCCTATGCACCGCTGGTCAGCGGCCAGGCCTGCTCGTCGCTCACCCGCCTGATCGTTTCGAAGCATCGCCATGACGAATTCACCGAGGCGATGGCGGCGGCGTTCAAGCAGATTTCCGTCGGCGACCCCATGGACGCCGCGACCGGGATGGGGCCACTCGCCATGTCGCGCCAGCGCGACCGGGTCGAAGGCTATATCGCGAAGGGCCGGGAAGAAGGCGCAACGGTCGCGGCTGGCGGCGGCCGGCCCGCCCATCTCAACCGCGGCTATTTCGTCGAACCGACGGTGTTTGCGAATGTCGACAACAATATGACGATCGCCCGCGAGGAAATTTTCGGGCCCGTCGTCAGCATCATTCCCGCGGACAATGATGCCCAGGCCGTCGAGATCGCCAATGATTCGGTTTACGGCCTCAACGCATCGGTGTTCACCAACGACCCGACGCGCGCATGGCAGGTTGCGCGCCAAATCCAGTCGGGCACCATCGGCCATAACTGGTTCCGCAGCGATTTCACAATCGCATTCGGCGGCTTCAAGCAGTCCGGAATCGGTCGCGAAGGCGGCATCGAAGGGCTTCATCCCTTCCTTGAGGCCAAGACCGTGATCCTCGAAGGCGAGCCCAGCTTCGGCTGAGCGCGCCCTTCCCGCCAACCAAAACATTTCCTTGGGGTTAATGGCTGCGCCGGACTTTCCTCCGAAAGTCCGGCGCTCTTTTTTGTGCCGAAGGAGTGAGTCACGTGGCGGCAAATGCGACGCAAAGCATGTTCAACCCCTTGGACCGGTGCACCTATCTCGAGATCGATTCCGACCATGTCGGCGACCGGTTCGCGATATCCATATCGCTACCGGCAACCTATGACCTCACGGACGATCCTCTCCCGGTCCTGTACGTGACCGACGGCAATATCGCCGCTCCGATGACCGGCGGCGTGGCCTTTTCGATGTTTCTGCCGGAGGCGGCGATACCCTGCCGGCCCTTCATCCAGGTGAATATCGGCTACCCCGAGGACGGAGCCCGGCGGATGCTGTCAACGCGCAATCGCGATCTCGTGCCGCCCGGCGAACGCGTGGCGCCGGAGATGATCCCCTATATGCGGGACCATTTGGGGATCGACGAGGGGCTGGCTCCCGAAACTGCGCTCGACATATTTTTCGATTCCTACGCCGACGGGCATGGGGACAGGCTCCTGAAATTCATCGAGGAAGAGCTCCATCCCCAAGTCGCAGCCCGATTTCGCGCAGACGCATGGGATGTTGGCTTTTTCGGCTATTCATTCGGCGGGCTGCTCGCCCTCTACGCCCTGTCGTGCGGGAACCGCTTCTTTGTAAAATATGGTGCCGGCAGCCCCGGAATCATGGTCGACGACAGCGTGGTATTCGGGTTGTACGAGACGATGCTGGCGGCCGGGGCCGAAGCGCACCCCGCGCATCTTCACCTGTCGATCAACATTCATGAAATGGAGGGCCCGGTGCGCGCCTACCGGAAGCTCGCGATGGGCGCGCTGCGATTTCTCGACCAGGCGATGGCCGATCCTTTGCCGGGCCTTCGAATCAGCAGCGAGATGATCCCCGGGCAGGATCATGAGGCCGGATTCATCGATGCGTACCGGAGTTTTGTGCGGCACACCTATCGGCGGGGATGAGCCGGAGAGCGCCGGAAGTCGGATATCCTCCCGACAGGCGCCGCCCGCGAGCTATTCTGCGGGCTGCACCTTGGGAACGAAGGTAGCAGATTCGAACACGACCTTGCCGCCGCGTACCACATAGGTCTCGGTCACGATTGCCGCGCCCGCGTCGACCACGAGATAGCCATATTCGCCGATCGCCTCCTTGCGGAGGAATTTCAGCTCCTTCGGAGCATTCGGATCGGCCGACATTTTGACAACATCCCCCACGGCCTTTCGCAACGCATCCTTGCCGACGATCGGCTGGGGAAACAGCGTGACGATCACGATCGTATCGTCGGAATAATCGGAGACGATCGTCTCGACATCCTTGGTCGGCATGGCGGCGATATGGCGGTCGATCACCGCCATGGTTTCCCTGCCCGACCTGTCGAGGTCTGACGATCCGGCGACCGGCGCCTCTTCGGCCGCGGCCCCGCCGGTCATCGAGATGGCCACAGCAATGGCTGCCACGATCGCGTACCCGTTCAATTTCATCATGGAATTCCTCCAGCAGCGAGCGGCGCCGACCTATTTCTTTGTCGCGGCCTTCAGCGTGATGTTCGCGGTCTCGAAGACGATCTTCCCGTTCCGGACGACATAGGTTTCGGTTCCGGTGAGCCCTTCGGCTTCGAAGATTTGATAGCCCAGTTCGCCGATGGCTTCCTTGCGGGCGAATGTCGGTTGCGCGGCGTCTGCCACGGGGGGAATCTTGAGAACGTCGGCGACGGCCTTCCTCAGCGCGTCCTTGCCGACGATCGGCTTCGGGAACAGCGTCGCGATCACGATCGTATCGTCCGAATAGTCCGCAACGATTTTCTCGACATCGCGCGTCTTCATCATCTCGGCATGCCGATTCATTACGGCGAGCGTCTCTTCACCCGCCCTGTCGAGGTCGGCAGCCGATGCCGCCGGCGCGGCCCGTTCGGTCTTGCCGCAGCCCGTTACAGCCATCGCTGCGATGGCAACGGCGGCGACGAACGGCATCCGGCGTGCAGATTTGGCAATAGTCATCGTTAATCATCCATGTGTTGGCGCGGCCGCGGACGGAACCGAGTCAAGCTTCTGCCAGCCTGGCAGCCAGATCCATTTCGGGCCCGATATATTCCTCGATCGAACTGATCCTGCCGTCCTTGACCGTCATCAGCTGCAAAGCGTGGATCTTGCCGATCTTCGGCATGGTAAGCGACGTCTGCGCGAGAAAGCCGTTCGCGGTTGCCATTGTCCGGACCTCGTCGAACTTCGGGATCATTCCGGCCTGCTGTGCGACCATGAAAGCTTCGAGGGCCGGACGCTGTTCCATCCAGACATTGTCATTGCTGTGCCACAGCTTGCAGTTCTCGGAGCAGAGCTCTTTGAGGATCGAGATATCGGTTTCCAGTGCCGCGGCGAAACGCTGCATCAGCTGTTCGGTGCTCATGATAATTCTCTCCTCACTATTGGGGGGCAGACGATCTCGGCCTGTCGCCGGTTCAGAAGTTGTAGCTGATCGAGCCGCCGAACACGCGCGGCGGGGTATAGAGCGCTAGCGTCCCGAACGGGCCCCCGATCCGTTCGGCGGCGCTGTGGTGGTTCGTGAGATTGGTGACGAACAGTTCGCCGCGCCAATGCTTGTCCTCTGTTGTGTAGGAGACGTTGAGATCGACCTTGGCGTAGCCGGGCTCGCGAAAACCCTCATTGGTAAAGTGGAAAAAATGGCTCGTCAGGCTCACATTGCCGGCGAGCTGGATTGTCCCCGCGCCAACATCGATATCGTAAGTCGAGGCGATATTGCCCGTCCATTTCGGCGATCGCGGCGCATAGGTTCCCGAAGCATCGCGCGAGACCTGTGCCCACCCACCCGGAACGAAAAAGCCTGGGGCGAGCTGGACATCGACCGGCACCGCTGCGGCGGCGCCCTGGAAATCCGTGTATTTGGCGCGCAGATATGCCCCGGCGAGGTTGATCGACCATTCCGGAACCGGACGGATGGCAAGTTCGATCTCGGCGCCGTAATTATGCTGGTTGCCCGCGTTCAACGTTCGGCCGAGACCATTCAGGTCGATGATCGAGACCTGTGCATCCTTGTAATTGTAGAAAAAGGCCGCAGCATTCAGGTCGAAGACCGGCGAAGCATGTTTGAAGCCCGCCTCAAAGGCATCGAGCGTTTCGGGATTGACCTTTTCGGGTGGGAAGCCCGTGAATGCGCCCGACCGGAAGCCCTTGCTATACGATGCATAGACATTCGTATTGGGTTCGATCTGGTACCGGACAACAGCGCGCGGTGTAAACTTGTTCCAGCGCTCGC
This sequence comes from Sphingobium sp. C100, assembly GCF_000508185.1. GTDB lineage: Bacteria > Pseudomonadota > Alphaproteobacteria > Sphingomonadales > Sphingomonadaceae > Sphingobium. The sequence goes on along the minus strand of NZ_AYOY01000148.1, from coordinate 6,030 downwards.
TTTCGGTGGGCTGCCGAGCGCCGAACAGGATCGTATCGGATACCTTCTTTTCGGTGCTGTACCGACCGCCCGCGGTGAGGAACAAGCCATCGCTGGCCTCGAGCGTGACGTCGGCGAACGCGGCTATCGCATTGGTCTTCACGGTCTGCGATTTCAGCGTCGTGCGGACCGTACCCTGGACGATCCCGGAATCCGGTTCCTTGCCGAGGTTATAATAATAGTTAACGCCCGCCACCCAATCGAGGCGGCCGCTCTCTCCGGATAAGACGAACTCCTGCGAAAAGGTTTTGTTGTCGGTGACAGCCGACACCCAGAGGAGATCCAAAGGCGAAAAATCACCCTCGGTCTGGAAATAGAGGTGGTCGTGGCGGTAGCCGGTGTTGCTCTTCAGCGTCATGTCATCGTTGAGGTTCCATTCCGCCAATGCGTAGATGGCGTCCCCCTTCGACTGGTTGAACGGCAGGACATTTTCGGCGGTTTCACTCGCCTTGCGGCCAACGGGGACGCCGAGAGCCCCGAAAATATTGTAATCATCCGAATAAGATGCCGCGAGCCCGAGCGCGGTCGAGTTATAATTATGCTCGTAGATCAGGCGAAGCTTAAGATTGTCGTGGTTGGTGAACAGGATGTCGGGGCGAATGCTGAACTGCTTCACTCCTGCATCGTCGTCCGCGCCGGTGACGATGTTCCTGGTATAGCCATCACCCTTGCGGAAATAGACGCTCAGCCCCGCCGCAACATTGCTGCTGAGCGCCCCCGAGATATAACCCGACGCTGTCACGTCGTTGAATTCGGTATATTTGAGCTTCAGCCGCCCTGTTGCTTCGAAGGAGGGTTCGGCGGTGGTAACGAGGATGGCGCCGCCGGTTGCGTTACGCCCGAAGAGTGTGCCCTGCGGACCCTTCAAAATCTGGACATTCTCGACATTTGGAAGGTCGAACCCCATCCCGTAATTGTTTGAGAGATAGAAGCCATCGATGTAGACCGCGACGTTGGAATCGACACCGGCCCCCTGCACCTGGCTGCCAACGCCACGCAGCGTCGGCTGAAACGCAGGCGTGTGCCCTTCGAAACGGAGGCTGGTCACGGCCTTGGACAGGTCGAGGATCGAATTGATCTTCTTGAGCTCCAGATCCTCCTGGCTCACCGAATTGACCGAGATCGGCACATCGACGAGGCGTTCGGCGCGGCGCTGCGCCGTAACGATGATTACGTTCGGATCGCGCCCGGTCGCTTCGTCGCCTGGCTTGTCCTGAGCGGCGGCGACGGCTGGGGCACACGACAGGATCAGCCCGCCCAGACATAGAATATTTCGCATCTTTTCTCCCCTCCCAAGGGTCCAGCTTTCAGCCTGATCCGACAAAGAGTCGTTCAGCTATTGGATCCAAGCTAGGCGGGAGGCGAAACGCCTGAAGCCCCCAATATTGGGGGCATGCAGACCCCGGCGTCCATACGGTCCCCGGCCGGGCCGGTTCGGCATAGGCGAAGCAGGGCTTCACAATTTGCAAATTGAACTGGAACTCAGCGCGGCGATATTCACAGCTCTGAAAAGATAGCCGGGCGATCGGTCCCATCCGCACTGGCAGACTTTCGGGAAGCACAGCTTTCGAAGAGTCAGCGACAATGGGACGGGGGAGAAAAGCATGTCGTTCACCGGAATCTCGGGAACACAGAAAATTGATCGCGCCGCAGTCGAGGCCCCGCGCGCGTGGATCGGCGCGGGGCCCAAATCGCTGCTGATCGATGGCAGGTGGGTATCGGCCGCTTCGGGAAAGACGCTGGAGACGATCGACCCGTCCAGCGAGGCTGTACTTGCACTGCTCGCCGAGGGCGCTGACATCGACGTCGATGCGGCCGTCGCCGCCGCGCAAAAGGCGCTCGAATGCAAAAGCTGGGCGGGAATTTCTCCGCACCAGCGCGCGCGTTACCTTTTGCAAATCGCCGACCTGGTGGACCGCCACGCCGACGAACTCGCGTTGATCGAAACCATCGACATGGGAATGCCGGCCTGGTTCAGCACGGCCGTCGCAAAAATGGCGGGCGAGACCTTTCGCTATTACGCGGGGTGGACGACCAAGATTGCCGGCTCGACGCTTCCCACTGACGCATCCAATTTCATCTATACGCTGAAGGAACCCGTCGGCGTATGCGGCGCCATCACACCATGGAATGTTCCGCTGCTGCTGGCTTGCTTCAAGATCGCCCCGGCACTCGCCTGCGGAAACACGATCGTCGTCAAGCCGTCCGAGATCGCATCCCTGTCGACACTCCGCCTCGCCGAGCTCATCCAGGAGGCCGATCTTCCGCCCGGCGTGCTCAATGTCGTAACGGGTTTCGGCCCGTCGGTCGGCGAACGCATGGCCAACCACTCGGGTATCGACAAGATCTCGTTCACCGGTTCGACCGCGGTCGGCAAGCGGATCCTGCAGGCATCGGCCGGCAACTTGAAGCGCGTCACGCTCGAACTCGGCGGAAAGTCGCCGAACATCATCTTTCCCGACGCCGACCTCGACCGCGCGCTCGACGCCGCGGTCAACGGCTTTACCCGCAACTCCGGCCAGATTTGTTCCTCCGGCACGCGCATCTTCGTGCACCGCGACATTTATGACGAAGTGGCGGAGCGGATCGCTTCGATATCGGCGGGACGCAAGGTCGGCGACCCCTTCGGTGCAGATACATTCCTCGGTCCCGTCGCGTCCGCCACGCACTGCGACCGCGTGATGTCCTACATCGACGCGGGCAATGACGAAGGGGCGAGGATGCTCACCGGCGGAAACCGCCTGTCCCGTCCCGGCTTCTTCATCGAACCCACCGTCTTCACCGGCGTCACCAACGACATGAAGATCGCGCGCGAGGAAATTTTCGGCCCGGTCGTCACCATAATCGCGTTCCGCGACGAGGATGACGCGGTCTTCAAGGGGAATGATACGACCTACGGCCTTGCAGCAGGGATCTGGACGAAGGATGTCGGCCGCGCGCATAAGGTGGCGCGCGCCCTGAAGGCGGGCCGTATCTGGATCAATACCTATGGGGAAACCGATCCGGTCATGCCGTTCGGCGGCTTCAAGCAATCAGGGATCGGGCGGGAATTTGGCGCCGAGTCGATTGCGGCCTATACAGAGACCAAAGCCGTGCAAATTCGTTTTTGACCGCGCCCGATCAAGGGAGGTGACGACATGGTGACAACATCGATAGCCGACCCGGCACGCGACCAGGACAATGGACGTATCGCGCGCGCCAACCTTGGCGGCCTCGTCGATGCGATCGGAACGCCCCGGTTCGCCGACGAGCTTCTGCATTTCCTCAGGCAAGCCTCGGGGGCCGAGTTCGTCCATTTCTTCGAAATGTTCGATTCGCGCCCGCACGTCCTCCGTTCGGTGAGCCTCGACGCCTCGGGCGAAGCGGAGCGGCAAGCCGATTTCTACCTATCGCGCAAGCTGTTCAGCATCGATCCCTGGGTGGCCGACTGGATGAACGGCCCTTCGACGGCGCCGGCCTTGTTCCACTTCACACGGCGGGAAGCGCGCTGTGGCGAGATGCGCAACTATTACGACACCATGCAGGTCGCGGACCGCGTAATGGTGTGCGGCACGGGCGAGCAGGGTGTTTCGGGGATTTCGATTGCCAATTCGGTGCGCACCGGCACCTTCCACGATACCGGCGTGAACCTCGAACTGGTGCGCGATATAGCGCTCCCCCTCTTCATGAAGCACCGCGACTATTGTTCGCAGCGCGCGAAATTCTCGAAAGAGTTGCTCGACGTCCGCGAGATCGAACGACGCATGCAGGATGCGCCCGAAAAGCTCCCTCCCCGCGAGATCCAGGTCGCCGCACGCATTTTGAGGGGGATCACCGCCGCGGGGATCGCGCTCGATCTCGGCATCGGGCGCGAAACGGTCATCTGCTATCGCAAGCGGCTGTACGAGAAGCTCTGCCTCGGATCGTACCACGACCTCCTGTCCTGGTATATGCGCTGCTCGGCAGACGCCGATCCCGGAAGCTTCAACTGACCGGCGGTTTTCCGCATTCGGGTCCGGCGTGAATAGGTTGCCGGGGCGTTCGGGAGGCCTTGCCCTTCCAGTCATCGCTGTTCAGAGCGCCGATGCCCTTGCATAAGGACCGAGCGTTCGCGTCAGAAGGGATGAAATCAGTACGAGAGGGATGACGGCGGCCAGGAAAAGCCGGTAGTTGCCGGTCGCATCGAATATCCTGCCGGGGATCGCTGCGCCTATTCCGTTTCCGAGCATCAGCAGACCCATGATCGCTCCGAGGATCGTAATGAAGATCCTCGAATCGAAATAGCGCGTACTCAGATAGATGGCCACGTCCATCTCGGACCCGAATGAAAAACCTACAAGCAGGGCAACGAACGCCAGTCCGGCGCTGCCGTGAACGCCCGACAGCACCAGCGCGATGGGGATCAGCAACAGGAGGAAGGCCATCGGACCGATCAGTTGGCCCCGAAGCTCAAGCGGCTGCTGGCCGAGAGCGTGCTCGACATGCAATCCCGAAGGACATGCTGGGAAAAGTCGGACGACGCCGGGCCAGCGACGGGACGCGGCGCTCGGTGTGGTGCGGATTATCAAGTCTCGCAGCGCCGGACGTGCGTGCTGATCGGCATAGACCCCAAGACGGTCCGGCGAGAACGTCCGCGGAGCCATGCCGAGATTCGCGAGATCGCCACGTCATGCTCGAACGCAAGCCGAAGCTGCAGAATGCTATGTTCGCGCCCATGGTAAGCGTCCGGCGTGGGCCGATGGTCTTGATGGCTGGCAGCGCCGGGTTCATCGCTAAGTAGGCTTTCTCTGTTTAGGTTTGCCGCAGAGGGGGCCCTGCACTTGGGAAATGTCATGATTCTGCTGATTTTTCTCGCTGCAGTAACCCAGGCGCCTTCGACACCGTCCATTTACCCAGCTGACAAAGACTGCCAAGATTACGGCTATGGCAGCCCGGTAGCGATGGCAGAGTGCTTCACGGCTCAATCGGATGTTTGGGACCGGCGCCTGAACGAAGAATACCACGCCGCTCTCAGACGAGCCGAGATTGAGCCAAGGCAACTGCGGGCATCGCAGAGACTGTGGCTGCAATATCGAGATGTAAACTGCGCGGCATACTCTACGGTCAAAGGCTCAATTGCCAAAATTTTGGCGGGACGGTGCTCGCGGGACTTGACGAGAGATCGAACGCTTGATCTGCACGAGATGGTCCGGACCGGGTAAGTAGCTTACCCGCTTCCGATCCATATTATTCGGTGATCCAGTTCCATGGGAGCAGCTCGTCAATGCGGTTGACTGATCGCATCGCAGCGCCCGCAAGCCAGCTTGGGCCGGACATGGCGCACGACGCGGAAACGGCCCGGCACATACTCCAGCACTTCGGTCACATCCTCGCCCAGCTTACCCATGGTGCCGCCGCAAGCGGAGCAGCCATCCGCATCAGGGGCGACATGCACCGTCTCGTCGCGCGGCAGATGATCGGGCAATGGCAGGCGCTTGGGCTCGCGGGCGATCGATGGACGTTCTTCGGCAGGTGCCGGTTCGCTGACTGGGCAGGTCGATATCGATCCCGGCAGGACGTGCACCGGGATGCGGACGGGTCAACTCCTCCGTCATCGTTGGCGGCGCCAAAGCAGACACAGGCCGCGATGGTGGCGCCGCCGGTTGGGCAGTTACGAGGTCTTGATCCGCCACCGACCCGTAGGAAATGAAAGCCAGCGGTTCGCTGGCAATCTTCTCCGCCTACCGTCGTGCCGTCCGCCAGCTGTAGATCAGACTCTCGGCTATATCGTGCCGCTTCGCCACCTCCCGGACAGTGACATCCGGGGCATCAGCCTCGCGCATGATGGCAGCCCGCTCGACAGGGGAATATTTACGGCGGCGCTCCGTGCGGGTGATGACCTCGATCCGGCCCATCTCCTGATCTCCTTATGGAGTCCAGAAGGAGACTCCTGTCGCTCGCTTCCTCGCCAACGAGGCACGAACGCGCAACACGCCGATGGCCGGACGCTTACGGAAATGCCCAGCTGAATGG
>NZ_AYOY01000147.1 GCF_000508185.1 Sphingobium sp. C100 | reverse complement strand
AGATGCCGGCCGCTTGGGCGAAATCACCGCATTCGAAGCCGAATGTCGGCAGGCGACGACGCTCGATCAGCTCAAATCCTTGCTCTATGCGATTGTGCGCCAGTTCGGATTCCGCTGGTTCGCATTGGTGCACAATGCCGACCTGAAACGCACCACCCGAAAAGCCCTGCTGATAACGACCTATCCGGCGCGCTGGGTCGAGGAGGTGAGAGACGCGCGCCTCCATCTTGACGATCCCGTCCACGTCGCCTGTGCCAAGACCGTGTCCGGGCTCACTTGGGATCAAATCGGCGATTATATCGCGCCCAATGCCCGCCAGCTTTCGATCCTTGAACGGGGTCGCGCGCATGGACTGGCATCTGGGTTTACTATGCCGATCAGGATGCGCGATGAGCCTGACGCGATGTTTACAGTAGCCCGGCAAGGCGACGAGACGATCTCAGGCCCGGACCTTCTCTCTGCCCGATTGATTGGCACGGTTGCGTTCGACCAGGCTCGAGCCCTTCTCGGTCCCGATGAACTGGCAAACGTCCCGATAGCGCTCAGCCCGCGCCAGATCGACTGCATTGATCTGGTGGCACAGGGCAAGAGCGACTGGGAAATCGGACAGATTCTGGGCCTGAGCCGCGACACTGTCCATGAATATGTCGAAGGTGCGCGCCGGCGGTATGGCGTGCGTCGCCGGACCCAGCTCGTGCTTCGCGCGGTCCGCGACGGACATCTGAACATCGACGCGCTCGTCTAGAAGCGTCGCTCCCCACGATAGCGAATAGGCGCTTCAGGTCTCTCCGACTTGAGGCTCAAGAGGTGGCTGGCGATCGACGCCGCCCTGCATTCCTGCCGTCTTGCACGACCTTCTACCTCCCCCCCCCTTGTGGGGGGATTGCCCGAAATTGCCCCACCGGGTTCAAAAGAGAGGTGATTTTCAACGGAGAGTGGTCGGCGCATTTTAATGCAGCGGCGCTGAAAAGCGGAGAAATCAGATGCAGCGCCTGCGCCTTGCCCTTGCCGTGCCGATCGTGGCGATGTCCGCCCAGGGGGCTCCTGCGTCCGCCAACGATCTGGGCTGCCAGGTTTTGCTTTGCCTCTCGAACCCGGGCGGTGCGACCCAGTACCCCGCCTGCGTGCCACCTATGGTGAAGCTCTGGGAGCGTCTGGCATTGGGCGGTTCATTCCCCGGCTGCTCCGGTGGTGGCGTGGCGAAGACCAAGGTCTATGATCGCGATTCCGCTTCGCGGCGCCGGGTGGTGGTGACGTTCACCGACGGGCGGCAGCAATCCTATTCGCTTGCGAATATCGAAAGCTTGCCAGCGTCTCTCAGCGAACGAGGGGCCACACCACAGTGATCCTTGAGCTCGCAACCGTGGTCGGACTGGCGCAGCAATGCGCACCATCGGTTGCGGTCGAAACGCTTGTGTCGGTCGTCCACACCGAAAGTCATTTCAACCCCTACGCCATCGGCGTGAATGCGAAGGGTGTTGCCGCACCCAATCCCAGCGATCGGGTGTCGGCCGCCGCAGCCGCGCGATCGCTCATTGCCCGCGGTTACAACATCGATCTTGGCCTAGGGCAAATCAACAGCGCAAATCTCAGGTGGCTTGGCCTGTCGGTCGATGACGCTTTCGATCCCTGCCGTAATCTCGCCGCAGCTGCACGCGTGCTGGCTTCTAACTATCTGAACGTTGTGCGCTCCAGCCCTTCCACAGAGGTGGCCATCGCGACCGCCATGTCGATGTACAATACGGGCAGTCGTTCGCGCGGGTTCGGAAATGGCTATGTCGGCCGCGTCTATGCGTCGTCGAGTGTCGTCGTGCCGGCGATCAGGCGCCAAGCGATCCCAGAACCCGCCGCTTTGCCCGCGCCAGTGAAGCCGGAACCCACAGTCGCGCAGCCTTCGGCGGGCGTTCGCACGCCGCGCGTCCAAGAGGCATGGGACACCACTGCGGGGGCGCAGACGGCATCATTGATGGTCTTTGGGGGAGCATCCAACAGTTCACCGAAAGGACAAGCCGAATGACTGCCTTAGCGACCAATTCCAAAATATGGTTGACGCCGCGCCGGCGCTCTTTCGTGCAGTATATGGCGCTGTTTATCGCGGTCATTGCGGTGTCGCTCCTGCTCACCGATCCGGCCCATGCTCAAGCGGCCGACGGCGTCACCTCGATGGCCGAGAACATCAAGACCTGGCTGACCGGTACTTTTGCGAAAACGATCGCAGTGATCGCCGTCGTCATCGTGGGTTTCATGTTCTTCACCGGACGGGCGAGCCTGGGCCTCCTGGTCACCGTCATCGTCGGCATCTTCATCGTGTTCAGCGCGCAGTGGATCGTCGATACCATCACTGGCGGCGCGTGAGTGCGCTGGGATGGACGACGAAAAGCTTAGGGAAGAAACGCTCTTCCTGGCCGTGACCCGGCCGACGATGTGGTTGGGCGTTCCGATCGAAGCATCGCTGCCGATCGCGCTGGCGGCGTGCCTGACGCTCATCATCACCGGGAACCCGCTTTACGCCTTCGCCCTAGCTGGGGCCTTTCTGGCCATAGCCAGGCTGATCGTGCGGCACGATGCGAACGCTTTCCGCCTCCTGTGGCTCTGGACAATGACAAAAGCACGCTGCCGCAATCGGGGATGGTGGGGCGGAAGCTCCTACTCGCCCCTGCCGGTCGATGGGGCGAAACGCCGGGGCTTTGCACATGGCTAGCCGGGCCAGTTCGTTGGGCGGCGCTGCCGCCCGGACGCCGTGGCGGATCCTCAGACAAGAGGCCGACCCCGCGCGCTATCTCCCGTATGCGCGTCATATCGACGACAGCGTCATTGCGCTCGACGGGCGCGACCTCATGATGATGTTCAAGCTCGACGGCCTCGCATTCGAGACGGCCGACCCAATCCATCTCAACGACTGGCACGAAAAGCTCAACGGCACGCTGCGCAATATCGCCGACGACCGCCTCGCGATCTGGACCCATATCGTCCGCCGGCCGATCACGGACTATCCCGAAGGCGAGTTTCGCTCAGCCTTTGCGGCCGATCTCGATGCAAAATACCGCGCGCGGGTGACCGCCAAGCGCATGTTCGTCAACGAACTCTACCTGACCCTCATCATGCGGCCGTCGGTCGGATCGGCTGATCGTACCGGCGTACTGCTTCGACGCCTGGCATCGGCGCGCAAAGAGGGGACCGAAGTCGATGAGGACGAGCTTGCCCGCTTTGAGGATAAGGCGCGTGACATTGAGAAGCTCCTCGCACGCTGCCGGCCCCAACGCCTGCACCTGTACGAGCACAATGGCCTGATGTTCTCGCAGCCGCTTGAGGTGCTCGAACTGGTGATGATGGGCCGTGCTGGCAGGGTGCCCTTAGTCCGCGGTCATCTCGGCTCCGCCATCTATGGGGAACGCGTGATCTTCGGCCGCGAGACGGTCGAGGTACGGGCGCATGATACGAGCCGGTTCGTCGGCCTGTTCGGCATCCGCGAATATCCGGCCATGACGCGGCCAGGTCAGATGAACGCGCTCCTCAGCCAAGATCTCGCGTTCGTCGTGACGCAGTCCTTTGCGTTCATGGGCAAGGCTCGGGCCTCCGAGCGCTTGCGCCGTCGCCAGAACCAGATGGCCTCGACGGAGGATGCCGCTGCAAGCCAGGCGCTCGAACTGGCCGACGCGGCCGACGATCTGCAGAGCAATCGGTTCGTCCTGGGCGAGCATCATTTCTCGCTCGCGGTTTTCGGTGAAAATCAAAAACGCCTGGCCGAAAATCTCTCGACCGCACGGGCCGCCCTTGCCGACGCGGGTCTGGTAGCCGCTCGGGAGGGTCCGGCGCTGGAGGCCGCCTTCTGGTCGCAGCTTCCTGGCAACTTCGCATGGCGTGCGCGGCCAGCGGCGATCACGTCACGCAATTTTGCCGCGCTTTCCCCGTTCCACACTTTCCCTGCCGGCAAGCCCGATGGCAATCACTGGGGCGCCGCGATCGCGTTGATGAAGACCGCGGCCCAGTCTCCCTTCTATTTCAACTTCCATGTGAACGATCTTGGCCACACGCTGATCATCGGGCCGTCGGGCGGCGGCAAAACCGTCGTCCAGAATTTCCTGATGGCGCAGCTGGAGAAAACCGGCGCGCAGCAGATCTTCATCGACAAGGACCGAGGGGCCGAGATCTATGTGCGGTCATCCGGCGGCACCTATCTGGCGCTGCGCAATGGGGTGCCGACCGGGTTTGCGCCGCTCCGCGCGCTTGAGCAGACCCCGGGCAACATCGTCTTCCTCGGCAGGCTGATCCGGCATCTGGTGACTCCATCGGGCGTCCAGCTGGGCGTCACGCAGGAGCGGATGATCGATGAGGGCATACTCTCGATCGGACGCCTTCCCCCGGAGGAGCGGTCCATTCTTGCGCTTCGTCAATTGCTCGGACAGCGCGATCCGGAAGGGATAGGCGCTCGGCTTGAGAAATGGTCGCGCGGCGGCGCACTTGGTTGGGTGTTCGACAATGACCGGGATGAGTTGACTCTCGAAGCCCGATTCATCGGTTTCGACATGACGGATTTTCTGGACAATCCCGAGATCCGCACGCCGCTGATGATGTACATGTTCCATCGGATCGATGCGCTGCTCGATGGCCGTCGCCTCGTGATCGATATCGACGAGTTCTGGAAGGCGCTGGGCGATGATGCGTTCCGCGCCTTCGCGCAGGACGGTCTGAAGACCTACCGAAAGCAGAATGCCTTTCTGGTGTTCGGGACGCAAAGCCCGGCTGACGCTCTGCGATCGGACATCTCGCATAGCATCATGGAGCAGGTCGCCACCAAGATCCTCTTGCCCAACCCCCATGGCCGGGAGGTTGATTATATCGATGGACTCGGGCTCACCCGCGCCGAGTTCAAGCTCATCAGAAACGATCTAATCCCCGAAAGCCGGCGGTTTCTGGTCAAGCAGGGTCACGATTCGATCGTGGTGGAACTGGATCTCGGCGGCCTGTCCGACGAGCTGGCCGTGCTCTCGGGCACCACCGAAACCGTCGGAATCCTCGATCAGGTTCGCCGCGAACATGGCGACGATCCCAGCCAATGGCTGCCCGTCTTTCACGAGCGCCGCCGTGCCACCACCAGAAGGAAAGGATAAGGTCATGAGAGCAATTCGAGCGCTGGCGGTTGTCGGCGGATTGGCGATCTCGGTGCCGGCGTTCGCGCAGGGCATCCCGGTCTATGATTCCAGCACGTTCCTGCAGACCCTCTCGACGGTGAAGAACACCCTGTCGATGATCGAACAGGGGAAGCAGCAGATTTCCCAGGCCACCGACATGTTCAACAGCGTCAACAAGCTGACGAACGTCAATCAGATTGCCTCGTCTCTGAACACCGACGCCGTTCGTCACCTCTTGCCAAGCGAAGCACGGGACATTCAGCGCCTTATGTCTTCGGACACGACAGGCCTCGGCAGTCTTGGATCTTCCGCAGATCGGATTCGCAGCAACTATCGGGTCGATCTTCCTGTGCTCCGCCCTGACGCGACCGCTTTCGAGCGTTCAAGCCGCGATTCAATCTCCCGCAATGGCGAAATGGCAGCGCGTGACGCGGCGATTGCCGAGGCAGCATATGGCGTCACCGCCCAGCGAACGACGGGTCTCGAGGAACTGCGCTCGTCGCTGGACACTGCGTCTGACGCGAAGGACGTGATGGATATTCAAGCCCGTGTCGGGGTGGAAAATGCTCATATCCAGAACGACTCGGTGCAACTCCAGGCTCTTACAATGAGGCAGCAGGCGGAGCAGCGCATTCGATCGCAGCAGGAGAGCGAGCAAATCTTAGCAAGTAAGCTTGGGAGCCTTCATCAATGAAGGCAACCATCTTCAGGGCATTTGTGCTTTTGGTCCCGGCGTTTCTGGTGGCGTGCCAACCCCCCGCCCGCGGAAAGGATTACCTCAAAGCTCACCCGCAAGAGCTCGCGGAAGTCCTGAAGGCGTGCGCCGATGGCACGCATCGCGACGCACAGGAATGCTCGAACGCAGAGAGTGTGAAGACGCTCAATCAAAAGCTGCGCTCGCTGTCGCCGGCCCATTGACCGTGATGGAAACATGAGATGGCCGACGGGCTCTTCACCACGCTTTACACGAACATCGACGGCAAGCTCGACATGTTCCTCAACGAGCGACTGAACAATGTCATCGAGGTTGTGCGCGGCCCACTCGCGCTTGGATTGGTCATCTACATCGCGCTGTTCGGCTACATGGTGATGCGCGGCATTATCAGTGAGCCGTGGGGCGAGCTGGTCTACCGAATGGTAAAACTATGTTTGCTTTACGTTGCGGCCACGACGGTCGCCTACACGGAGTGGGTAACAAACCCCCTATTCCACGGCATGCCCGATGCGATCTCGCAGGCGTTGGCGGGGCATACTGTCACGAGCGTTGGCAACGTGTTCGACGACTATTTCAGCCAGTGTGACGTCATCATCGCGAGGATCGAGACCGAGGCGGCAACGTACAGCGATATCAACCCCTATAAGCTTGTCTTGTACGTCCTGAGCCTCGGTTTGAAAGCGCTCGCCGGACTGTCTGCGGCGATCGGGTTCTCGATCACGGTTTTCGCGAAAGTAGCGCTCGCCATCATCATCGCGCTCGGACCGATCTTTATCGCGCTTTCTCTTTTTGAGACTACGCGCAGACTGTTCCACGGCTGGCTCGGGCAGGCATTCAACTTCATCGTTCTGATGGCCGTGATCATCGCCATCACGGCCTTGATTACCGACCTTGGTGCGACCGCGATCACTGCGTCGGAAGGTGTCGGAGACGCGGCGCTGGGTGCGGTACTGTTCGCCGTCTATATCTTTCTGGGAACAATCTTCTTCTTTCAGGCCCCCTCGATCGCAACCGGCATAGCCGGCGGGGCTTCCGCCGGTGTCGGTGCCTTTGCCGGCTCGGCGTGGGGGACCGTGGCGGCGCCGTTCCAGCAACGTCGCGTCGCCCGCAACAGTCGCAATCTCGAAAAGGCCGCTCAGCAGGGCGGTTCGGTGAGCCGCGCATGACGAAGGAGGAATCTTTGACGAGGCCATCCACCATAATCCGCGTGCTCCATAGATCGGCGCTCATCATCGCCCTGCTCCCGTCACTTGCCCACGGGGCATCGGGGCCGAAGAAGTTGCCCGTCTGCAACGGCAAGCATCTGCGCGAGGTGAACATCTACGGGAGCGTTCTGCCGGGTTCGCCGCTCCCGGCAATCGTCGCACCCCCTGCCCCGCCGCCCGTGCCGCAGATCAAACAGCCAGTTGATGCCGGCACTCCGCCCCCGCCTGTTCCCGCCCCGCTTCCCGAGAAGACGTCCGCGCGCGCGACCCCCGGCACCTTTGGGAGTTGCTGATCATGCGGAACCAGACCGAAGGCGTGCCGGCAAAAGACGCTGAACTCTATTTCGGGCATGCCCGATCCTGGGATCAGGACCGTCAGCGCAAATCGTTGCGATCCGAACGCATCGCCTGGGTCGTGGCCGGCTTGGCGCTGCTTGCCGCGACCGCGGAGGGCTTCGCACTTGCGGGCCTTGCCCCGCTGAAGACGGTCATGCCGTACATCATTCGCGTCAATCAGACGACGGGCGCGGTTGATGTGCAGACTACCCTCACCCAGAAGCCGATGCGCTATGATGAGGCGGTCACGAAATTCTTCCTCGCGCAATATGTCCGGACGCGGGAAAGCTGGTTGCCGGCGGCGGCCGAGGAGAATTTCCGGGCGGTCACCATCTTGTCCGAACCAGGCGAGCAGCAGCGCTGGGGCCGATTTTTCAGCTCGAACAATGCCGCGAGCCCACAGGTCGTCTGGGGCAAGGGCGCGGTCGTCCAGGCCCGCGTGCGCAATATCGCCTTCATCAACGATCGTGTTGCTAACGTCCGCTTCACGCGGACGGTGCAGACCGACACCGACACCCAGAGCAGCGACTGGATCGCGACCGTCACCTTCCGGTACACGAATGCGCCGATGGCGGAGGGCGACCGCTATCGCAACCCATTGGGGTTCCAGGTCGAGAATTACCGCGCGGACCCCGAGGTAGTTCGATGAACCGCGTTCTCTCCATAGTGAGCCTGCTCGCCATTATAGCGACGCCCGCCCTGGCGGAGGACACCCCGCGCGGTGGGCCGGCGGATCCGCGCGTGAAGTTCGTCGAATATCAGGAGACCCAGGTCTACCGCATCGTTGGCACTTTTCGCACGGCGACCCAGGTGGTGCTTGGCGCCGATGAGACGATCGAACATGTCGCGCTCGGCGACACCGTGTCATGGGAAGTGGCGGTTGCCGGTCATATCCTGTTTCTGAAACCCCGCGAGCGGGCGGGACCGACCAACCTCATCGTTACGACCAATCGCGGGGGCGAGCTGCGCAACTACGCCTTCGAGCTGACCGCGCGCCGGGGACCAATCGGCAGCGGGAGCCGTGACACATTCTTCCAGGTTCGGTTTCGCTACCCGCGCGATGAGGCCGATCGTGCCGCGCGCATGCGCGCCACCCAGGAGGCGCAGCGCGTTGCCGCGCTGCAGGCGAGTGCCGTTCGGGGAGCCCTTGACCACGGCGTCATCGATGGACCGCGCAATCTGAACTACAAGGTCCAGGGTGCGAGCGACCTACAGCCGTCGGAAATCTCCGACAACGGCCAGTTCACGGTCATGCGCTTCCCCGGCAACCACGAAATCCCGGCGATCTATCTGGTGCGACCGGACGGCTCGGAGTCCTTGGTCCCGTTCGATGTCCGCGACGAGTTCGTGGTCGTCCACGCCGTGGCGGCCCAACTGCGTCTGCGCCGGAACCGCGAGGTGCTGTGCATCTATAACCTCGCGCCGACACCTTATGGCGTCGATCACGGCACCAACACCGCATCGCCGCATGTCGAGCGCACCATACAAGACCCGAAGGAGTGAGTGCGATGGACGAGATTGCGGCCGAGGCTCCTCGTCGCCCGCAGGGCGATCCGACACCCGAACGCGACGAAATCATCCGCGAGCGCGGCATCGACCCGATCGGGGGGATGACGCCGGCAAAGCGGAATACCGCCCTGATTTTCGCCGGGACGGCGATGGTGCTCGGCATTTTGTGGGTGAATTCGGGACCGAGCAAGACCGGCTCGAGTTTGATGGGGAAGCCCGAGGCAATTGCCAAACGACCCGATCTCGCGGCGCGCGAAACGGTCGCTTATGATGCTGTCGCAGCGAAACCCAGGCCGCTCGGCGCCGTGGGTGCCGATCCCAACGCGCCTGTCCTCAATCCTCCGCCGACCGTTGGCCCGGATGGACAGATCGTACCGGCGATACAGCCTGGAGCGCAGCCAGTGGCGGCACCGCGCAACACGCGCCAGAACCTGGCCGATCAGGCGCGTCGTTCAACTTTGATCGCCTATGGCGGCCGCGACGCGCTCCAAGCTCCAGCGGGTTCTAACGGGGCTGGCTCCGACACCGGCAATGCGGGCATAGTTGGCGACGGCTCGACCGATCCGGCCGCCCGGAGCGCGCCCAATGCGCTCGATGCGCTTCGTCAGAGTTCGGCCGTTGGCGAGGCACGCGCCTCGATGCTGCCCAATCGCAACTATCTCGTCACCGCCGGCACGCTGATCCCCTGCATTCTGCAGACCGCCATGAATTCGGCGCAGCCGGGTTACACCTCATGCCTGATCCCGCGCGACGTGTATTCGGAGAATGGCCGCGTCGTGCTGATGGAGAAGGGGACCAAAGTCCTCGGCGAATATCATGGCGGCATCCAGCAAGGGCAGAACCGCCTGTTCGTGCTGTGGACGCGCGCCGTCACGCCGCAGGGCGTGCGCATCGACCTGGCTTCGCCGGGGTCGGATGCCCTTGGCCGCGCAGGCATCGCAGGGTCCGTGGACACCTTCTTCTGGGCGCGCTTCGGTAGCGCACTGCTACTCTCGCTGGTCGACGACGCCGCCTACATCGCAGGGCAATCCGTCTCCGGCGGGAACAACAATTTCAACAACACGACGCGCACGCCGAGCGAGGGGGCGAGCATCGCGCTCCAGAACAGCATCAACATCCGTCCGGTGCTGAAGAAGAACCAGGGCGAGGAGGTCGGGATCTTCGTGGCCAAGGACTTCAACTTCGCCGACGTCTACAATCTCGAGTTGCGGCGCTGAGAATGAGCGATACCGCAGTCCTGCGCCATTATCTCGCACCGATCCTGCCGCTGCTGGAGCCGGTCGAGGTGACGGAGCTTGTCATCAATAAGCCCGGCGAAGTCGGCATTGAGGACCATCTGGGCTGGCATTGGCACAATGTCGCCGAGCTCGATAGCGAATGGCTCGCGACGCTCGCCGTCGCAGCGGCAAGCTTCACCCGGCAGGACGTGAATGCAGAGACGCCGATCTGCTCGACCATCTTGCCCGGGGGCGAGCGCTGTCAGATCGTCATTCCGTCAGTGACACCAACTGGCGCGCCGTCCTTCACCGTCCGCAAGCCTTCGCGCGTAACCCTCGCGATCGACCAGCTCGCAGATTCGGGGCTGTTCACGAGCACGCGCGCCGCTGCGCAAGGCCTTGGCGAAGTCGATGCGCAGCTGATTGCGCAGCGCGATGTCGGCGATTGGCCGGCTTTCTTTCGAACGGCCGTTGCCGCCCGCAAGAATATCCTGGTGAGCGGCGCGACCGGCTCGGGCAAGACCACCTTTGCCAAGGCGCTGATCCAGCTGATCCCGCCCGACGAGCGGCTGCTCACGATCGAGGATACGCGCGAGCTCGTGGTCGAGCATCGCAATGTCGTGCACATGGTCTATTCGAGCGAGCGACAGGGCTTGGCGAAGGTCGGCCCCAAGCAGCTACTCGAAAGTGCGCTGCGCATGCGGCCCGATCGCATCCTCCTGCAGGAGCTGCGCGACGGCACCGCCTTCTTCTACCTGCGCAATGTGAATTCGGGGCACCCGGGTTCGATCACGACGGTCCATGCCGGTTCGGCGATGGGCGCGTTCGAACAGCTGACGTTGCTGGTCAAGGAATCTGAGGGCGGACGCGATCTGGCCCGCGACGATATCCGCGGGCTGTTGCACATGCTCGTCGACGTCGTCGTCCAAACCCGCAAGCGCGCCGGAAAATTCGAAGTCGAGGAGGTGTATTTTGATCCGGCTGTCGGACGCACGACCGCTCACTAGGGTCGCCATCGTCGCGGGGATGCTTGCGGCAATCTTTTTGGCGTGCGCCTTGTGCGCGGTGCTGGTCGCCCTCGTCGGTCTGAACCAGATCGGCCCGCATATGCAGATCTCGGCGATACCCGCCTGGCTCTGGTATTACCGCGGCGATCCGCTGCTTCATCTGTGGCTGGAGCGCGGTGCGTTGGTCAGTGGCGCCATCGCTTTCGTCATCCTGCTCGTCATCCTGAAGCGTGGGCGCACGCTCCATGGCGAGGCACGGTTTGCGCGTGAAAGCGAAATCCGGCGCGAACATCTGCGCAGCAACAGTGGGATCATCGTCGGGCAGAAAGGCGGCCGCTATCTCGTTTTCGGCGGCACCGAGCATGTCCTGCTCGAGGCACCGACGCGCGCCGGCAAGGGCGTCGGCGTGGTGATCCCCAATCTTCTTAGTTGGCCAGACTCGGTGGTGGTGCTCGACGTGAAGCGCGAGAATTGGGACATTACCGCAGGTTTCCGGGCACGGCATGGCCAGGCCGTTTATCTGTTCGACCCGCTCGATCCCGACGGCCGGAGCGCCCGCTACAATCCCTTGAGCTTCATCGACCGGCTCGACGACACCGATGTGATCAACGAACTGCAGAAAATCGGCGGCATGCTGTTTCCGGCCCCGGAAAAGGCTGATCCGTTCTGGGCGGAAGCCGCGCGCGCCGCTTTTGTCGGCGTCGGTGCGCTCGTCGCGGCCAATCCCGCCCTCCCCTTCACGATTGGCGAAATCTATAGGCGACTGACGACGGGCGACCCCAAGGTCGAACTGCCCAAGGTCGTCGAGGAGGCGCAGAAGCGCGGACAGCGGCTGAGCCAGGCCTGTGTCTCGGCGCTGAGCGACTTCACCTCCGCGTCGGACAACACCTTCTCCGGTATCAAACAGACGATCACTTCGAAGCTCAATCTGTGGCTCAATCCCTATGTCGACGCCGCGACGTCGGAGACCGATTTCGATCTGCGTCAGGTCCGGCGCGAGCGGATATCGATCTATCTTGGGGTGTCGCCCGACAATATCGACCGCATTGCTCCGGTCTATAATCTGTTTCTACAGCAGCTGATCGATTTGAATACGCGGGAACTGCCTGAGAATGGCGGCCGCGTGCCGGTGCTCATTCTGCTCGACGAGTTCGCCCGCCTCGGCAAGGCGCCGGTTATCGCGTCAGCGTTTTCCTACGTGGCAGGCTACGGGCTTCGCCTGTTGCCGGTCATCCAGAGCCGGTCCCAGCCCCGCGGCATCTATGGCGTGGATGTCACCGACGAGATCATCGCCAATTGCGGACTGGAGATCGTGTTCACGCCCAAGGAGTTGAAGGTCGCCAACGAACTCTCCGAGAGGCTTGGCTATTTCACGATGAACGTCAAATCGAAGAGCCGGACGATTCATGGCCTGCTCGCCAATCGCAGCATATCAGAATCAGACCAGCGCCGCGCGCTGATGATGCCGCAGGAGCTGATGCAGATGCCCAAGAGCGAGCTTCTACTGATGCGCGGCGGCATTCCACCCGTCAGGGGCCGCAAGATCGAGTATTTCCGCTCGAAGCGCTTCACGAGCCGGATCAGTGACCCGCCCAAGGTCGCGCCCCGTCCGATCGCGATCAACACAGTGTCGGCCACCGCCAAATTGGCAGGCGAGGCGAGCAGCAGTGATCCTTTGGCGCAGGCCCTTAGCGCGAAGAGAGCTGCTCTGTTGAACGACGGCCAAGCAGCCGCGCCGGCAGAGCGGACGGAACCTGTCATGCGCGCGCTCACCGGTGACGAACTCTCGGGCTTTGCCGAAATCACCGATGACATGTTGGTTTTGGGCGACATGGTGGATCTACCACCGCCCGGCGACGAACAGGCGGCTATCGCCTTTGTCACGGCGATGGCGGCCCGGGCCGTTCTCGAGCCCGTTGGCGCCGGCGCCTCATCTTCAGAATTTATGACCGAGAGGCATGACCATGGCAGAGAATGATTCCAAGCAATCCGGTCCGGCTCGGACCATTGCGAACAGCGTTGGCATCGACGACGCCGAACGGCGCAAGACGCCAGCACCTGGGGCGGCTGCGCCGGAAAAGTCCTCGCCCAGGGGACCAAAGGATGGTCCTACCGAAGCACCTGGTCATGCCGGCGCTATCGGTGCGTCACGACGTGCGCCCAAGGTGCATTCCGTCGAGGCGGGCGATGTGCCGGATAGCGTGCGGAAGCGCTATTATGCCGACATGGCAAAATGGTCGGGCGAGCCTGCCTTTTTCACGACGGCGCAAGCAAAGGATCCCGCGTTTCGCGATCAGGGGCGGCGCCTGGTCACAGCAACGGAGAGTCAGGAGGTCGTCAAGGATCTGGTGGCGATCGCACAACACCGCAATTGGGATCGGATTCACGTCACGGGATCGGAAGAATTTCGGCGATCGGTCTGGATCGAGGCCAGTCAAAAAGGCCTCGAGGTACGTGGCTACAAGCCCAACGATCGCGATCTCCAGGAGCTTGATCGGCTGCGCGGGGAGACGAGCCGTAATACCATCGCGCCCATGGTAGCCCGTGACGTCGATGTCGGCCGTGGATCAACCGCGATGAACCGCCAGCACGACGGCAATGGTTCGGAACGGCCGGATGCCCGGCGCGGCGATCGTGGCAACACGCCGAACGATCGTGCGGCCGACAGCCAGATGCGCGTGATGGAAGCAGTGATCCGACGGACGTTATTCGACAATCCCGAGGCGGTTGCGCGGGTGATGACAGTCGCCCGCACACAGCTTGATGCGCATATCGCGGCGGGACGGAACATCCGACCGGCAATGGTCAAGGATGCCTCCCCCAGCGTCAGGCAGGATATAGTCCGCAGCCGTGACCCAGCCACGCCCCCCATCCCTCGTCCAGGTCGCGAGCCCAAGCCCCAGGAACGCAGCCGGTCCCGGTGACCGGGAATCTGTCTTTTGTGCCATAGCCCCTCTGCGACATATGGCTCAGGCGATCGGCTACTGGTTTAAGAACCGCCACTTTTGTTCGGCTGTGCCGAACATTTATCATGATTGATAAACCGCTAGCGGCCCAACCCCAAGCATGTCGGAACGTATACTGTGTGCGCGATTCGTCCTGCTACGAGCGACGATCTTGCCAGATAGTATAATTACCGTTATATCGAACGCGCAGGACATCGCTCACAGAGGCTCAAATTGCGCGAAGGATATAATCTCAAGACGCTTGGACCTCGTGCCGCCCAGCTGATCGTCGAACTGAACGAGCGCCGTCAGCCGATTTTTTCGCTCGCGGACGTCACCGAGATCACAGGTCTGAGCCCATCATCGGCACGCAGCCTCATCGCGAACACCGAAGCGCGCGGGATCGTCACGCGCCTAAAGCCCGGGCTCTACAATCTGGTGCCATTCGAGCGGGGCCGCGACACCGAGCATGTTAGCGATCCATACCTCATCGCAAGAACGCTGGTTGGGGACGCGCCCTATTTCATCTCCCACGGCAGCGCTCTCGAACTGCACCGCATGGTCACCCAACCGCAGTTGGCCATCGTCGTCTCCTGCGCCAAACGCCTGCGCCCGCAGCACATCCGCGGGTATGAGTTCCGCTTCGTCGACGTCAAGCCGCAGGCTTTCTTCGGCCTGACCGAGATCTGGATTACATCCGAAGAGCAGGTCCGGGTCAGCGATCCCGAGCGGTCCATCATCGATGGTCTCGACCATCCGCAATATGTCGGTGGCGTCACAGAGATCGCCAAGGGACTCTGGATGAAGCGCGATACGCTGCGGGTCGAACTGATGATCGACTACGCGCTTCGCCTCGGCGTTGGCGCGGTGATACGCCGCCTGGGCTATCTGCTGGAATTTTACGGGCTGGCTGACGCAGCGGCATTTGAGCCGTTGCGTGCGCGGCTGACCCCGACCTATCAGCGGCTCGATCCGTTGTTTCCCAATGAGGGCCGGATGCTGGCCCGATGGCGCATCCGACTCAACGTCGAGCCCGACGAACTCGATATAATCCGGAGCAGTTGATGATTCCCAAGCGCGATGTCTCCCGTATCGCCCGTTACCCAACATCACGTGTTGGCGGTGAGTGAAAGGTTGAAGGCCGATTTTGTTAATGGGGTACGTTGTTACGCCATGCAGTGTCATGCGATAGCTGAACCTCGACCGGGATCCGCGCCGCCAACGAGCGAGGCCATCCGCTGGGATCGTGAAAACTGTTATCTAGGCTGATGAACTCCGGCTGATCGTGAGTGTCAACGTTTTAGAAGGGCGCTTGGGTGAGCAGCATCAAGGATCATCCCTTGTACATTCGAATGAAGCAACTTCCTCCACAAGAGGTTGCGCAGTGGGTTCTAGGGCCAACGTCTATTGAATCCGCGGCAACGGGATTGCGCAAGGAAGCGTTTCGGCGTGTCGCAAAGCACATCACTGTTGGAAAGGCCGAAAGAACCAAATACGGCTTCAACTCAGACACTAACGGCGAAATTGCGCGCGCCATGGAGTGGGCTTTTCAGGCTGGAATCAAGGCGGCCGAGAAGGGCGGGGCCGCGCAAGTCAAAAGCGCTTCAGTGGACGCTGACTCACCGGATCCCAATGCACGCCATGCTTGATACTATGTTCGGGGGTCAGCAGCATGTGGTTAGGCAGCGGCTCGGCCGTGCCGTGCCGCCCCACACGATATGAAGCTGACGTTTCCTCTATCGCCCATGATTCGTCTGACCTCGTCGTTACCTCGGGCGCGATATACTCGCCATAAACCCACCGAAGCCGGGTATCGACAGGATCGAAATCGAGCATTTCAAGCTTGTTGAAGATATGACGTGCGCCGTCGACATCGCCGCCGCTCCAGCTTTCGACCCCGACATGCACCACGCCCGGACGGTCTTTTGGCAGCTGTTTCGTGGCGCCGGCAACCACCGAGCGGAAGTGGCGCGCCTTCTTCCTGATTGCGGGGATCGAAACATTCCGCCAGCTGACAACGCTCGCTTGGTACAGCGCACTGGCCCAAAATGGCCGTTCAGGCGCGGGACGCCATTGGCCGGCCATCGTGTGCGAGAAGTCATGGTCATAGCCGCCCAAGAGCAGTTCGATCATGCGGCTCGAGCCGAAATAGACATCATCGACAGCGAGAACGCGCCGGGCGAGCGACCAATCGATCTCCTCGATGACGCCCATGCCCGCTTCGTCGGCCCACACAGCGTTACGCGGGTGTTCGAAATATGAGGCGGCCCTTCGAACAAGATAATCATCTGGTAAATCCGCGAGTTCCGCATCGATCACGACTGTCATGGCAATTGAACGGCCATTGGCCAGCGCCAGCGCGTGGACCGCGTTCGCGAGCATCTCGCCGCGCGCCTTTTCTCGCGACTGATAGCTCGACCGGTCCATTCGTTTACACTCGACCGCCCAGCGCCGCCGTCCCTTCGAAACGAAGAGATCGGGGGTTTTCGCGATGCCTGGTCGCTCCGTCACGAATCGCGTGTCCCAGCCGGCACGGCGATAAGCGAGGGCCACAAGCAGCTCAAACAGCCCCCCGTCGGGCTGCGATCGATCTGCATTCATAAGCCGCGCCGCCCGAGCTTCAGCACCCGGTATCTCAAGCAGCTTCGGGAGTTCTTCCCCGATCCGCGTGAAGGTTGGCACCATGCGCACGGCTTCTTCCGGAACCCAGTTCAGCCGGTCGGCCGCATAGGCATTCGCCTGAAAAACATACCACGCAGCGGTGTCCTTGGGGTCATAAAGCGGGACCATCCGGCCTTCGCCCCATTCCGTCTTTGCCAATAGGAAGCGGTCTCGCGTGGCTGCGATCCGGGCCGCCCATGTGCGACCGTTGGCGAGCTCCGCCAGCCAGGCTGTCGCCAGCAGCACAACATCATCACGCCAGTCCATGCCCGTGCGCGGTGCCGTCCAGGACGGGTCTTCTGGGCTTTTCCTCATGCGCGACTACCGGGCTTCTCGCCGAGCCATTACGAGATAGTCGGTCCAGGCGCTCTGCAATTCAGCCAGCGTGAGGGGTGTAACGATCTCCACATTGTTGGCGTGGCGCCGGTGATCGAAACGCTTGAGAATCCATTGCTCCATCCGAAAGGCGTCCCTCGCGGTCGGAAACAACTGGTGAAGTCGGGTCTTGTAGCGAAGCCCGCCGATCGCGGGCATGGCGGCATGATTGAAGCCGCGCTCGCGCTGCGCCCAGTCGAACGCCCAGCCAATCTTGATCGCCGGTTGCTTCGCACCCTGTATTTCCATCGCATAGGTAAATGCGGGCGCCCGGCGCATGTGCATGATGCCGGTTCGCGCAGTGGTCGGCGGGGGCGCGGCCTTACGCCGCGCGACATCGGCGCCTTCGACTCGAGCACGGGCGGCGATCGCGCTGAGCAGGCCGACTTCGGATCTCGGCAGCGCGAGGATCGATGCTTCCTCGCTTGGTTCGAGCGGCACGATCCCTTGTGCCGAGTCCATGTTGAACCGCCGGGATGTCAGGTCCGTCAGGAGCGGCCGAGGGTCGTCGAACCGCCATGCGCGGATCAACTCGAGGCCAAAAGGCCACTTATAGTTGCCGGCCGCATCGAGGTCCTGCGGCCCGCGGATCAAATCATAGTCTAGCGAGCTGACGACGTGTTTGGTGGGTTCCATCAGACCAAGAATGCGGCCTTGCTCGTCTTCGTCGGTCTCGGAGCCCTTTGTTCCGACAATTAACACCATATCACCAGATTTTAGGGCATTCCGCGCGTTGGTTCGCCAGCCATTGGTACTGAATTGCAGCGGCCCGGATGGAGAACTGAATCCCCAGGTTTTGGTCAGATAGAGCGTCATCGCCGTGCCCTTACACTATGAACAAGGGGCTAGGCGTCGTTCGAGACGCCACGATGTGGAGCCTGTCCTTGGCCCGGCTCAGAGCGACGTAGAGGAGGCAACGCGCGTCGGGCTTCTCCGGGAAGCTCTTCACGTCTCCTCCGAGCAGTATCACGCCGCCGCATTCGAGGCCCTTGGCCTTGTGGATCGTACTGATCGCCTTCGCCGGCGGATGGGGCCGGGAGTAAGTGCGACGGTTCGTGATTTCGGCGAGGCCGGCTTCAAGATCATCGAAGCCGCCAAGCCGGATCGCGTCCCAATATTCACTATGGTGGTCAAACGCGATATCGCTGAAACCGGTGTCGGAAGCCCTGAGTTCGGCAAGGCGGCGTAGCATCGCGGCAACGCCGCGATGATCGGGCTGGTCGACAATATATTTGGCTAACTCCTGAATTGTCGCCGTTTTTCCGCGGGAGGATTTGGTGCACAGTTCTCGCGCTTCTTGCTCGAATCGATTGCCAAACGCCGAGGGGCTGAACCCCTTCCCGATCGCGCCGATGAAGGCGACTACGGCGGCGGCGATCTTGCCCGGTTGGGCGTTCGCGTCGCGCACCGCATCGACGAGCACCTCAAGGGCTCGGCGTGTATGTCCTTCCCACATCGGCAGGCGGCGCCCGAACATGCCGCGGCAGGCTCGCACGACATGATTGTGGCGTGCCAGAATGAGGAGAGAGTTCGACTTCTTCTCGGCGCCATAAACCGATTTGGCATCGCTGAGCTGATAGCCTTGGGGATGCTGTGCAACATTTTCGACGAAGGCGACGCTGACGCTTGCTGGCAGATCACGCGTCAGGTCAATGCGCCCGCCAGCCTTGAGCGTCGCGCGCGCCGACAGCGTCCAATTCCCAAGATCACCGCATCCATTGGACCAGCGATGCGGCGTATCGAGATCGGCGTGGGCATCGGCCTGCCCGACCAAGGTGTCCCAGTCGCAGGGCGGTGACGCGCCGACCGAAGCGTCGTCCTTATAGATATGCTGCATGGGATCACCAAAGATCCGCACCTTCGCGCCTTGATGGAGCAGCGCCATCACAATCGCGTGCTGATCGGCGCTAGAATCCTGATGTTCATCGCAAATGATCGTAGGGTAGCGGACGGCGAGAGCGCTCGCGACGATCGGATAGCGTGCCAACAGCTGTGCCAAACGCGCCGCCAGGACTTTGTGACCATCTTTCGTGCGCCGGGTCCAGGTTGCGATGTCAGCCGGTAGGCCAAGGCCCGCATGATAGGCCGCGCCGATCTGTGCAATCACGCTATCAATCGTACGGATTTCAACATGCCGGCCGAGACCCGCCGTGCGCTCGGCAAAGACACCGCATGCCGCATGGGTGTGGGTTATGATGAGCAGCCGGTTGGCCTTCGAGCTGGCGATATCCCGCGCATAGGCAGCGCCCTGATGCGTCTTTCCGCATCCAGCGGGGGCCTCGATCACGACGAGTGACGCCGCCGACCGAAGCGCGGTCGCGACCGACGCGTCGCTCATGCGCTCAGGTCGGACAGGCCATCGAGCCCAACCGCGTCCCGCACCGCATTGCAAAATGGCAGTAGCCGTGGCCTGAATCCTGGCCAGAGTCCCAGCGCAAACATCTTGTCGATGAGTTCTCGGCCTCCAGCGACAGTTTTGAACCAGGCCTGGCTTTGGCTCTTGTAGGACTTTTTGTCGTCTTCCTTGCCCGCGGGGACTTTTCCGAGTGCCGCTTCCAGGATCAGCGGCCGCAGCCCGCCGCCCGCGGCCGCGCGGATCGAAGCCAGATCCTTCGTCTCGATGCCAAGCCGCATCGCAAGGGTATAGAGCCGCGTCCCGGTCTTTTCGCCTGACGGGTCGATGATCAGCTGATCGAGCTGATTGTCCGCCGCTGCAGTGACGATCTCCTCCTCGATGCAGCCTTTCTCCCAGCGGAACAGTAGCGCGCCGAGATGAGATTTTAGCGTTGCCCAGCTGTCAGCATGCTTGCCTTCCTCATCGACGAACCCGCCGAAGCGCAACCCGCTTTTCGCAAGCGCCTGCAACAGCCCGAGGGTCGATTCATGACCGCCACCATCGCAGACATGGACGCCATGCGGCGCCAGCGCGCCGCCGAGCGCCCGCCCGACAAGCGATCGAACCGCACCGCACTCAGTCGCACCTTCCGCCACGATTGCAATCCGGCTCAGAAACAGCTCGGGATCACGTGCACGATGCTGCTCGGTGACCTTCCCCTTGATCGCGCCGATATGTCCCTCATGATCGACGTACCACAGGGTCGCCTTGGTGGCGGCGCTGATCGTCGCGGGGCTATGTGTCGTTACGAAAGCCTGGGTCGCCATCTCCTGGAGCTTGTCCATGAGCACGCGCTGGCGATAAGGCTCCAACCCACGCTCGACTTCATCGACGACGGTGATGGGCGTCTCGCTTTGATTCTGTTCGGCGATCGCCAAGGCGGAGAGGCGCCGCGTGCCGGCGCCCCAGCTTGCCAACGGCAGCGTCATGGCCCCGCGCTGCGCGGTCAGCCCCACCATTGATGCAATCGAAGCGCCTTGCCCGCCGGTGATCTGGAGATCGAGTCCGCTGGGAAGACTGCGTGCCGCGAACGCCTTATCGAGGTCGGCGAGCGACGCTTTGGCGCTATCGGCGAGTTCATCCTTGATGGCGTGGTCGGCCAAAGTGCTCGCCATCCGCGATCGCAGCCCCTTGTCGGAGAGCAGCCGGTCGAGCGCGGAACCCTGCACAAGGCGCAGATCGCGATCGTTGCGATCGTCGCCGCCAAGCCGAACCAGCCCGATCTGCCGGCGCAGAGAAACCGGGAAATGATCGGCAGTCCCATCCGGCTGAATGATCTCATAATAGAGCTCGAGATCTTCCGTCCCCCGAACCCGCACGCGGTAAACCGGCTTGCTGTCGACCGGTGCATCGCCCTCAAGACTGGGGGCAATCGCATCGGTGCCGGTCCAGTCCCAAGGCCAGGAAGGCTTGAGCTGGGTGTGGATACCGATGGTCGCCGGCAACGATAGGACCGCTTCGATCGAAAATCCCGGCTCGATTTCCCTTCCATAAAAGTCGGTATCCGGCAGATTGGCCGGATTGACGGGGCTCAATAGGAGCGCGATCGCGTCGAGAATGGTCGTCTTGCCGACGTCGCCGCCGCCGAGGATCAGATTGAGGCCAGGGCTCGGCGACCAATCGATCGCTTTCAGTCCGCGAAAGCGGTCAATCTTTAAGCGCAGGATCGTCGGAACAGTCATGCCGGGCTCCAGATCAAGCGCCACACCGCGAATTCCGACGGGCGGACCTGGTAGCGCGCGAAATTGCCCTCATGCAGACCGAGCAGTTCCGTCTCTGCGACTTCGATGAATTGCTCCTGATCCGCTGCTGGAATATCGTCACGCGCGGTTGCCGCCAGATGCGCGCGCGCTGTTTTTCGGTCCATCGGACCGCGCACCACATCTCGAACGATGTCGCGCAAGCGCTCGCGATAGCGCAAGCGGAAGGGGTCCGGTTCGCCCAGCGATTGGCGAACAGCCGCGTACCGGGCAGCCGATCGCTCATAAGCCCATAGAAAGACATCACGCAGCAGGGTGACGTCGTTTCGCTCGTAAACCCCCAGCGTCGCGCGCGTGTAGAGATCACCGGGAACGTCGGTGAAGGACAGCGGCGCGAGGTTGGCCCTGATCATCGGCATATTCGCGGCAAGACGGGAGACACGCTTGTTCACGTCATCGAAGGGTTGAAGGTAGGGCAGCTGAACCATGACAAAGAACGCCTGCTCGAACGGGTCATTGATCGCCGCCGCTGTGGCCAGGAGCTGATCGAAGCATTCCTCGATCAGGCCGGGCACCTCCAGCGGATGGAATGCCGAACCGTCGATACCGACAATGATGTGCCGCAGCCGTCCGACCGCAGCCGGATCGGCCAGCAGGTTGTTGGCCAGGAGCGCGTGCAGGTTGAGGATGGTATAGCGATTGAACCCTATGTCGTCGGCGTTGGCGACGAGAAACTCGATCGCGTCCTTGTGATTGAGGATCATCTGCGCTTCGAGCGGCCCGCGGCCCTCGGCAGCCTCACCGAAATCCAGCAGCCGCCGGGTGTCCAGCAGCGAATAGGTGTTACCCTCGAGCCGGCTGGAGTTCCAGGCTAGGTCGATCAGCAGCCTGTTCAGGATTTGCTTCGCGTAGGTCCCTGCGGCTGCGGCCTCGATCTGCGGCTTGCCGACCGTGGCCAGATGGTCGCGATGCTCTTGGGTGAGATAATAGGTTTCGTTCGGCCGGTAGCTGTCGAGAAAGGCGCGGTCATAGCCGACCGGTTGTCGCATTGCGACCGGCTGACGAACGTAGGCGAGAAGCGCCTGGCCCTCTGGCGACAAGGGGACGATGTTTGCCGCTTCCGCTTGGGGGACTGCTTCACCGCCGAGATGGTAGCGCGCAGCGCGGCCGTCGCCGCTGAGCCGCAATCGACCGGCATCGACGAGCGCGCGAAGGCGATATTGAAGGGTGCGGCGCGCACCAGGATTGACGAGCGCCTCGGCAATTTGCGCAGCCGATGCACCACCTTCGTGCTGCCCGACAGCAGCCTCGATCGCCTCAAGATCGGCTTGGGGTATCGGTCGTGCCACGGGGCCTCCTTAGTTGCGCGCAATCTGAACCGCGCAACTAAGTGAGTCAATGCGCAACCATTTCGAGAATCGCGCAATTATATCCATTTCGCGCAATCTTAGTTGCGCGATGGCTGTCAGTCGTCCTTGGCAGCGATATGGCTGCAATATGAGCAAATGCCCTCATCGAAGCCAGCAAGCGCATCCTCGATTGGAATCCGAGAGTGACAAACCATGCAGTTTTCCCATTCGAACGCTTCGCCGCAAAGCGCGCAACCACGCTCAAAGTCGATATAGGTGTCTTCACCACAGGCCGGACATTCGAACACCGGTCCGGATTCGGCGCTGTCCTTCATTCGAATATAGGCTTCGGTCTCAAGCGCGCGACCAACCGCTTCGAGAATCGCGGCCTCCACAGATGGCATCGCACCACAAGCGTTGCACACCAACGCCATCTGCGCTTGATCGGTGTTGCCGGCCTCTGTTTGCGCGACCAGATCCGATCCGCAATCGTCACAGCGCAGATGCGCGTCGGCCACCGTCGCAGAGCGCCAAACAACGGCTTCGAACGTTGTCCGGCAGCGATCTAATTCCAGCTCGTACAGCGCACGCGCTTCGAGCATCGTCGCCCACGCATCGCCCAATTGGACGCGGGGATCTTCGCCCGCCAACCGAAACAGCTGTGCCGTGACCGGGAATGCCTTGGCGACAATCTCTCGCACAACCTGCGACGGCTTGTTGGTAAATCGGTGCTCAACCTGGTTGCGGACGTCGCTCAAGTCGGTCAGCGCCGCGCGGTCGATCTCCAGACCAAAATCCTTGAACCGCTTGCCGATTGTCGCGAAATCGATGGTGGTCTTGCTATCAGGTACATAGTCGACCCCACCGGCTCCATCGGGGACCGGCTTGTATCGCGCGCCAATCACGGCGTCGGGATCCGCCAGCGGCACGCGCCGCACGAGGACTTCCTTGGCGAGCAGCAGGACGCCGGCATAGAAGTTGCGGACCGCGGAGAGCGATCGCTCGGGGCGATCGAGCGCATAGTCCTCGATGCCCATCCGAATGGCCGCGACGGCATTCTGGAACATAGCACTCACGATGTAGGTGCCCCTTCCTCTTGTTGAGGGGCGCCGGAAAAGCGGGGCTTGGGAAACTCGCCATGCTCCATCGCCATCGCGAACATTTGATAGAGTCCGTTAATCAGCCGCGCCGGCGATGAGAGGCGGAGCGCCACCAGGTGCAGCGCGGCATAGTCGAGCAGCACGCAAGGCTGTTCGCAAGCGCCGGCAACCGCCAGCACGGGCACACTGCAAGCCTTATAGTCGTCATCGAACATCTCACGCACGACGACGAGGCCGACGATGGCGCGATCGGCCACATCGACGGTGCGCGGTCCGTCCGGTGTACGCAGAACCAAGGAGTCCCGTTCAAGAATATGGGTGAGGGCTCCCCGCAGCTGCTTTGCGCCCTTGTCGATATGGCTCCGGATCACAGCGCGCTTGCGGTCGATCGAACGGCGGAGCGAGGCCTCCGTATTAGGGCTGTCCTTCGCCTGTACCACCAACACGACCTCGTCGGTCACGACAAGAACATCCGTCAATTCGGTCCCGCTGTCCTCTCGCATCGGATTGAGAAAGATCGCCTCGCCGGGAAACGCCCGTCGCAGGAGCGAGACGATATCGCGTTCTTGAAAGGCGCCAGGCTCGTCGCGTTCGAGGCTCGTCATCATCACGAGACCATCTGAGCCCTGGAAATCATATGCGTCACCTCGGGCGTCGATGACCACCATATCGTCGGCATAGAGGCGCTCACCCAGCTCCACGACGAAGGCCCCGTCATCATCCTCTGCGGTCCTGAGCCCAAACCAGCCGCCCATCGCCTCATAGGTCGCCGCCAGATCATCCACGTCGAGCGTCGGAAAGCGCGTCTCGGCTATTGCCGTTCGAAAGCGTGCAACCTCTCGTACATGGGAGCGGGTTCCCATGAGCTCCCGATCATGCTCATCGAAAAAGAAGAGGTCGAAGCTATCCTGACCGAGCGCGCCGACGAGGTCTCGCAGCATATCGTCACCGGCATAGAGCGGCGTGAATAGCACGAGCGGCTCATCATGATCATCAAAGAAGGCGGTCATGAAGCCCAACGATTGGCCGGGAACGTCAATGTCGGGCACCAGATAGATCTTGAACCCGTTATTGATGCGTGCCGTCAGGATGAACTCCTTACCGGCCTTGATGATCAGGCTGAATCGTCCGTCCGAAAACTGAACCGGCTGAAACCCGTAGATCAGCTGACCAAGGTGCGAGAGAATCTCCGGATGATCGAGCGAGAACATGGGGGCCATATAGAGGCCGAGCGCCCGATTGGCGAAGCCTTCCGAGCGAGCGACGCGCCCGCTATTGAATTCCCCGCCGCTTGATTGAGGCGAGGATCTTGCGGTTTATCGTGACCCGCGTTTCAAGCTGCTTGGCCGTCAGATTTCGCTTTTTCATCGTGCTTTGTTGAAAGCCATACTCCCACGCATTGATGATGCCGCGTTCATGAAAGAGCACAGTTGCATCCGCGCCAACGCTTTTGGTGATGTCAGCTCGTATGCGTTTGATCGAGGCGAAGATCAGATCCGATCGGAAGCCCAGAAAGCGCTTCACACAGACATTGCCCACATCGACATGGATGTTGGTGAGGCGATTGGCGATCGTGCACAGCTCGATAATGGGAAAATGGCTGCACAGGCAGGTTTCGGGGGTCTCAGCCTCGGAGATGCCAACCAGATACCATTCGCTTTTCGCTGTCTCCCAGTCGATTGCCCGGCTCCGCGACAAAATCTCCGCCTTCAACTGCTGGAAGTTGTAACCGTCGCTCATCGCCCAAGCATATCGTAACGCTGCGACAACGACGAGTCCGCCTTGCTCGGCGGACTATTCCGACCCTCCCAAAGCTACGAAATCTTCGACATCTGCATATCTGGCGGGCTGGGGCGTAAGGCGTTCCCAGGCCGCGGCAATGCGCTCTGCCAGCCCATTGGGAAACATCCGCCCGCTGATCGACCATAGGGAAGAGAATGTGTTCCGGCTTTTGAACTGACCGGCAGGGAAACCCAGCGGCGTTTCGATCACCATCGCTCCATCCAGGCCATCCACCCGAGCACTGTGCTTCAGGGCATCATTGATCAGCCAGGCTACTGTTTGATTGCCGAGGCGTTCGGGCGGACTGACGAACACAATGAGCCCGTAAGCATCGGGCATGTCGAGGGCAGCTCGTGTTGCCGCAATCTGACCTCGAGCCGAGGTCACCTCTTTGCGAACACGCGCGCCCACCACCCTCAAGGCCTGTTCGGCGATCGGTTTTGGCAGGTCATGAAGCCTCACATTGACCGTGCCAAACACGATTGGCCCGCCAAAGGCCGCATTGCGCTCCATCACCTCACCAAGCTTGGTCGCGACCTGTGGATCTTGTCTGCGGTCGCTTGTGAACGACTTCACTTCAGCGATCAGGTTTTCCGACAGGAACACGACATCGGCACGCTTGCCGGCGTAGCCGGCCGGAAGCGCATCCTCCGCGTGAATCCCGCTCGCTTCGCACAGGACAGTGGTGATGAGTTCGTGTTGATCCATAGTCGCAAACTAGCCGACGAAGCCCATCCACACGAGCGCTTCGTTCGAGTCCATGGCATACCCTGGAGAGGGCGGATAGCGATGGCGGAGTGATCCATGCTCGCACAAGCTGGCGCGCGTGCAGATTGTTTGAGAAGGGTGGGCATGACCTTTCTGTACTTTGCCTATGGATCGAACATGCTGACTGCGCGCTTGCGCGCCCGATGTCCAAGCGCACGCATCGCCGGGACTGGTAACGCGGTCGGTTCTGACCTCGCGTTTTCGAAAGCGAGCAAGAACGGATCGGGTAAGGCAACTTTGATCACTTCCGCAGACGCCGTGACGCCCGGTGTGATTTTCGAGATCGCCAGTGCCGAGCTGCGGGCACTGGACCGCGCCGAAGGCCTGGGCGTGGGCTATGAACGCCTGGACGATTTCATCATCAGGAATGTCGCCACAGGCGCGAGCGTCTCAGTTACAACCTATCGTGCGACGGTGACTGACGATGCGCTCATGCCGTATGACTGGTATCTGGCCCTTGTCATTGCAGGCGCCCGTCGTGCCGGTCTCGCCGACGGTCACATCGAACGGCTGCTTCAAATCCCCCCATCTCGTCGATCCTGACCCAGGTCGCGCGGCGCGCCGCGACGCCGTCCATGCGCTCCTTTCGGAAGGTTTCGACGACTATCAGGGCTTGCTAAAGTCCAAACTCTAGGGCGCGTCCACGTGCAAGCGAACAGCCTAATCAAGGGCTGAGCCTCAATTTTGCGCCAATCGTCTTGCAGACCCGCGCGATATTTCTCACCAGTGGTACGATGAGAACCCTTCAATTCGAGGTGCCCGACTTCGCTGCGATGTCGGATGACGAAGTCCAGCGCCATGTGCTGGCGCGCACGAAGGATGGGCGATGGAGTTCGCAAACGCGCTGGCTCCTCGAACAATTTGGTACCAACAAGCTCGACCTCAACGAGGCTTGGGCGCAAACTTGGATCGACTGGCAATGTCCGTGTTGCCTGCGTCGCAAGGCCGAGATCGCCAGGCTCACGGAGACCCGAGTCCTGCTCTGCCAGCTCGATTGGCACCACGATCACTTGGCCGATGCCGCCAGCGAAGCCATGCGCGACAGAGCACTTGCTGGCATTGAGGGTGACCTGCTTGTCGTGCGCAAGCGAGCCTGCTCGGCGGCCCTCCCGCTAATCTCGCGTTTCGGCCATGTTCTCATTTGCAACGATTGCAACGCAGCCGATGCAGCGATGAAAGCGCGCCTTGGCCGCGATGTTCCGCGCACCTTCAGCTTCAGTCCGGAAGAGATCGCACGGTTCGTCAAGCCAGCACCGCATGCGAGCCACGCGCTGGATGAGGATGTCGGAAGAGCTCTCTGGCCCGCCGCGCTCGCGCAATACAGTGAGCGCATGGCGTTCGCTGCGTCGATGGGCGAGCGCATTGCCGCGGGTCGGCATGATCATGTAATTCACTCTTATTCGGATCCCGCGCGAGACTATGAGGATACGCGCCTTCTCTATCGCCTGGCGCACGAAGCCGGCGGCATACGCAACCGGCCAGATGGGATCGGCGAGGCCCTTCTTGCGCGCTCGCGTTCGACTGCGGGCCGATCCACTACGGGAAAGAAGCGAACAACAGCAAAAGTCCGCATCCCGAGCGGCGATGAATTCCGAGCGATCGACGAAGCGCAAACGCGTGCGTCTCCGCCTTGGCGAAACGCTGGCCCCACTTGGCAATGCCCCGGCTGCGCACGGTCAAAATTTGAGATCCTTAGATTATCGAACAAAGGCAGCTGGCGGGCAGCTATTATGCTGCTCAATGACTTTCGTCCGGAGACGGACCCGGAGTCCCTCCATCGGCGAGATCGCGGTCAAAACCTGCCGATGGTTCTTACCGTCCATTGGCAGGTCGGGGTCTGCCATGATTGCAGGCAAATCGTTACCGATGGCATGGCAGCGCAACCTGGAGCCGAGCAGGACAGCATCCGCGTCGCCGATCTGCGATCCCTCGTTGGCGACGCGCTTCCCCATACCCGGCATAGCGTCGTAAAGGACGCCATCCTCAACCAGATAGACTCCAATGCAGGCTGGGTCGCCGCCGTGAAGGATTACTGGGCACATCGCGAAGAAGTGCACGCTGTCCACTTTGAGCGGTATCGGATGATGCGCACTACTGGTGTCAGCAGCGACGCTGCACGACGAGCCCTCGTGCCAACGTTGGTCGCTGCCGCAAAATTGCCGGCTGTCGCCCCGGAGGCTTGGTTCGATTGGATGATCGCTGAGAGCGAGCGGCTTTCGCGCGAAACGTAAGGAGCTTCGCGTCTGTCGAGATCCGTGGCGAGATCTGACACCTTCGAGGCAGATCAGTTTACAACCGACACATTGGTTGACAAAAATTACGTTTAGCCCATACTGACGCAATAATTTGCCGAGGGGCCTGGCATGACATCCAAGACGTTTCCGTGGGACTACCATGCTGATCTTACCGAAGAACGGGTGGTGGCGGTTGCCCAGATGATCAGCGACGGGCGGCAGATGGCTGTTGAGCTTTTCGATGAAGAGGCGGGCGACGATGGGTGGACCCTCGGATGTCGCGC
Source organism: Sphingobium sp. C100 (assembly GCF_000508185.1). GTDB lineage: Bacteria > Pseudomonadota > Alphaproteobacteria > Sphingomonadales > Sphingomonadaceae > Sphingobium. The sequence goes on along the minus strand of NZ_AYOY01000147.1, from coordinate 18,804 downwards.
TTTCCAGTTCGGACGGGCGCGCATCCTGCGTGCCGGCGACAGGGACGAATATCCTTGGCTCGCAGTGATCGATCGCACGCTGGGGTTGATCTTCACGATCGGGGAGGTGCCAGTCCGCATTTATCGTGGGGAGGCTGACGAGCCAACCGATCGCACCCAGCGCCAGTCTTTCAACGAGCTTCGCCAACTCGGCTTTTCGTTTGGTGAGCGGGACGAAGGCCGGGAACTCGCCTACCGCTACGCGGTCGAAACCGATCTCGACGGCAGTGTCATGGCGATCAAGTTTGTCGGTCTACGCGGTCAGACCGCCGTGCTCAATTGGGAAGTCCCGATCAACCTGACACCGGATACGGGCACCGTGGGACGTGCGGCGACGGAAAGCGTCGATCTCGATGCTCCCTTGGTTGGCGTGCGCGACCGGTCCAGCAAAACAGCTGAATAGCCTTTTGGCGCTGGGAAACGGTATGGCCAATGGCGCATTTCACGGCGAGCGGCTTCGACTGGCTCGCGTCGCTCTAGGACTGACTCTTGATCAACTGGGGATCAAGGTCAGTGCGACGCGTCAGTATCTCAATCAGCTGGAGCAGGGTACAAAATCGCCCACCGAAGATATGTCGGAAGCGCTGGCAGATGCTCTGGGCGTGGCAACCCGGTTTTTCGCCTTGCCCGCGGACCACGGAATTCGGTCCGAACAGTGCCATTTCAGGAAGCAACGCTCAACGCCGGTTTCCGTCGTGAGTCAGGTGCTCGCGCGAGGAACGCTGTTGAACAGCTTCGTCAGCCGTCTTGATCGCGAGCTGGATTTCCCCGCTGTCTCGTTCCCGGACCTTCCGGCGAACACCGCGCCCGAGATTGAGGATGCCGCTGAAGCGGCGCGCCAGCATTGGGGTCTTGGAACCGGGCCGATCTCGAACATGATGCGCGTCGTGGAAAATGCTGGAGCCGTGGTCGGCTTCTTCGACGGCGTCTCCGAGCGGGTAGACGCGCTTTCGATTGATTGCCCGCGGCCAATGATAATCCGCAGCGAAGCCAAGCCTGCAGCTTGTCGCCAGCGGTTCGATTTGGCTCATGAAACCGGCCATCTCATCATGCATCGCGGTGTTCAGACCGGCGACAAGCTTACCGAAGACCAGGCCAATCGCTTTGCCAGCGCGTTTCTCCTTCCCCGAGCCTCGTTCATCCACGAGTTCCCGCACGGTCGGTTTCTGGACTGGACAACGATATTTGGGCTCAAGCTTCGTTGGAAAGTCTCGGCAGCGGCTATTTTACGTCGCGCATATGATCTTAAAATGGTGTCGGCCGATCAATATCGGACGGGCTACATCCATCTGAGCAAAACCGGCCAAAAGCGCTTCGAAAGGCATGACGACGAAATTCCAGCCGAGATGCCCGAGCTCCTTGCATCCGCCGTCCGTGCGCTCGAGGCTGCTTTTCCAGGCGGCGTCGAGCGTATAGCGAATGAATCCGGCCTCAAGCCGGCGATGCTTTCGCACGTTTCGGGCCTGGACCTGCCCTCGTCCGTCACAGACGAGAAGAACGTGATTCCGTTTCACCATTACGTTTAGCGAGCCACAATCCAAAATGACGGGTGAATAGCAAGCATCGGTCGATAGCTGTGCCGCAGAAAGACCTATTACCTGCCAGAATTGTCATTTTAACAGAGACTGGCCAATTTGCTTTTTCACTTTATCATCAAGTCAACTTCTAACGATCGCGGTCCCGACGTTTTCGTTCAATCGGCATTTGCCTTTCAGCAATATGTCTATCGGTGTCGCGCGAGCGACTGCCCGCTGACGCTGCTTTCCGATCGGCCATCATGATCTCCCGCGCCCGCTCCAATCGCCGAGACACCGCCGCCGGCATATCGGCTACGAACCCTGCAATATCCTCGGCCAGCGCGCGATCCTCGTCTTTCCCGGTCGCCGCCAGCGCGGCGGCGGCATCTGCGTAAGCCCCCCGGATTTGCTTCTGTCGGCCCAGCGCCAGCACATCCTCCACCCGACGCTCCGGGTTCTGTGACCGTGCGAAAGCCTGCGCGCGCTCTTCGATCAGCCGGTTGAGATCCAAGTCCCTCCCCTGCCCCGCTGTCCGCGCCTCCAGATGGTGCGCCGGCGAACGCACCCGCTTCTGGACATGGCCGCGCGCGCGGCGCGGCGTCGCTTCGGCGGCGATGCCGCGCTGGCGCAATTCATGGGCGAAGCTCTCCCGCCAGTGATGGAGATCGGCTTTGCGCGGGTTGAACCGCGTCCCGTCCTGGCCCTGAGTCGCGACGGTCAGATGGACATGGGGGTGCGCGGTGTCGGTGTGCAGCGCCACCATATAGCTGAACTGCCCCTCGAACTCCACGCGCGCGAACGCCTGGACGGCATCATGGATGGTCGCGGCATCGGTTGTACCGCCAGGCATCGACAACACCATCGACATCGAGGTCGGCCGGTCCTTGCCATGCGCGTTCATCGCCTGATCGAGCATGTCCCAGTCGGCGGCAATCGCCTTCAACCGCTTTTCATCCGTGATGATCTCGCCCTCGCTGCTGCGGATTTCGAGCTTCCCGTGACGCGAGATGTAACCGAAATGCTCGGCAAGATGCCTGGCGCCACGCTGTTTGCCCGAGATCTTGACCATGACCTCGGGGGCCTTGCGCACGATCCGCTCGAGCTTGGCCCGCGCCTCGGCCGCCGACAGCGTCGGCGTGGCATTGCTCCCGCCGCTCCCCTTCCCGCCCGAGCGGATCCGCAGCGTGCCCCCGCGCAGGCTGCGCTTGCCCCCGGTCGGCGGTCGCCAGGCTTCCATCAGACTGGGGAGCGGCAGGACACCGTCGTCATCCTCATTCATCGGCGGTGTCCCAATAGGCCATGTCACCCTTGAGCGCGCGGCCGAGCACGCGGAGCTGATCGGCAACCTCATCCCGGAAGGAAGCGACCCGCGCGGCCTCGCGCGCCAGGTCGAGACGGGAATCTACCATGGTCGCGGCATGCAGCGCATGGACCGCCTGGTTGAGATTGATGCCGATCCGGTTGAGTTCGCGCCAGGACTGCGCGATCAGCACCCGGTCGCCACGCGGCGGTGGCGACGTCGCATGCAACCGTCGGCGCAACAGCATCACCAGCCATTCGGTCCGTTTGAGGCCACGCGCGTCGGCCGCCGCATCGAGCTGAACGACATCCTCGCGCATGAGCCGAAGCTGCAGCCGGTCGGTCGTGCGAGTCCGAGGCAGTGCCGTCTCGCTCGACGCGTCCCCGGCAGCCTCAAGCGCACCGTCGATCAGCTTGCGCAGGAGCGCTGAGCGACCGCCGGCGGCAGTCGCCTTAGCATCGAAGCGCGCCGCGAGATCATCGGGCAGACGGAGGCCAAAAAACGCCACACCCCATTGCTATTGTTTAACAATGACGGCGCCAAGCCTATCCGGCCCTCACCTAAAACCACTCGTCTTATAGTCTGCTTGAACAGACTCCGCCCCTCTTCAAGCGACGTATCCAACTCGACCTGGCCTCGATGGGAAAAGAGAATATCTCCGAGCGAACCAATTCCCTCCGCCCGTAAAAATGAAGACAGCCGCGCCCCTGAAGAAAGGGGCACGGCTGTCAAAACTGTCTGAAAAGCTCGATCGTTTCGACGCGGAGTGAAGGGTGATTGGGTGCGCCCCGGCCTACCCCGCCGATGGTTTACTCTATGGCGATCTCGGCAACAGGCGCTTCGACCTCCTGGCCGTCGTCGAACGCCACCCGAACGCGCTCGGGCAGGATCAAACGTCCTGTCCGCCCACCCACCGTCACCCGAACCGCATCGAGCGGCCGAGGCTGCGGCGGCACCTCCGTTTCGAACATCGACCGTAAACCGGCACCGGCACGAACCGGCCGGCTCGGCGCAGCCCGCTCGGCACCCTGCCCGTTCGGTAGCGCGGCGACTTCATGCCGACCGGCGACGGGCAGAGCCTCGGATGCCTTGAGCCCCGCGATGAATCGGCCGCCCTCGGCGAGGGTGACGCTCTCATCGCCAAGCCCCGCGACATAGGCGCGCACCGCGTCGCCATGAGTGCGGGCAGCCCGGTGGAGGTCGTAGAGCAAACGGATCGGCATCTGGTCGATCGCCGTTCGCAACCAGGGTGCCATGTCGGCACAGGCGGCGTAGAGCGATACGAACTGCTTCGAGCGGCCGAGCGCGCGGGCGATCTCCGCCTGGGTCACGCCGGCACCCAGCATGCGTTCGATCCCGGTCGCCAGATCATGGGGGGTCAGGCCCGCGCGCTGGTCATTCTCCACGATCTGATCGGCGAGCGTGTCGGCGCGGTTCACCACCGCCATCACGATCGCCGGGATAGTCTCGCGCCCGGCAAGGCGCGATGCCCGAAAGCGCCGCTCGCCGACGCGGATGACGTGAAGGCCGTCGCCATTTTTCGGGGCGACGATGATAGGCTGCAGGACGCCGCGCGCGGCGATCGAGGCAGCAAGATCCTTGAGCTCCGTCTCGTCGAACACGCGCCGCGGATTTTCGGGATCGGCCATGATCCAGTCGAGCGGCAGATCCTCGACGCGTCGCGCGCTATCGTGGAGACCGACAAGCAGCCCGAACTCTTCGGCGCGCTGATCGAACTTGCCCATCACGCCGCACTCAAATGGCGGACGTCCATCCGGCGCACGATCTCCGCCAGGATCGGCCGGATTTCGTCAGCGGCCGCTTTGGCGCCGCTGCCGGTTTCGCTCCACACCGGATGATGCTGTTCGGCCGAATGCTTGTAGGTCGGCCGCGCCTTGATGAAGGCAGGGAACATCAGCTTCTCGCCGACGGCGCGGGCGAGCTTGACCGCATTGTCCATTTCGCGGCGGTCGAACGGATTGACCATCGAGGGCAGCAGCCCGAGAAATTCGACCTTGCGCCCGCCGCGCGCGCCTTCGGCTTTTTTGAGCGCGGTGAGCAGCATCTTGGCGCATTCGATCGAATCCTCGGCGACCTGAACCGGAGCGATCACTGCGTCGGCCACCGCCATCGCGCTCAAGGTCAGCTCATCCCATTTGGGGCCGGTGTCGATGACAATATGGTCAAAATGGGCACCCAACGCGGGAAACCGGCCAAGAAAATCGCGCACGTCACCCGCTGCCTTGACCATCTGCAGCCGCGGATCGGCGGCGAAGACCGTGATGCCGGGCGCATCGGTAAGCTCGAGCCGCGCCTCGGGATCGAACAGGTCAGCCGCGAACCACCCGGTCCGCTCGCTGGCGAGCCGCCGCGTGGAACTGCCCTGCGGATCGAGGTCGAGAAAGGCGATGCGATTGCCGCCTTGCTCGGCCAGATACCAGGCGAGGTGCGTGGCGAGGAAGGTCTTGCCGACCCCGCCCTTGAGCAGGCTGACGACGATCGTCTTTATGGGCACAGCGCCGTCACGATTCATAGTCGTCGGGACCATTGCGCAGATTGCGCTCATAATGGTCGCGCGATGACCAGTCGCCACCGCCGCCGATCCCCGGGCCGACATAGCGAAACAGGTAAACGGTGATCGCGAAGCAGACGAACGCGAATACGAACGCATGGTCGGGATGGCGGGAAAAATAGTCGGCCACGACGAGTCTCCTTGGGATGTTCGAGGGACACCGATCTGTCCCCTCACCGCGCAGCAAGATGCGGACGCTCTCGCCGCGCAGCCTCCCCTCTCGTGCCGGGGAGCAAGGCCCGACGGGACGTCTGGGCGGCACCGCCGACAGTCTGCTCAAGCAGACTTTTCGGCTATCCCCCCGGTCAGGGGGGGTGGCCGGGGTCACTCGCCAGGGATGGGAAATCTGGTCAGGCCGACGCCGGGCGCAACCGGGTACGCAAAGCGATCCGCGCGGGCGGCACCGGCGAATCCTTTCCGTAAAAAAGGTGGCCCCGACAGGGTCGGGGCCATGATAGCTCGATATTCGTGGGTGAGAAGCAGCGTCAGCACGCGGGTGGTGACGTCTGGATCTGTCGGGTCAGCCGATCCGTATGTCAGCGCGCGATCATAATAATCGATCTTCCAGTACAGCGCCTCGCCCGCGAACTCAAAGCGACCGAAATCACGCTCCCCATGCGGATCGACGTCGGGACCAAAGGCGTCATAGTCGCGCACCGTGCGCAGCAGTTCGGCGCGGCGCTGGAACCCGCGAAACAGGCTGGTATCGCCGATCAGGTCGGCGACCCCGGCGGTCATGACCACCTGGTTGACGCCCGGGTTATGCATGGACTGGCGCAAGGCATCATTGAGCCGCGCGATGGTCGCGATGCGCTGGTCTGCGGATAGGACTTTGTCATTCTGGGGGTCGGCCATGACGTTCGACTTTCCAAGCTGTGTCAGACCCCGCCGATCGGGGCCTTCCGACAGGCGACCGGACCGCCGGGGCATAGCGCGCCCGCGCACCCGACAGGGTCGCAACGGATGTGGAGAAGCCCGGCACCGGGCTTGCGCTGGCAAGTGCCGCGGCGAGGACGCCAAGCCAGGAAGGGACCGTTGGTGCGGCGGTCAGAGGTAATAAGGAACGGCATGGCCGACTTTTCAGACGTGCTGCTGGACGCGCGAGCGAGGGCTTCGCTATCCTTGCGATCATGACAGACACCGCCCGGATCATTGCCCTATGGCCACGCTGGACATCGAGCGTCGGCGGAATGCAAAAGCTGCAGATCCAGGTTCGTACCCAGTGCCGTCGCTGCGGCGCCCTGATGCGCGGCGATCTCGACGAGCTGGTCGCCCGCTATGGCGGGAATGCGTCGTTGATCGATCGCCAGGAGCGATGCCGCATGGTCGCGTGCGATGGCGCGACCTTCTACCTCGCGGCCCGGCGCTATGGTGGACCGTGGCGGATCCTGGTCGATGATGCGGCGTTGCGCGACGGGCTGAGCCTGTGCCCGCCCGCGCATCTAGCGCATGGGCGACCAGCCCCTGTCGCGAATGCCGCAGACCTGCCGAGTCCACAGCGCCGTTGACGACCTGCCCACGGCAGGGATCGTGACCCGCATGGGCCGAGACCCCGCACGGGGCTCGGGGCGGTCCGCCTAGAGCCCGGTCCGGCGCAGCCGGAGCCGCCCTGCCCGCTTAAGCCCCCTTCGCGTTAGCCAGATCACCGAACAGACGAAGCAATATCGCGTCCAACGTTGAGACCTGCTCAAACCTGGTTATCCGGACCTTGCGATGGCCCGGCCGCGCATTCTTCTCGCCCTGCGCCGTCCCCTTGCTATGTCTGGCTACGGCGAAAGCACTGATGTCGGGAAGAGGCTCGCCCGGCCCCGCGCCGAACCACAGAAAATGATCGAAGAGGAGATCCGGCGTCACCACGATCCAGACGACGCATCCGCTCGGCTTATCCATCAGCTTGAGGCTGACCTTGACCTCGTCGGTCTTGCCGCCGACGACTTTGGTCTTGAACTGGATATGGCGGGTTACGCGACCTTGGGCCATGACCAGGTCATAGCCGCCCGCGTCGAATTCGGAGCGCAATACCTCGACGTCGGTCACACCCAGTTGCCACAGGCGGCGCAGCGCTTCACCGACAAAGACATGCTCGACAATGCGTTCCCGCAGGGTCGAATGAATGAAGTGCGGATTCGCTTCCTCGGTAAGATCGTCCAATCAGCGCTCGCATAATAAGGGCGGGGGCGGACGCCCCCGCCGGAAGGTTTCAGCTGAACGGATCATATTCGTTGATGACGACCACGTCGCCGTCAATGTCGTCGGCGGTAATGACGGCGAACTGGTTGCCGATCCCGATGACCATCGTTGCGATCATCAGGGTTTTGGAGAGGCTGAGCGCATTCAGGCGGGCGATCTTGATGTCGGTGAACATGTCGAGGCTCCTTGAAAGCCGGCGGGTTCATCCCCGCTCGACTGGCGCCCGAAGTGTTTGGTGGGTGGCCGCGATCACTTTTTGCCGCAGGCCAAAAGCCGTAGCGAAGCGACCGGACCCTTTATGGGTTGATCGCATTAGGCCGCGCGCCGGACCAAGGATTGCGCCTCAAAGAGCGGGGTGAAGCTGCCGGCCGGAAGAAGTCATGGCCCCACCGGACGGATATCACCGTTGCTTGCGCTTGCCTCATGTGAGACATATATCTGCATCAGGTGAGACAGGAGCAGCAGATGGCGAACCAGCCCGTGACGATCGAGACCCTGCTTGGGGTTGCGCCCCGCAAGGGCGACACGCGCCTGGGGCTGAGCTATTCGATTCTCGAAGGCCTGCCGGTCGGCGCACTCGACCATCTCGCCGACACCGTCGCGCCGGGCGACAGCCGCTTCAAGTTCCGCCTGATTTCCAAGGCGACGCTTGATCGCCGCAAGAAATCGGCGTCCAAGCGCCTGACCAGCGAGGAAGGCGACAAGCTCGCGCGGATCGCCAAGGTGTTCAGCTTCGCGCTCGATATCTATAAGGATCCCGCCAAGGTCCGCGACTTTCTCGGCCGCGCGCATCCCATGCTCGACAACAAGCCGCCGCTCGACGTGGCGCTGGCGACGGGTCCGGGAGCCGATGTCGTCATCAACCTGCTGGGACGGGCGGCGTATGGCGGCGGGGCGTGAGCGCCCAGATCACCGACCGCGTGCTGACCTGTTATCGGATCGGCGATCCCGATGGCGCGCATCCGATCTATGACAGCGAGGGCGCCCGGCTCTATCCGGGACGGTGGAACACCGCGGCCAGCCCGATCATCTACACGTCAGAACATTATTCGACGGCGATGCTGGAAAAGCTCGTCCACGCGAACACGGTGATGCCGCCCAACCAGCATTATATCCGCATCACGATCCCCAACGGCGTCAGCTACGAAGTCTTCCCGACCGCGAAATTCCCCGGGTGGGACGGCAAGCGCGAAAACATCTGCAAGACCTTTGGCGAGGCGTGGTTCGCGGCAGGGCGCTCGGCGCTTTTGCTGGTGCCTTCGATCCCGGCACGGGTGGAACGCAACATCCTGATCAATCCAGCACATCCTGACGCGCAAGCAATCAGCTTCGAGCTGATCGCGCCTGACCGGCCTATTGGGATTAGACCTTTTCAATTGCCTTATTCGCCGACAGCCGGTCCGCCGGCATTAAGAAGCTGCGAAACAGCGGTGACGATCTGGCCAATCGCGAAGGGCTTGGCGATCAGCACACTGTTGGGGACACCGTGCGATGTCCATTCATGGCCGCTCGCACCCGACATATAAATGATCGGGATATCCGCGGTGAGCTCGCGAGCGCGTCGTGCGACGTCCCAACCGGTCAGTTTCTTAAGCGCAAGGTTCACATCGGTGACGATCCCCCGGATGACAGGATCGCCTTTTTCCAACTGTGCGATGGCCTCCTCGGCGGTGTGTGCTGCCACGACGGTGTAGCCGGCATCTTCCAGACCCGAGACGACGATCTCTTCGATCAGCGTCTCGTCCTGCACCACCAATATGAATATGTCGTTGGTCAAAACCGGTCCGTGCCTTGGTAAGTGGGATCGCAGTGTCGCTTTCCCGAAACGACGTCAGATGCCCAACGCATTTGGTGGGCAAAATCATCCCCAATCGTCGCGATATCTCGCACGCTACCATGCCCGGCGTTACTCAAGCCATATGCGGGTGGCTCGCCGGATCTCGACACTTGATATATGTTCGCTCTTTGTTCTACTGTGCGGCCATGCTCCGAGTCGATGAAGACAGTCTGGCCCTCCACCTCGAGGTGTCCCTCGCCACGGCCGAACCGGCCCTTGTCACCGATATTGGGTGTGGCGATACCGTTGCACGCCGGCGTGCAACGGCGGAGTTGGCGCGACACCTGGCAGTGCGTTTGCGCTGCTACGATATCCTCGCCGACGAGCCCGCCGCGAGGTCGGATACATTGCCGCTCTTCCCTGAAGCATGACGCACGCCACCTCCCGGATTGAGCGCTGATGCTCGCTATATTTCTGCTTGCTGTGGCGGTTGTGCCCAGCGGCCAATCGTTCATCTGCACGCCCGTCAGGGTCTGGGACGGCGATGGCCCGATCTGGTGTCGCGAGGGACCACGGATCCGGCTCGCTGGAATCGCGGCGCGGGAGATCGATGGCTCGTGCCGCAGGGGGCACCCCTGCCCGCGCGCCAGCGGCATTGCTGCGCGCGACACGCTGGTGCGGCTGCTCGGCGGCACGAGAGGCCGAACCGGAACCGGCCACATCCTGGTTGCAGGACCAAGGCTCCAGTGCCGATCGAACGGAAATGCGAAAGGCAGTCGCACCGGCGCTTGGTGCACAGCGCCTGTCATCGGCGATATCAGTTGCGCCATGATTGCCACCGGCATGGTGCTGCGCTGGAACCGCTATGCGGCAGGCCACTGTCGCTGAGGTGATGCGGAAGGGCGAATAGCGAAATCCCGCCGCTCCTCGGGTGTCCGAAATCTACCGACATATTTCTGACATCCTGATTTGCGCCGCGCCTACCTTCGATGCCGTGATCGAGAGCGTCGCGACCCAACAGAGCCAGCTCAATACGACAGTTCCGTAAGGGCGTGCTTCGGGTCAGCCGACGGCTTGCGTCGCGAGATCCTTGTCCGCATCGCGCCTGAGTATCGCTGCTTTGCGCTCGGAATAGCGATCGACGAGCTGATCGGCATGGCCGCGCGTGAGGATCGTGAAGCGAACGAGCTCCTCCATCACGTCGACGATCCGGTCATAATAGCTGGATGCCCGCATCCGGCCGTCCTCGCCGAATTCCTTGAAGGCCATGGCGACACTCGACTGGTTGGGGATGGTGATCATCCGCATCCAGCGGCCGAGCAGCCGCAATGTGTTGACCGCGTTGAACGACTGCGAGCCGCCGGACACCTGCATCACCGCGAGGGTCCGCCCCTGGGTCGGGCGCTTGCCGCCGAACTCCAGCGGCAGATGGTCGATCTGCGCCTTCATGATGCCGGTGATCTGGCCATGCCGTTCGGGGCTGCACCACACCATCGCTTCCGACCACAGCGCATGCTCGCGCAGCTCATGGACCGCCGGATGATCGTCACCCTCGACCTGATCGGGCAAGGGCAGATCGCTCGGATCGAATATGCGCACCTCGGCGCCGAACAGGATGAGCAGGCGGGCCGCCTCCTCCACCGCAAGCCGGCTGAACGAACGCGCGCGCAGCGAACCATAGAGCAGCAGGATACGCGGAGGTGGATTGAGAGGACCAAGGCCCGCCGCCAGATCATGCCGGACCATCGCGCGATCGAGCGCCGGCATGAGATCGGGATCGGGAAGTGTACGCAGTCGGGACATCAGCAAATCCGTTTGAAAAGAAAGGCGGCGCTCGCAGGGCAAAGCGAGCGAAACTCCGCGCTGTCGGCGATCTCCGCCGGCGCAGAGGCGCGGGGTATCCGGGCATAGCCAAAGCGGCGGAAAAAGGACTCAGCCGTCGTGGTCAGCAGATAGAGGCCGGTCGTGCCTTCATAAGCGGCCGCGCGTTCGAGCGCGGACAGCGTGGCACTACCCAGACCCGCGCCGCGACGCGCCTCCACGACGATGAAGGAGCGCAGCAACCGATCGGCTCCAGCGCCTTCCACGCCGCCATAGCCAATCAGACCGTCCTCATCGTCGAACCTGTAGAAATGACGGCCAGGCGCTGCGATATCGCTCGCCGGCAGTCCTGCGCCAGCCAGAATCTGCCCGAGCGCGGCCAGCTGGTGAAGTTCGACGCGCGTAGCGATCATGTCGTCGCCCGCTGCTCGTACCATGGCCGCGTCGCCTTCACGATATGCACGACCGAGAGCATCACCGGCACCTCGACCAGCACGCCGACGACCGTCGCCAGCGCAGCGCCCGAGTTGAGGCCGAACAGGCTGATCGCGGCGGCAACCGCGAGCTCGAAGAAATTGGACGCGCCGATCAGCGCGGCAGGCGCGGCAACGCACCAGGCCACGCCGAACCGGCGGCTCAGCCAATAGGCGAGGCCGGCATTGAAATAGACCTGGATCAGGATCGGCACGGCGATCAACGCGATGACGAGCGGATGGGCAATGATCGCCTCGCCCTGGAACCCGAACAGCAACACCAGCGTCGTCAGCAAGGCGGCCAGCGATACGGGGCCGAGCATTGCGAGCAGGCGATCCAGCGCGGGCTCGCCGCCGGATGCCAGCAGCACGCGCCGCGCGATCTGGGCGACGATGACCGGTACCACGATATAGAGCAGCACCGAAATCAGCAGCGTGTCCCATGGCACCGCGATCGAGGCGACGCCGAGCAGCAGCCCGACCAGCGGTGCAAAGGCGAAGACCATGATGATGTCGTTGAGCGCCACCTGGCTCAGCGTATAGGTCGGCTCGCCCTCGCAGAGGTTGGACCAGACAAAAACCATGGCTGTGCACGGCGCGGCCGCCAGCAGGATCAGCCCGGCGATGTAAGAGCTGACCTCGCCGGCAGGGAGCAGCGGACGAAACAGCCACCCCAGGAAGACCGTGCCCAGCAACGCCATCGAAAAGGGTTTGACCGCCCAGTTGATGAAGAGCGTGACGCCGACCCCCTTCCAGTGCTGGCGCACCGACCCCAAAGCACCAAGGTCGATCTTGAGCAGCATGGGAATGATCATCAGCCAGATCAGCGCCGCCACGACGAGATTGACACGGGCGATCTCGGCCGCGGCGATAGCGGCGAAGAGGCCCGGCAGCGCATAGCCGAGCGCGATACCCACGATGATGCACAGCGCCACCCACAGGCTCAGATAGCGTTCGAAACCGCTGATCGCCGGTTTGGTCGGCGCGCTAACAGCGCTCATCCCTCGATCCTCTTGCCGGCGGCATCGGTGACCCGCTGGCCATCCTCCTTGGTGAAAGCGCCGCGCTGTTGGCTCGGCAACAGTTCGAGCACTTCCTCGGACGGTCGGCACAATTTGACGCCCAGCGGCGAGACGACGATCGGCCGGTTGATCAGGATCGGGTGGGCGATCATGGCGTCCAGCAATTCGTCATCGCTCAACGCGGGATTAGCGAGGCCGAGCTCATGATAGGGTGTGCCCTTCTCGCGGAGCAGGTCGCGGGGCGTAATCCCCATGCGCCCGATCAGCGACGCGAGCCGCGATCGGTTCGGCGGCGTTTTGAGATATTCGATGACATGCGGCTCGATGCCGGCATTTTCGATCATCGCGAGCGTGTTGCGCGACGTTCCGCAATCGGGATTATGATAGATGATCACGTCGATAGGCATCACGCAGCGTCCCCGCGACGAGTGCTCGCGCCTTCGACTTGGCCGATTTCCCGAACATGGGCGCGTAACGCCAAGGCGTCGAGCCGGTCGAACGGCAGCGCGATGAACAGCTTAATCCGATTTTCCAGATAGCGCAGCGCCGTCACGAACGCCCGTTCGCGCTCGATCGTCGGGCCTTGGACATGGCTCGGATCCTCAATGCCCCAATGCGCCGTCATCGGATGACCCGGCCAGATCGGACAGGTTTCGCCGGCCGCGTCGTCGCAAACGGTGAATACGAAATCCATGGCGGGCGCATCGGGATTGGAAAACTCCTCCCAGCTTTTCGACCGTAGACCGGCGATCGGATACTCGATCCGCTCGAGGAGCGCGATCGCGTCCGGATTGATCGCACCCTTGGGAAAACTGCCTGCGGAAAAGGCGCGAAACCGGCCCTCCCCCAGCTTCGTCAACGCACTCTCGGCGAGGATCGAGCGCGCGGAATTGCCGGTGCACAGAAACAGGACATTATAAATGCGGTCAGACATGGAGAAGCTCCGTCAGCAGCAGGGAATAAGCTCGGCGATCAGCGGTTCGCACAGCTCTGCCCTGCCCCCGCAGCAGTCCTTGACGAGGAACAGGGTGAGCGCTTTGAGCTGGTCGAGATCGGCGCGGTAGATGATATGGCGGCTGTGGCGCTCGGCTCGGACCAGACCGGCGCGAGCAAGTCCGGCGAGATGCGAGGACATCGTATTCTGGGGGATGTCGAGCTGGCGGGCGACGTCCCCGGCGGCGAGGCCGGCGGGCTCATGGCGCACCAGCAACCGGAAGGCGTCGAGCCGCGTACTTTGCGCCAGTGCGCCAAGAGCATCGATAGCAGAATCATTATCCATATATCGATATTATTGGATATATGGATTTCTTGCAACCGCCCTAAAGCCGAAAACAGCAAAAAGGCCCGGTGGCTGATGCCACCGGGCCTTTGCGGCTCTCAGAAGGGAATTTCGTCGTCATCCACCGAGCTGTCGTTGCCGCCCTGGCCGCCGCTCGCGGACTTGGCGCGGGTCAGGAAGGTCACCTCGTCGGCGATGATCTCGACACCGTAGCGTTCGATATTCTCGTTGTCGGTCCAGCGGGTGTAGTGGATGCGACCGCGCACCATCACCTTCATGCCCTTGTCGACATATTGTTCGACGGTCTTGCCGACGCCGTTGAAGCAGGTGATCCGGTGCCATTCGGTATCTTCGATCCGACGGCCATTGTCGTCCTTGATGGTCTTGCCGTTGCTGTCCCGCTTGGGCCGCGAGGTCGCGAGGCTGAAATGGGTGATCTTGGTGCCGCCCTGGGTGGTGCGGGCCTCCGGCGTGGCGCCGACATTGCCGGCGAGGATGACGAGGTTCTGCATGTCGAGGTTCCTTTTTTGGTGCCAAAGGGACCGTCCCTTCGACTGACCCCCGAAAAAGGCGGGCATGGGCGGTGCCTCCACCGGAGCGCGTCAGCAGCGCAGGGGAACCCCGACACAAGGGGTGGTGCGGGCAGCCGTGGCACACGGCAACTCGGCCCGAAGGGGAGCGGGTTGGAGGCACCGAACGACCGACTTAGGGATCAGGTCAAAAAGAAGGGATGGTCGCTTAGGTTCTATGACACCAGGAACCGGTGCAGAAACCCCACCTCACCGCTGCGACAATCTACGCCCCGCAGAGCCCTCATAACCGCTGAACGGCACATTCTCCCATTTCTGACCCGCCCGCAGCGAAGCGGCGATGCCCGGTCCGAGAAAGGAGGTGATGGCTCTGTCGTCCGTGTTACGGCAGGGTCACCCCCGGCCTCAACGGGAGCGAAAAATCCGTCGTCCATCAACGCGCCGGGCTGCCATTGGAGCGCGGTTATGCGATCTGCGCCCGGATTACGGCAAGGAGACGGTCGACGCACAGCGAGGCGTCCGTCACATCGAAAGGTGAAGCCCTGCCCCGGAACATCGCGTCGATTTGATGGCGGCCATAGGCAGGCGAAAGGATAGCCGCGAGCTGCGGCAATTCCGGTGGGAAGCCCGACAGGCCCGTCGCCACGGCAAGCGCCAGGGCCTTTTTAAGGTCATGCCGAATATGGACGCGGTTCCAGTCGTCGGCATAGCCGGCCTTCATCAGATAGGCCTTGAGGCTGAGTTCGATCGCGATGGCCAGCGAATGCGCAGCGCTCGCCGGAGCGATCCCGACGCTTGCCGACGCGCCGCGGGCAAAGCCCGTGGCATTCTCCATGAAAATGTCGATCAGCACCGGATCGACGTTTCCGGCGAAACGCCGCGCAGCGTCATCGAGCGTGGCGGCCGATAGCCCGAGCAGCCAGCGCGGTCCTCCGATATTGCGCAGATGGCGCAAATGCGCCGAACCGGGTTCATCGGCGTCGGTGCCGGCCGACCAGCGCAACAGCAACGCGGTCTTCCAGCAGCGCCCATGGCGCTGTCGGAATGCAAGCAGAGCGCGCAGTTCCTCATCATGCAAATCGCGCATCATCATCTCTCTCTCATTTATGGCAAGGCGACGGCCGGCGCGGCGTGAGCAACGCGGATGGCTGGTGGACACTGAAATGGATCCGCGCTGCGGACACGGCCGACGGATTCCGGCGCTATTCAGCCAAACCAAACACGCCTCGGCACCCTCCCCTCTCGCTGGCGGGAATTCCGATGGGACAACCGTAAGCAGAGCCAAAAAATGGGCCGCCGGCAAACCGGCGGCCCGCGGCTTCAGCCCGCAACGCGACGAGCAGCTGAAGGAGGGCTTCCCAATGGGCCGCGACGATCAACGACCCGGAGTCCCCGAGCCTTGGCTTCGATGACAAGCCGCTCCGTCACGCCATTGCCCTGGAAGGCGATCACGAACCTCGGCTTGAGCGAGAGCATCTGCTCGTTACGACGAAAGCCAGCGCGATCTCCGAGTTTGCGATCGAGACCGAACCGCACCTGCTGGATGCCATTCTGCTCGGCCCAGGACGCTGCAAGCCGTTCGATACCCTTCATATCGCCGCCGTGTACGAGATACATGTCGCCGACGTGGGCGCGAACCTTGTTGAGGGTGGCCAGCAGGTTATCGGCGAACGTCTTCATATCGTCGTCGTTGGCGAAGGTGAGGCGGCCACCGGCGAACACAACGGGCGTACCCTGCGCGGTATTGGCGTTCAAAGCCCGCTCGCGGCGCGCCCGCAGGAAGGCATGGCCATCGACGATCCCGGCGGTGACGCCGAGCGAAATGCGGTTGCCGGACGATGGCACCCACGACCTCCCGGTCTCCCGGATATAGTGCGCGGCGGCCACATCGCGCATAACCTCGAAGGCGCCGGCGGATTCCTCGACCTTCTTGGCGAGATCGATCTTTTCCTCCAGATTGGCCGTGCTGATTTCGGAGCCGTCCTGTTCGGCGAGGAGCAAGCGAATGTCGTCGGTCAACCGGTCGACCAGCCCGTGTTTCTTGGCGGCGGCGCGGTGGAATAGGTTCACCAGCCCCCAGCCCAGATCTTCGATGTCACGCTCGATCGACGTGTTGCTCATCGTTGTGAAGAGATCGCTCCAGATTGCGGTAACGGTCTGTTCCAGCGCCTCGGTTGGTGGCGGCGCCATGCCACTCAGGTCTTCAGCGCGGGGTTCGAGGTGCCCTAGCTCCAGTGCCGCGAGTGCGGCTGCAAGCGATGTGGACATGATAGCGAGCCTTTCTGTCTGTGCCGGCGGCCTCTCCGCCGGATGCGCATCCTCCGGGCGCTCGCAAAAGAGGGGCTGGCACCGAGGCACAGCCGAGGGAAACTCGCGAACAAGGGGTGGTGCGGGCAGCCGTGGCACACGGCAACTCGGCCCGCCGTTCGCGGGTTGCCAGCGCCTCGCGGGCGCCCATATGCAGCATCCTCTGGCGGGGAGGTGTCGTCACAGACCGGTTTTCGCTTTGTCCTCAGCCTGTGCCGTCGATCCGGAACGGGGCTATCTCCAATTCCGCCGCCGCGAGATGCGAGAGCACCGCCGCGTAGCTGCCGAGACCGCGCACCGTTTCCGCCGAGATTAGGATCTCGTCATCGTCCGAGGCGCTGAAACTCCGAACGGTCGTGCCGTCAAAGACCACCCGCTCCGGGCCAAACGCCCCAGAAGCGCCGCCCGCCCAGCGGGCGAAGACAAGCGCATGATCGACACAGAAAGTCTCGATCGCTTCGAACCGGCCCCAGGCAACCTCATGGTCGGCCAGGTACAGGGGAACGCTCGGATCGAGATCGTCCGGGTCGAACGCGGTGCCCTCCCAATCCGTGAAGGCGCCGTCGCTCTCGACGGCAGCACAGAAGCCGGGAAGGTGTTCAGGGGACAGCGATCCGCCGATGCGGATCGCGACAGAAGCGCGATCGGCCATGAGAGTCTCCGTAGCTAGTGAGGGGGGTCAGCCTGTGGACTGACCACGGTGGAATGCGTCGAGCCAGCGCGCCATCGACATGCGCTGCTCGACGGGCTTGCAGGCTTGCGCCGCCTGGAACGCGACCAGCGCGAGCGGTGCATCCGCCACGATCCGATCAACTTCGCTCGGCGAGAGAAGGCCGTGCTGACGGATATAGGCGGTGATATTGCCCGGTCTCGGTGTCGCCCCGCCTCGCCCGACAACGGGCTTGCGCCAGAGGCCATCGATCGTGCGCAAGCGAGGTTTTGCGCGAGCCTCCATCAGAACGATGGTGCGCAGTTCATCCTTAGAGAGTGCATCCACTTCGTGCGGCCGCATCGCGGGACAGAAGAAACAGGAGGATTTGGGTGGTACAGGCAGGCCCGCACGCTCAATGCGTGTAATGCAATCCGCCCGGGTCCAGCCCAGTTCGCGAAGGGGATAACGATAGTCATAGCGAGGGTCGGCATATCCCTCGGCGTGCGCGTAGCGACGCTGATCGGCACTGGAACAGTCATATCCGATCAGTTTGACGACACGTCCGCCTTCTCCCCAGCACCGTATCGCAGGCGCCCATTGCGCCGTCCATTTGTCCTGCGGCGCCACCTTCCATTTGAGCGAGCACGACCCCCGCCCAAATGCTTTGGACGGCAGGGTAGCGTTTGTCAGCATGTTGGTGCCCAAACTATCATAGGGCGGCCAATGCTTGAAATTTCGCGGTTCGTAGCGGACGATGTCGGACGCCACATTGTGACGGTTCATCCAACGACGAAAGACCGGGATGAAAGCGTAGGTATCGGTCTTCTCCGAACCGGTATCGGCGAACAACACCATATCGATCGGCTCACCTCGTTCGACGAGCTCGATGATCATGGCGGTGGAATCGACGCCAGCGCCCCAAGCCGCGATCACCGGCGCGCGCTCAACCATCGGTCGAGTCCTTCGGGACGATGGTCGGGTTGATAAGCCGGTATGCGCGCGTCCTGAGCTTCGCAATCCGGCACACGGCGCCGGTTATGGGATCGCGAAATAGCGGTGCCTTGCCCTTCGGATTGGCAATGACCGTGAAGCGGGCGCGATCCTCGCCGTCATTGAAACGGATGGACTCGTCGAAAACGATGGTCTGTCCCGGCTTCGGGACCGGCTTCGCCCGTTCTAGCTTGCGGCGAACAAGGTTGGCACGGCAGCGTGCGCGCCATTCGGAGGCATAGGCGTTGTAGGTCTCGGTCAATTCATCGAGAATGGCAGCAGGGCAGTCGCTTTCGCACGGTCCCATCGTTTCCGTCAGTCGGGTAGGATTGGTG
>NZ_AYOY01000146.1 GCF_000508185.1 Sphingobium sp. C100 | reverse complement strand
CGCCGGGCTGGCGACGCTGCCGCTGGCGCGCGCGGCCGCACGCGCCGCCACACCCGCGCTGCCCGCCGCCCGGATCGACCGGCTCGCCCCCGCCTTCGACCGCATCGTCGCCCTCGACGCGCAGGTCGAGATATTGGCGAAGGGCTATCGCTGGGCCGAGGGGCCGACCTGGGTGCCGCAGGGCGATTATCTGCTGTTCGGCGACCCGCCCTCGAACATCGTCTATCGCTGGACGCGGCAGGATGGCGTCACGCCCTTCCTCTCGCCCTCCGGCCTGCAAACGCCGGTGCCCCCCGGCATCCGCGAGCCTGGTCTCAACGGCATCGCCATTGACCGCGACGGGATGTTGGTCGGCGCCGACAGCGGCACGCGCGCGATCGTGCGCGTCGATCTGCGCACGCGCGCGCGGGCCATCCTGGCCGACCGCTATCAGGGCAAGCGTTTCAACAGCCCCAATGACCTGTGCATCGCGCCCTCGGGCGCCATCTATTTCAGCGACCCGCCCTATGGTCTGGCGGATGCCGACGCCTCGCCGCTGCGCGAACTGGATTTTTGCGGCCTCTATCGCCTGACGCCCGATGGCACAGTGACATTGCTCGACCGCAGCCATCGCCGCCCCAACGGCCTTGCCGTCTCGCCCGACGGCCGCACCCTCTATCTCGCTTTATCGGACGAAAACCGGCCCGAATTGCTGGCCTATACGCTCGACGCCGATGGGATGCCGACCGCCCAGCGCCTGTTCCTCGACATGCACAAGGGCCATGCCGCGGGCGATCCCGGCCTGCCCGACGGCGTCAAGGTCCGGGCCGACGGCACCATCTTCGCCACAGGGCCGGGCGGCGTCCATGTCTGCACGCCCACCGGCTCGCTGCTCGGCATCATCCGCACCGGCAAGGCGATCGCCAATTGCTGCATCGGTGAAGGCGGCCGCACCCTGTTTCTGACCTCGTCGGACATGCTCGCCGCCGTCCCGCTGGCATAGGCGGCGCGGCGCGCCCGGCGCAATACAGGTGCTGCAAACGCTCGACAGATGCATTTGATAGCGCTATCAAAACTCCAACTAATCAATGCCGGGCACAAGCCCGCACACCATGCACGCATTTCTGGGGAGAGGCTTTATGCGGTTCGCGCGATTTCATGTCCTGGCATTGGCGCTGCTCAGCGCTGCGTCGTCCGCCGCCAACGCCGCCCCCGCCCGCTTCGACGATTTCCGCTATACCGGCCGCGCCATCGAACAGGTGCCGCCGCAACCCGGCGACTATCGCAATCCCATCCTGTCGGGCTATTATCCCGACCCGTCGGTGACGCGGGTGGGCGACGACTATTATCTCGTCAACTCCTCCTTCGCCCATTTCCCCGGCCTGCCCATCTTCACCTCGAAGGATCTGGTCCACTGGACCCAGATCGGCAACGCCATCGACCGCCCGGAACAGCTCGACTTCACCGGCCGCCGCACGTCGCAGGCAGTGTTCGCCCCCGACATCAGCTTTCACGACGGTATCTTCTACATCGTCAACACCTGCGTCGAATGTGGCGGCAATTTCGTCATCACCGCCAAAGATCCGGCCGGCCCCTGGTCCAACCCTATCTGGCTGCCGTTCGAAGGGATCGACCCCTCCATCTACTGGGAGGGCGACAGGGCCTATATTGTCAACAACCGAATGCCCGACGAACCGCCGCGCTATGATGGCCACCGCGCCATCTGGATTCAGGAATTTGACTGGCGCGCGGGCACGATGGTGGGCGACAGCACGCAGCTCATCAACGGCGGCGTCGATCTCAGCAAGAAGCCGGTGTGGATCGAAGGGCCGCATATCTTCCGCAAGGACGGCTATTATTATCTGACCGCGGCCGAAGGCGGCACCAGTGTCAACCATTCGCAGGTCGTCCTGCGATCCAAAAAACTGCACGGCCCCTATGTCCCCTTCGCGGGCAACCCCATCCTCACCCAGCGCGACCTCGACCCCGCCCGCCCGAACCCGATCGGGTCGGCCGGTCATGCGACACTGGTGCAGACGCAAAAGGGCGACTGGTGGGCGACCTTCCTCGCGGTGCGCCCTTATAAGGACGATTTCTACAATATCGGCCGCGAAACCTTTCTGCTGCCGGTGACATGGACCGACGGATGGCCGACGATCCTGCCCCATGGCCGGCCGATTCCGCATGTCGCCAAAGCGCCCGACCTCCCCGCCCAGCCCGCCCCCGACCTGCCGACCAGTGGCGATTTCGCCTATGTCGACGGTTTCGACGGCGACGCCCTCTCGATGCAATGGATCGGCATCCGCACGCCCCGCCAGCCCTTCTACAAAGTGACCGGCGGCGCGCTGGAACTCGGCAACGGCGCACCACTGGGCGATCTCGACGGCGTCCCCGCCTTCGTCGGCCGACGCCAGCAACATGCCATCGCCACCATCGCCACCACCCTGCGCTACACGCCGCAAATGGATGGCGACCGCGCCGGCCTCGCCGCCGTGCAAAGCGACCGCAGCAACCTCTTCTTCGGCTTGACGCAGATCGCGGGCGAGCGCGTGGTCGCCCTCTACACCCGCGACAATGCCGACACAGACACGCTGGTCGCCTCGGCCCCGCTCGCCGCGACCGGCCCGGTGACGCTCACCATCCGCGCCGATGGCGGCGCCATGGCGTTCGACTATGCCCTCGGCGGCAAGACCCGGACGTTGAAGCAGGGCGTGGACGCCACCTTGCTCAGCACGCAGAAAGCGGGCGGCTTCGTCGGCACGGTGGTCGGCCCCTATCATTACACCCCAGCCCCCTGAGCGGGACAGCAGGATGACCCCCCGCTTCAGCTTCCGCCCCGCGCTGGCGCTCGCCGCCGGTCTCGTCCTTGCCACCGCCCTGCCGGCGCAGGTGTGGCGGTCCGACCAGGGCGATGGCACCTATCGCAACCCGGTGTTGTTCGCCGATTATCCCGATCCCGACATCATCCGCGTCGGCGACGATTTCTACTTCGTCACCACGACCTTCGCCAACGCGCCCGGCGTCACCATCCTCCATTCGAAGGATCTGGTGAACTGGCGCATCGCCACCCATGTGATCGACCGGCTGGACGGCGATCCGCGCTATGACCTCACCGGCGGCGACGCCTATCGCAAGGGTTTCTACGCCGCCAGCCTGCGCCATCATGGCGGCCTGTTCTACGTCGCGGTCACGCCGGTGGGGCACAAGACCCGCATCTATCGCGCGCCGCGTATCGAGGGGCCATGGACCTATGCGCAGCTCGACCGCGAAGCCTTCGACCCCGCCCTGTTCTTCGACGATGACGGCGCCGCCTATCTCGGCACCTCGATCGGCACCGACGGCGCCTTGACCCTGCTGACGCTCAATGCCGATCTCACCGCCGTCACGGCCGCGCGGCAGGCCTATTATAACAAGGGCGCGGAAGGGTCGAAGATCATCCGTCGCGGTGCTTATTATTATCTGTTCAACGCCATTCCCGGCAAGCTGGCGCTGACCGTATCGCGCGCGCGCAGCCTGTGGGGACCGTGGGAAACCCGCCCCTCGATCGACGACACAACCGGCGGCCATCAGGGTGCGATCGTCGATCTGCCCGACGGCAGCTGGTATGGCTTCGTCATGGTCGATGCCGGCGCGATCGGGCGCATGACCAATATCAGCCCGATCTACTGGCAGAACGACTGGCCGATCTGGGGCACGCCCGCCAACCCCGATCATGTGCCCGACCGCGCGACCAAGCCGATCCAGGGCCACCCCTTTGTCGAGCCGTCCGCGTCGGACGATTTTTCCACCAGAACGCTCGGCCAGCAATGGCAATGGAATCACAACCCCGACGACGATCGCTGGTCGCTGACGCAGCGGCCGGGCTTCCTGCGCCTGCACGCGACTCAGGCCGACGGAATCTGGACCGCACGCAACACGCTGACGCAAAAGGCGCAGGGTCCACGGATGCGCGCCGTCGCAAAGCTCGACACGCGCGGCATCCGCCCCGGCGACGTCTGCGGCTTCGGCAGCTTCGGCAAATATAGCGCGCAGCTTGCCGTCGTCGGCGGCGCGAAAGGCAACAGGGCGCTGCGGATGCAACTGACCGAACCGACCCTCGACGGCCCCGTCACGCAACTGCGCGCGCCCGCCCGGCCGATCGCTGGCCGCACCCTCTGGCTGCGCACCGACATGGATTTCGACACGAAGCAGGGCCAACTCGCCTACAGCCTCGACAACCGGCGCTGGACGGCGATCGGTGGCGCCTTCCCGCTCGCCTTCGACTGGCGCACCGGCACCTTCCAGGGGCAGCAGATCGCGCTCTCCTGCTATAATCCCGCGCCTGTGGGCGGCTATCTCGACATTGACAGCGTCACCCTCGCCCCGCTCCCCGACCCCGCCCGCCCCTGAGCGTCAGGAAACCACCCATGCCCCGTCCGTCCCGCCTGCTCCTCGCGCTCGCCGCGCTGTGCGCCACCACCGGCCTCCATGCCCAGACCCTCCATGCCCCGAACCTCCATGCCCAGACCGAGCCCGACCCGCTCGCGCCCACCGGCCGCTGGAGCGCCTATCAGGGCGGCCATGCCGATCTGCCGCCGATGGGCTGGAGCAGCTGGAACGCCTTTTTCACCGAGCTTGACGAGGAAAAGCTGCTCGGCTCGGCGCAGCGGATCATCGACACCGGCCTCGCGCAAAAGGGCTATCGCTACATCAACATCGACGATGGCTGGTGGCTCAAGCGCCGGACCAGCGACAACCGCCTGCTCCTGCGCGCCGAAAAATTCCCCTCGTCCCGCACCGGCGCCGGCGACGCCTCGTTCCGCCCGCTCACCGACCGGCTGCACGCCATGGGTTTCAAGGCGGGCATTTATTCCGACCTTGGCCGCAACAGCTGTTCGCAGGCCTATTCCACCGGCGACGCACAACTGCCCGAAGGCACGGTGGCCGAACGCGAAGTCGGCCTCTACGGCCATATCGACCAGGATATCCGCCTCTTCTTCACCGACTGGGGCTTTGATTTCATCAAAGTCGACGGCTGCGGCATCCGCGCCTTTGCGGACGGCGAGGAACGGGTCACCAGCGGCCGCTACCGCGCGCTTGCCCCGCTCATCGACCAGGCCTCGGTCACCCGCTCCGACGTCCCGGCGGTCAAACAATTGTTCGCGCAGATCAACCAGTCGCTCTCCCGCCATAATTCCGACGGCGACTATCTGCTCTCGCTGTGCATCTGGGGCAGCGCCAATGTCCGGGCCTGGGGCAAGGATATCGGCAACATCTCGCGCACCAGCGACGACATCACGCCCGACTGGTCCCGGATGCTCACCAACTATGACAGCGCCGTGCGCCGCCCGCTCTATGCCCAGCCCGGCGCGTGGAACGACCCCGACATGCTATTTGTGGGCGCAGGCGATTTCGACGCGCAGCATCTGACCGAAGCCCGCTCGCATTTCGCGCTGTGGGCGATGCTGAACGCGCCGCTGCTGATCGGCGCCGACCTGCGCAAGACGCCCCAGCCGCTGCTCGACATTTTCGGCAATGCCGGCCTCATCGCCGTCAATCAGGACGCGGCGGGCAATCAGGCGGTGCTCGCCTTCGACAGCGACACGCTGCATATCCTGGTCAAGACGCTCGCCAATGGGGACAAGGCCGTCGCCCTGTTCAATCGCGGCGTCGCGCCGGTCGATGCGGTGCTGACCGCCGCCCATCTCAAAATGCGCGACGACCGCGCCATTGCCCTTACCGACCTGTGGACCGGCGCACAAAGCCGCTTCACCAAGGAACAGCCCTTCACCATCGCCCCGCGCCAGACTCTAGTGTTCCGTGCGAGGGGCGATCGGCTGCTGGCCGACGGCCTCTATCTCTCGGAACAGCCCGGCAGCGTCAATCCGGCGGTCGACGGCGTCACCCATCCCGAAGCCGATCCCACCATCTACCGCGCCATTCCCGCCTGGCGCGGCTCGCGCGGCATCGGGGAACGGCCGCTTTATGCCGGCTGGGGCGGCGCCATGGCCGACGCCACCCCGTATAACCAGCCGCTCGCCATCGCCGGCCACGCCTATGCGTCGGGCATCGGCGCGCTCGCCAATTCGCGGCTGGAGGTGCGCAACCACGGCTTCACCCGCTTCACCGCCGATGTCGGCGTCGATGACAGCGCCCGCGACGGCGATCATGCCGCGCGCTTCATCGTCTATGGCGACGGCAGGCCGCTGGCGACGATCCCGGCGCTGCGCCGGGGGGAAGCCGCCCGCCCCATCGCGCTCGACGTGCGTGGCGTCGCGATCCTCGAACTGGTGGCGCAGGCGGATGGCGTCGCCGGCGAAATGCTGCCGATCAGTTGGGGCGACGCGGCGCTCCGTCACTAATCCCGGTCCGCCCCCTTCATCGCGAGCGCAGCGAAGCATCGCCCCCGGCGCGGTGCCGGTCAGCGTCGCGCAATCGGCATCTCGAATGGCCCGATCGGCAACGGCGTCTCGTCATACAGGTTGACGACGGGATAATCCGCCCAGGCATAGCGCACCCGGCTCGCCGGCTTGCCGTCGCCTGTCAGGACCACCTGGCCGCCCTCGACCTGCGCTGCGGCATAGCGGCAACTGTCGGCCGCCGCGCCGCACAGCTCGAACCCCAGCGCCTGCGCTCCGCTGCGTGTTTGCAACGCGCCTTGCACCCCGGCAAAGGTCACCGCCGCCCCACCATCGGCCGTGGCGGTCGCGTTTGCCCGTTGCGGCCCGGACGACGCGCCTGCCTCGCCATAGGCCAGCACGCGCATCACCCGCGCCAGACGGCGGCCCAGTTCCTGCTTCTCGCCGGGGTGAATGTCGAACGGATCGCCGAGGTCAATCGCGGTCGCCATGCCCGCATGGGGGTCTGCCGCCGCCGCCTGCCGCTGCGCCTCGCGCAATGCCGCCCAGCTGCTCTCGCCCGGCTGCGTTGCTGGCTTGCCGTAACCGGCCAACTGCACCATCGCAAAGGCAAGGTCAGGTACGCCGAACTGCGCGCGCCATTCCGCCATCATCGCCGCCATCCGGTCGGCATAGCCCGGCAAATCGGTATCCGATTCCCCTTGATACCAGGCGACGCCTTTCAGCGCGATGCCGCCCAACGGCGCGATCATGCCGTTATAGAGCGTGCTCGTCCCGGTGACGTCGCTCCACGGAACGCGCGGCGCGCCGGGCGGGGACTTGCGCGCGATCGCGTAACGCCAGCCATCGCCCAGCGGCACCGCATCGCCCGCGCCAAACCGCAGGGCCATATCCGCCGCCGGTCCCAGCAGTCCGCCATTGGCATAATTGTCGACCACATTGACGATCATCAGGTTGCGTCCGGCCTTCAGCACGCCGGGCGGGACCGCCAATGTCGTGGGCTGCCACGCCTTCGCGCCCATACCGACCGGCTGGCCGTTGATCCACACCCGCCCGACATCGTCCATCGTGCCGAGCGACAGCGTGGCCGCCGCCCTGGCCTGCGCCGCCGTCAGCACGATCTCGCGCCGGAACCAGACCATGCCGTTATAATCCGCCAGCGCGGACACGCCCCAATCTTCCCACGGCCCCAGCTTGGGCGCATCGGTCCAACGTAGTGCGCTGCCCGGCTGCCACGGCTCCGCACCCGCGCGGTCGCCCGTCTCCGTGCGCCACCAGCGTTCCCACTGCGCGCTCGCCGCCCGCTCGCCATCGATCGGGTCTTTGGCGTAACGCTTCAGGAGCGCCACCCGGTCGCCATGTCCGACCGCAAGCTGCGCCTGCTCCCCCATCCACGGGCTGATCTGCGACCCGCCCCAACTGCTTGAAATCGCGCCTATCGGCACACCCGCCGTCTTGCGCAATGCGCGCGCCATATAATAGCAGGCGGCGGAAAAGTCGGGCACGCTGTCGGGACCGGCCGGCTTCCATAACGGCGTCTGTGCGAAATCGCGCTGCGGCTGGTCGGCGACGTTGCGCGGCACCGTCATCAGCCGCAACCCGTCATCGGCCGATCCCCGGATCTGCCCCCCGGCATCCTGCGCGCTGCGCACCTCCAATTCCATGTTCGACTGGCCCGAACACAGGAACACATCCCCCGCAACGACATCATGCGCCACAACTTGCCCGCTTCTGTCCTGCGCTGTCACCTCTACTGGGACGGCTGCGGTTAATTGGGCGAACGGCGCCGCGAAACGTCCTTGCCTATCGGCCTTCACCTGACGGGAGGCATCATCTACTGTTACCGTTACCATTTCTTCGGGAGCGGTTACGCCTGTCACCGTGAACGGGCGCCCGCGCTGGATCACCGCATGATCGCCGAACATCGGGTCCAGCCGCGGCGCCGCCTCCGCCTGAATCGCCGCCAACAGCGGCATCGCGACGCCAAGGCTCAGAACCATCTTGCTATATCGCGTCATTCACGCTCTCCTCCGTTCGACCGTCTCTGCCGGTCACGCCGCTATTGCGGCCCTCGATCATCATCACTGTCCCGTCAGCGCGACGCGCTGCGGCTGTCTATTTCGCTGTCGCAAAGTCCAGATGGTCGCTGAAGAAGGGGATCAGCTGATCCTGGAACCGCCAGGCCACCCGACTGGTATGATCACCCTCATAAATGTCGAAACTGTTGGCGATACCATAGCGGTCCAGCACGTCATGCAGCGCCTGCGCATCACCCTTCAACCCGTCCTTGTCCCCCACGTCGATCGCGATGGCCCGATAGCGGCGCAGATTGCCGACATATTGATCGACAAAAGCCAGCGGCGCATTGGCCGCCCATTTGGCGAGCACGTCCGGCTGCACCACACCGTCCTTGACTGGCAGGTCCAGGTAAAGCGGCGGCTTCTTCGGGTTGGGCGACCAGGCCGCAGCGCTCGCCAGTTGCGCCCGCAGCAGGAAGGGCAGCCCGGCCGAATCGGCGGGCTTCTTCACCGCTTCCAGCCCCTTGAGCGCGGCCGGATCGACCTGCGCCGGATCGCGCGGCGACAGGCAGCAGGGGCTCATCATGTACAGCGCGCCGAACATGTCGGCATGTTTCATGCCGATGCGGCTGGTGCCGTAACCGCCCATCGAATGGCCCGCCAGCCCCCGGCTCTCGCGACGGGCGATGGTGCGATAATGGCCGTCGATATAGGCGACCAGATCGCGCGCGATGAACGTTTCGAAATCGCCGGTGGTCATCGAACCGGAATACATCGACCCGTTATGCACCGTCTTGCTGTCGGGCAGCACCAGGATCATCTCGCGCGCGCCTGTGGCGAAGGCGTTCTCCACCGTCCGCGGCACATGGATCTCCCCCGTCCATTGTTCCGCCCCGATGGAATAGCCGTGCAGCGCATAAACGACGGGATAGCGTCGCGCGGGCGCGCTGCCATAGCTGGGCGGCAGCACCACCAGCACGTCGCGATCCGCGGCCTCTCCTTCCAGATTGCCGACAATGCTCGGAGCATGGACCTTTATCCGCTCGATCCGCACGGCTTTCGCCCCTGCGACGGCGGGCGGCCCTCCGGTCTGCACCTGCGCGCACACCGGTGCCGCCCCCATCGCCAGCGCGACCGCCACCCCGATACCCAAAGCCTTGCCGATCATATCCACGCCTCCTCCTCTTCCGGTCTATCCTCACCCACCCCGCAGCATCCGCATCACCAGTGCGCGGATGCGGCCATAATTGCCCTTGCCAAGCGGCCCCAGCACGCCATGGCGCTCTTCGGGCATATGGGCCAGCGGATGGCCGTCGGGTCGAAACACATAATGGTCGAACCACGCCCGCCACGCCGCGCGCTCGGCTGCGGGGCGTTCGGCGATGGCGATCATCGCCAGCAGCATCGCGCTATGTGGCGCATCCGGCCCGGCGGCGAACCCGTCCCACCAATAATTGACCAATATGTTGACCGGATCGATCGCCTCGACCTGATGCCACCATAGCTTGGGCAGGTAGAGCGCATCGCCGGGCGTAAGTTCGACGTGCAACGCACGCGCCCGCGCCGCTGCAAATCGGGGAAAGCGGGCATCCCCCTCCGCCGCGCCTGCCGCCAGCGAAATCGGCTGGCCCGACAATGTATGGTCGATCGGCCCGACATACAGGTCGCCGATGGCGTCGGGCGGATAGAGGGTGAAACGCCGCCGCCCCGCCACCACGCAGGCCAGATTATCATAGGTGTCATAGTGGCAGGCGACGGTCGACGCATTGCCCAGCCACAGCCGCGGCCGGACATGCGGCGCCATCAGCGCACAGTCATTCTCCTGCGCAAAACCGGGGAAATAGACGTCCGCCGGCAATGATCCGAGATAGCAGGTTTCGCCCGCACCCTCCGCATTGGCGCCAATTCGCGCCAACGCCACGCTGGTGGGGCCGTTCTGCCGCGCGAAATTAAATCCACCCGGCCCTTCGCCATAATGGTAGCGTCCACATAGATCGGCGTCGCCGACAAAATATTCCGCGCTCAGCCCCCCGTCGAACCGGCTTACATAAGCCAGCGCCGCCGCCGCACCGCCTGTCCCTGCTCCAACCGCTGGCCACTGCCCGCAAAGGCCACGGACGACTATTGGCCGGCAAGCCTGCGCCAATCGCCCCAACGCCTCGGCGCTATCGACCTCCTGCGCATCGCGTTCGTCGATCGGACCATCCACCTGCGCCATGGCTCAGGCGAACTGCGCCAGCCGCTCGTTGCGCCGCCGCGCCATCAGCGCGATATGCTGCAACGATCCCGCCACGGCATAGGCCAGTTGCATATGCCCGGCCCGGAACAGGCCTAGCACCGCCTCATCCCCCAATTCCTCGAGCGCATCGAGGCTCACCGTATAAAGCCCGTCCAACCGCAGCTTTTCACCGTCGTCAAACGTCATGCTGATGTCGATCGGCTCGACCAGTCTGTGCTGCAACAGCGCGGCGATGAAGGCGTCCGTCCGCTCCGCGCCCGCCACAAGTCGCCCCAACGCGCCTTGAACTGCCCGCAGCGCGGGGGTCGGCGTTCCGTCGACATCGAACAGCGACTCGCTCGCGCCGGGACCGAAGCGCGCATGGCTCCGGTCCAGCGCGATGCTCTCGCCCGACGCGAAAAACCCCTCCCGATCCGCCTCCAGCGGGCGAAAGGCAGATCGACCATCAGGCGAATCGATCAACTGTTCGCCCGGTTTGAAACCGGTCAGCGCCCCGATATAGAAGGCGCCCGTCTCCGCATATTTGGACAAAAGCAGCGGACATGCCGCCGCCGCCGCGGCTATTTCGCTGGCGACGACGCGCACCAGCGGGCCACCTCCCTGACCTGCCGGCTTCATCCGCACTGTTGCATGCGTGTCACTATTGAGCAGTTCCAGCGACGCCATTTTCCTCTCCCTTTGCGGTTGCGCGGCCCTGCGCCCGGCGCAACCCGCCATTTTTCCGCATTTTGCGGCACCTTGTTAGCTGATGATCTTTACGCTGAGAATTTCGCTTGATCACCCATTTAGATAGCGCTAACATTTCCATCAATAAAAAAGAAGACCTGGGTGAGGGTGAAATCTGCTGGAACGGCAGAATAAGAATCACCCCAGATCAAAAAAACATGGTCGTCGCGACAATAGTGTTGCGGCGTTCGGGCGAGATATTGTTCGGACTTAGGGGAGGATCATGAAGTCAAATAATCAAAGCGCCTATTCGTTGCGCAATCGTAGCGGCCTGGCGATCACCGCCAGTTGCCTGGCCATTGCTATCGCCATTCCGGCCGCCGCACAGCAGGCGGATCAGACCGGCATCGCCGGCACCGCGAGTGAAGCGGATATTATCGTTACCGGCATCCGCGGCTCCCTCCAACGCAACCTCGACATCAAACGGGCCTCCTCGGGCGTCGTTGACGTTATCTCGGCGGAGGATATCGGCAAATTCCCTGATTCCAACGTCGCCGCCTCGCTTCAGCGCCTGCCCGGCGTGTCGATCCAGCGCAGCGGCGCGCGCGGCGAGCCGCAGGGCATCACGGTGCGCGGCTTCGGCGGCGACTTCAACGAAACGCTGATCGACGGCCGTCGCCTCTCGACCGCTTCGGGTGGCCGTTCGGTCGACTTCACCACCGTCGGCGCCGATTTCGTCGGCCAGCTCGCCGTCTACAAGACGCCCGAAGTCTCGCTGTCCAGCAGCTCGATCGGCGCCACGCTCAACATCAGCTATCCCAAGCCTTTCGACAAGCCTGGCACCCGTGTGGCCTTCAGCGCATCGGGATCGGTGCAGGACGAAGCGGGCAAGGTCGTTCCAACCGTCGGCGGACTGTTCAGCACCACCTTCGCCGACGACACGATGGGCTTTCTGGTCGATGCCATCTACACGCGCCGCGATACACAGACCAATCGCGTCTATGTTTCGGGCTGGCAGGGCGGGCTATATCGGGAATGCCAGCTGACTCCCGTATGCACCGACGAGCAACTAAAACTGCCGGGTGATATTGTCGGCTGGTATCCGCAACAATATGGCGCCGATCAGCGCTATACCAAGGATGAGCGTATCGACGGCCGCATCGCCTTCCAGTGGCAGCCGTCCGACGAAGTCGTGCTGACCCTCGACGACAATTATTCGCGGCAAAAGGTCGTTACCGACATTTCGGGCTTCGGCATCTGGTTCAACCAGGGCGACCTGCGCAATGTCGAGCTGGACGAAAACGGCACGACGGTCAATTTCCTCCAGGCCGGATCGCCGACTGACTTCACCGCCGGCACCGATACCTCGGTGCTCGAAACCAACCAGGTCGGCCTCAACATGAAGTGGGACGCGACCGAAAATCTTCAGATCGACGCCGATGCCAGCTATTCCAAGAGCCGGCTCAATCCCGGAGGCCAGATCAGCAGCGAAAATGGCGACATCGGCTATGGCGGGCTGATCGGCACGACGCTGGGCGTCAAGGTGACTGGTGACAGCAGCAAGACCTTCCCCGAACTCACCACCTACGGCCCGGCCGGCGACCAGTCCGCCTATATCGATCAGTCGGTGATCGGCTCGCACGTTACCGTGCGTCAGCAGCAGATCAACAGCGACGAAATCAAGCAATTCCGTCTCGGCGCGACCTGGAAGCAGGATGACCTGACCATCAAGCTTGGTGGCCGGTATATGGAAGACAAATTCCATCTCGAAAACCGCAACACCTTCGCCAATAATTATTGGCAGGCCTATGCCGGTTATGGTGCGCCCTCGGGCCGCACCACCGGCGTACCGATCCCGGCAAGCCTGATCGACGGCACGATCAGCACCAAGAACTGGCTGCCCGGCTTCTCCGGCAATCTGCCGCCGGTGCTGCTCAAATATGATGCCCGCGCCTATCAGCGCTATCTGGAAAGCCTGTGGCAGGGCGCGGGCGCAACGCCCGGCTATAATGACGGCTGCTGCACCGGCTTCAACGGCACGTTCGATCTCGCGCTTGATCCCGGCAGCGTCCAGGACATCACGGAAAAGAACTGGTCCGCCTATATCAGCGTCAACTTCAACACCGAAATCGCCGGTATGCCGTTCCATTTCAACGCCGGCGCGCGTGAGGAAATCGTGAAGGTCATCTCGCGCGGCATTGGTCGCGTGCCGACATCCATCACGCCCAGTTCGGCCGACCCGACGCTTCTGACCGTCAACTTCTCTGACACGCAACCGGTCACCGCCCGTAACGACTATTCCTACTTCCTGCCCGCGTTGGACATGAAGCTGGAATTGACTGATAGGCTCCATCTGCGGTTCGACGCGTCGCGGACGATGACGCGACCAAGGCTGGATTATCTTGGCCCCGTGTTGAACGTGGGTGCGGGCCAGCGTGTCGGCGCGCTGACGGCGACGGGCAACAACCCGTTCCTCAAGCCCTATCTGGCGGACAATTTCGACCTGGCGCTGGAATGGTATTATCAGCCCAATTCCTATGCCTCGGTGAACGTGTTCCTCAAGGATGTATCGAACTTCATCGTCGCCGGCACGCAGCGCCAGACGATCAATGATGTGATCGACCCCAGCACCGGCCAAGCCGCGGTTTTCACCGTGTCTCAGCGGATCAACGGGCCGGAGGCGACGGTCAAGGGCATCGAACTGGCATGGCAGCATGTCTTCGGCGACAGCGGCTTTGGCTTCAACGCCAACGCCACCTTCGTCGAAACCAACAAGCCTTATGATGACACCGACCTGTCGCAGAGCGGTTTTGCCGTGACCGGGCTGGCCAATTCGGCCAATCTCGTCGCCTTCTATGACAAAAACGGCATCGAATTCCGCACTGCGGTCAACTGGCGCGACGAATATCTGCTCCAGTTCGGTCAGGCCCAGAACAACTCGGCCTTCGGCGCGGAACCGACCTTCGTCAATTCCAGCTTCCAGATCGACCTGAGCGGCAGCGTGCGGATCAACGATCAGTTCAGCATCTTCGGCGAAGCGCTCAACATCACCAACGAAACCTACAGCACCCACGGCCGCTATTCGAACCAGCTGCTGGATGTCTATGGCTATGGCCGGCGCTTCACCGCCGGCGTGCGCTACCGCTTCTGACGGTTCTCGCCCTGGAGGGGATGTCGGTTGACATCCCCTCCCTTTTAATGGTCCTTTTTCCCGATGGTTCAGCCTGTCCGCAACATCGTCATCGTCGGCGGAGGCACCGCCGGATGGCTCACCGCCGGCATCATCGCCGCCCGCCATCGCAGCCGCATCGGCAGCGGCTTCACCGTCACCCTGATCGAATCGCCCAACACCCCGATCATCGGCGTGGGCGAAGGCACCTGGCCGACCCTGCGCACCACCTTGTCGCGCATGGGCGTCTCCGAAACCGACTTCTTCCGCGAATGTGACGCCGCCTTCAAACAGGGCGCCCGCTTCGCCCGCTGGACCAGCGGCGCGGCCGATGACGGCTATTATCACCCGCTCATGCTGCCCCAGAATTTCGGACAGGTGAACCTTGCCCCCCACTGGCTGGCGCAGGATGACCCGGACAGTTTCTGCGACGCCGTCTGCGCGCAGGGCCGCATCTGCGACGACGGCCTCGCGCCCAAGACGATGGCGACCGCCGAATATGATGCGCTCGCCAATTACGCCTATCATCTCGACGCCGGCAAATTCGCGCCGTTCCTTCAGCGCCATTGCTGCGAAAAGCTGGGCGTGCGGCACATCCTCGCCGATGTCGAACAGGTGTTGATGCATGACAATGGCGACATCCGCGCCGTCCGCACCACCCAGGCGGGCGAGGTGGAGGGCGATCTGTTCGTCGACTGCACCGGTTTCAAGGCGCTGCTGATCGAAGGCGCGATGGGCGTCCCCTTTCGCGACTGCAACGACATTCTCTTCTGCGACACCGCGCTGGCGATGCAGGTGCCCTATGCCGCGCCCGATTGCCCGATTGCCTCGCACACCATCTCCACCGCCCAGAGTGCGGGCTGGATCTGGGACATCGGCACCCAGGCGCGGCGCGGCGTGGGCCATGTTTTTTCCAGCAGCCATATTTCCGACGACCATGCCGAACGCGAACTGCGCGCCTATATCGGCCCGGCCGCCGACGGCCTCAACGCCCGCCGCATCAAGATCCGCTCGGGCCATCGCGAAACATTCTGGAAGGGCAATTGCGTCGCCGTCGGCCTCTCCGCCGGTTTCCTCGAACCGCTCGAAGCCTCCGCCATCGTCCTGATCGAGCTATCGGCCAAGATCATCGCCGAACAAATGCCCGCCTGCCGGGAGGTGATGGACATCGTCGCGGCGCGCTTCAACGCGACCGCCCATTATCGCTGGGGCCGGATTATCGACTTCCTCAAGCTCCATTATGTGCTGACGAAGCGGACCGACAGCGACTTCTGGCGCGACAATGTCCGTATCGAAAGCATCCCGGACCGGCTGCAGGAACTGCTGCTGCTATGGCGCTATCAGTCGCCCTGGTTCCATGACGAATTCGACCGCGCCGAAGAAGTCTTCCCCGCCGCCAGCTATCAATATGTGCTCTACGGCATGGGCTTCCGAACGGAGGTCGATCCGCCCGCTCTGGCGCGCGACGCCCATCTGGCCGATCGCGCGCGGCGGGAAAATGCGGCAGCCACGGCGAAGCTGTGCGCCGGCTTGCCGCGCCACCGCGAGTTGATCGACCGCATCGTGGCGCATGGGTTGCAGCCGGTCTGACCGGCTGCAACCCCGCCCCCTTCGTCACTGCCCGCCGCTGGCCCTGTTGGCCGCATTGGCCAGCTCGATCCATGCCGCGCCTTCGGGCACGACATATTCATTCTCGCCCCAGAAATAGGGCCAGTCCTCATGATTTTCGGGATAATCCGGCTTGATGACCAGCACACCGGGCACCACCCCGCCCGCGATGAAGGAGAAATCGGCGCGGTTATTGCCATAGGCGACTTCCTTGGACACCGTCCCCACCCCCGACACGAACGAGATGTCGGACGCAGGATGATGCCCGGTCAGGAACGCCACCCCCCGGAACATCGCGTCACGCCCGACGATATCGGGGAAGGCCCGGTGCAGCGCCTCGGCGCTCAACGCATGATTCAACACGGTGCCCGATCCCGCCCAGCCTCCGGTGGTGATCGGTACGCCGAACGGATTGGCCTTGGCCAGCGCCTCGCTCTCCGCCTGCCACTTGCGCACCGCCGGGATCATCGCCTTGCGATAGGCCGCCGGCATGAACGGAATCGCCGCCACCGCCGTCTGCGCGTTGAAGGCGAAGGCCGGCTCGATCTTCGGCCATAGCGCCATCACTGCCTTGGCGTAGACGGGCTTGCGCGTCGTGCGCAGCAATTCCACCGCCGCGCCGAACATCTCGGCGTCCAGCGGACCGCCCGTCGTGTTGCCGTGACGGAACATGTCTGGCGCCTGCCCCTGCTCCTGCGCCCATACCCGCTCCGCCGTCTCCAGCGCCCGGCCCGCCAGCGCATCGTCCTGCCTTTTCAGCACCCGCACCGCCGCCGCCAGCCCCGCGATCGAGCCATAGTTGAGCGCCGACGCCTTGCTGGTGAAGGCCCAGCGGTCGTCCGGCGTCCCGCTCCACCCGTCCTTGACCGCGCCGACGCCCAGCGCCGCATCATAGGGCAGTCCGTCGGTCTTGTTCACCGCGTCGCCCAGATGCGTATATTGCGCCACATCCGGCTCGACGATGCCGTGGATGGCGTGACCCACCGCGTCGAATTGCGCCAGCAGCTGCAATGTCCCGTGCGCCACCTGCTGCGCCATGTCGGGCTTGCCGTCGGGCACATGCATCTCGACATGCCGCCGCGTCCAGTCGATGCTCACCGTGTCGCGGTCCAGGCCGTAGCGTTCGGCCGCATCGGCCAGCGACCGGATCACCTGATATTGCGACTGGGTGCGAATGTCGAAATCGCCTGCATCATACCAGCCGCCGACGTTCAGCCCCGGAATATGCTCGCCCGGCTTGAAGCGCGTGTCGGTGGTCGGCCCCTGCCGGTAAAGGTCGATATGTTCATGATCCACCGGCGCCTGCCGCGCGTCGTCGCGATGGGAATCGCCGTGCCAGACGCGATAGGCTTCGTTCACCGACATATGGTCCATCGCCACGGGGACATAGACGTCGTTGGTCGGGTGCCAGGCATCGGCATAGACGTCGGCCGCGATGCGGAACGGCGCGGTGCGCACGTCGCCATAATCCAGCACATACAGGCCCGGCTCACGCACCGCGCTGAAATCGAGCTGGAGATAATGATAGCGCAGATAATCGCCCCATTCACGCGCGCCGCCGGTGTCCACCGGGTTCGTCGTCCCGTCGGCGCCCACGCGCAACAGCCGCAAGGGCGGGCGGCGCATGTCCTTGCGGTCCAGTTCCACCGTCGCCACCTTTGGCGCGTCGGGCGCATAGCCCAACTGCGAATGGGCGATCACCGGCGCGCGCAGCCATGCCGCGTCGGCCTGCGGCGCGATCGTCCATTGCAGCACCGCGCCGGTCTTGCCGGCGGGCAGCACTGACCGCAGCACGAACCAGCCATTTTGCGCCTGGTTGCGCCCGTCGTATAGCGCGACCGGCTGGTCGCTATCGATGCTGATTCGCCGCGCCTTGTCTTCGGGCGCCAGCACGAAGCGGAGACCGCGCGCCATCGGCAGCGGCTCGGCCCCCGGCCCCTCGCTGCGCCCGCTCGCCGCATTGCGCGTCTCGATGCGCTCCATCGCGCTATTGGGATAGAGCGGAAAAATGCCGCTGGCCCCGTCGGCCATATAGCCATGGTGGAAATAGGCTGAGGGCAGGAATTCCAGGTTAAACCCCGCCTTCCCCGCCAGCGCCTGCGGCACCGGCTTGTCCAGCAGGACGCGCACCACCACCGCATCGCCCTTGCGCTCGGCGCGGATCACATATCGGAAATCATGCTCGGCATAGCGCAGCGTAGTTTCGATCACCCCCGCCTGCGCATCGACCTTCCGGTCGACCAGCGCGCCGATCGCGTCCCACTGGCCCGGCGTCGCAGACAGGCGCACGTCGCCATTGGTCGCATTGCGCAGCCCCTGCTGGATGATCTCGATCCCGCTGATCTTGGAATCGGCGAACAGCCCGTCATACCAGTTGGAAAAGGCGAGCACATTGACCGCCGGCCCTTGGAAATAGCCTTTGTCGTTCAGCCGCAGACTCTCATCCGCCCCGGTCTGCGCCGTCGCGCTCGCGCTCCCCAGCAGGAAGGCGATGGTGGCAAGGGAAGTCAGGGTCCGGGGCATGTCTCTCTCCTGTGTCGCACTCATGTTTGCGCTACCAGGTTGGCAGCCGGCGCTTTTCAGCCAAATCTATTGCAGCGATTTGCGCATGGCACAATATGAATCGGGGCTGTTGCGCTGGAATGATGATAGCGCTATCCATAATGACACAACAAAGGAGAGGATGATCGTGGGCAAGCGACCGATGATTTGGGGAACCCTGCCGCTGGCGCTCGCCGCCCTGACGGCTGGTTGCCAGCAACAGCAACCGGCAGCGAACGAGGCTCAGCCCGCCGGTGACGCCAAACGCGCCGCATCGGACTATCTGTCGCAACCGCTGGTCAAGGACATCTACACCGCCGATCCGTCCGCCCACGTCTGGGATGGCAAGATCTACGTCTATCCCAGCCATGACATTGACGGCCCCACGCCCGAAGATGATCTGGGCGCGCATTTCGAAATGCGCGACTATCGCGTGCTGCGCCTGGACAAGATCGGCGGCCCGGTTACGCTCGGCCCGGTCGCGCTCGACGTCAAGGATGTGCCGTGGGCCGAAAAACAGATGTGGGCGCCCGACGCCGCGCGCAAGGACGGCACCTATTATCTCTATTTCCCGGCCAAGGACAAGGAAGGCGCCTTCCGCATCGGCGTCGCCACGTCGAAGGATCCGATGGGTCCGTTCAAGGCCCAGCCCAATCCGATCAAGGGCAGCTATTCGATCGACCCGGCCGTCTTCACCGACGATGACGGGCAAAGCTATATGTATTTCGGCGGCATCTGGGGCGGTCAGCTTCAGCGCAATGTGACCGGCACCTATGATCCCAACGGGTCCAAGACCGACCTGGAGCAGGACGACAAGCCCGCGCTGCTGCCGCGCGTCGCGAAGATGACCGGCGACATGCTGGAATTTGCCGAAACGCCCAAGCCGGTCCAGATCCTCGACGAACAGGGCAAGCCGTTGCTCGGCGGCGACCATGACCGCCGGTTCTTCGAAGCATCGTGGATGCACAAATATGAAGGCAAATATTATTTCAGCTATTCGACCGGCGACACCCATTATCTCGCTTACGGGATCGGCGATTCGCCCTACGGCCCCTTCACTTACAAGGGTCGCATTCTGGAGCCGGTGGAAGGGTGGACCACCCATCATTCTATCGTCGAATGGAACGGCAAATGGTGGCTGTTCTACGCCGACACCCAGTTGTCGGGGCAGACGCGCCTGCGCAACGTGAAGGTGACGGAACTTCACTATAATCCCGACGGCACGATCCAGACCATCAACCCCTTCCTGACGAAGGCGAGCGGGGGTAGCGCGCAGCATTGAGCGCGCGCGCGGGCCGGGGGATGTGCCCTCCCCCGGCCCGCTTCAATCAGACCATGATGCCCGAAGGGCGCAGCCGGGGAGAGCAGGACGATGACGCGAATGTCCGCCATGAGCACCGCCGCCGCCATTGCGCTGCTCCATGTGCCGGCCACGGCCCAGGTCGCCACGGCCCAGCCAGGCACAGCCCATGCCGCCACGCCTGATCCGTGGGCTCAAGCCGACGACCAGGCCCGCGCCATCGTCGACAAACTGACGCCGGACGAAAAAGTCGCCCAGTTGCTCAACGTCGCCCCTGCCATCCCGCGCCTTGGCATTCCGGCCTATAATTGGTGGACGGAGTCGCTGCACGGCGCGATCGGCGCGGTGCCTACGACCAATTTCCCCGAACCCATCGGCCTTGCCGCCACCTTCGACGCGCCGCTTATCAAGGCCGTCGCGTCCGCCATCAGCACCGAAGTGCAGGCGCTGCACACACTGGGGCGGCAGACCGGGCATCTGGGCAAGATCGGCACGGGCCTCGACACGTGGTCGCCTAACATCAACATCTTCCGCGATCCGCGCTGGGGCCGGGGGCAGGAAACCTATGGCGAAGACCCTTTCCTGACCGCGCGCATCGGCGTCGCCTTCATTCAGGGAATGCAGGGCGACAATCCCGACCTGCCCGACGTGGTCGCCACGCCCAAGCATTTCGCGGTGCATAGCGGCCCGGAGCCGAGCCGCCATACCGACAATATCTTCGCCACCCCGCGCGATCTGGAGGACAGCTACCTCCCCGCCTTCCGCGCCGCCATCGTGGAAGGGAAGGCCGGATCGATCATGTGCGCCTATAACCGGGTCGATGGCGAACCGGCCTGCGGCAGCACCCTGTTGCTGCGCGACTATCTGCGCGAGGCCTGGGGCTTCCGCGGCTATGTCGTGTCCGACTGCGACGCCGTGGTCGATATTTACGATCATCATAAATATGCGCCCGATGCCGCCACCGGCGTGGCCGTGGCGCTGCGTCGCGGCGTGGACAGCGAATGTAATAACGCCACGCTTGGCGGCAAGACGGGTCTTGGCGACCGCTACAAGGAGTCGCTGGTGCGCGGGCATATCAGCATGGCCGACATCGATACCGCGCTTGTCCGACTCTTTTCCGCGCGGCTGCGCAATGGCGACCTGCCCGGCCTCGCCGCGCGCCGGCCCAACGCCACACCCGTCACGGCCATCGACACGCCGGACCACCGGGCGCTGGCCCTCACCGCCGCTGAAAAGTCCCTCGTGCTGCTCAAAAATGACGGCGTCCTGCCGCTCAAGCCCGGCGCGCGGATCGCGCTCATCGGCCCGCTGGCCGACGCCACCCGCGTCCTGCGCGGCAATTATTCCTCGGCCAAGAGCGCGCCGCCCGTGTCCGTGGCGGACGGCCTCAGGCAGGCGATGCCCGGCGCCGCCGTCACCCTCATCCCCTTCGGCGCGTCGATCACCGATGGCGATCTCGTCCCCGGCACGGCGCTGCGCACGCCCGACGGAAAACCCGGCCTGCGCGCCCAATATTATAACGCCACCACGGCCGGCGACTATGCCGCCACCCCCATCCTCACGCGGGTGGAGGACAGCCTGGTTTCGCGCGCCTCTGAGTTTAAGCAGGTTGCGGACAAACATAAGATCGTCTGGACCGGCGATCTCATCGCGCCCGAAACCGGCCTCTACCGGCTCGCGCTGACTGGCGTGAAAGGCGACATTGCTGACGGCGGCAAGCCGATCGTCAGCGCCGCCGAATATTCCGCCTGGGCCGAACCGCTCAAACTGACCGACGTGCGCCTCGCCAAAGGGCAGCGCTACGCCATCCGCCTCCAGGGCGAAAGCGGCGTTTCGGCCAGCCCGGCGATCTTCTGGAAGCGCATTTCCGACAATCCGGCCGGCGACCTTGCCAGCGGCGCGAAGGATGCGGACCTCATCGTCGCCGTGGTCGGCCTCACCTCCGACTTGGAGGGTGAGGAAATGCCGGTCAAGGTCGACGGCTTTTCGGGCGGCGACCGGACCAGCCTTGCCTTGCCCGCCGACCAGCGCGCCCTGCTGGAACAGGCAAAGGCGCTAGGCAAGCCGCTGGTGGTCATCGCGATGAACGGCAGCGCGATCAACCTCGGCTGGGCCAAGGACAATGCCGCCGCCATAGTAGAGGCATGGTATCCCGGCCAGTCGGGCGGCCTTGCCGTCGGCAACGTCCTGTCGGGGAAGGCCGATCCGGGCGGCCGCCTGCCGCTCACCTTCTACAGCAGTGTCGATGACCTGCCGCCCTTCACCGACTATGGCATGGACGGTCGCACCTATCGTTATTTCAAGGGCACGCCGGTCTATCCCTTCGGCCATGGCCTCAGCTACACCCGCTTCCGCTACGCCCCTTTGACCATCGAAGCGATCGACGGCGCGACGGAAAACGGCCTGCGGGTGCGCACCAGCATCACCAATAGCGGCGTGCGCACAGGCGATGATGTGGCCCAGCTCTACATCACCCCGCCCCGCTTCGGCGGCGCCCCGCGCACCGCGCTGCGCGGCTTTCAGCGCGTCTCGCTCAAGCCCGGCGAGACGCGGGAGATCGCCTTCACCCTGTCGCCCCGCGACCTCAGCTTCGTCACCATGGCGGGCGCGCGCGGGCTGATCCCCGGCGCCTACCAACTCAGCGTCGGCAGCGGCCAGCCCGGCACCGATGCCCCGTCCCAAAGCGCGACCTACACTCTGTCAAAGGCGGTGCCGCTGCCGAAATAGGGCTGTCCGCACTGCATCCAACGATCCACGTCACCGGCTCGCCTTTGAACCGGCAAGAATGAAAGGGAGAGTTTGTCATGAGGTCCACTGCCCTGCTGCCCAAATCCTGCCGCGCGCTGCGCCGCGCCGTAATGCCCGCGCTCGCGCTCGGCCTGCTCGCGCCGACCGTCGCGCTGGCCCAGAATGACAAGATGACGCCGATCGCGATCCCAGCCCAGCCCGACGCCATCACCCTCGACACCGGCGCGCTGCCCGGCGCAACCGCGACCGAAAGCTGGCATAGCCAATATGGCAGCGTCTTCGCCCGCAACGTCACGGTCGCGACGCTCACCCCTTTCCTGCCCGATCCGGCAAAGGCAAACGGCACCGCCGTCGTCGTGACGCCGGGCGGCGGCTTCCGCACCTTGTCGATGGAAAATGAAGGGTGGGACGTCGCTCGCGCGCTCGCTGCGAAGGGCGTCGCCGCCTTCGTCCTCAAATATCGGCTCAAGCAAACGCCGGCCGACATGCCGGGCTTCGAACGCTCGATGACCGAAATGTTCTCGGGCGTCGCCCGTGCGCCGCGCATGGACCCCGAACAGGCGATGGCCGACATCGCGCCCCAGATCGCCGATGCCCGCGCCGCCTTCACGCTCATCCGCAAGCGCGCCGGGGAATGGCATGTCGATCCCGACCGGATCGGCATGGTCGGCTTCTCGGCTGGCGCGATGCTTACGCTCGCGACCGCGCTCAAGGGACAGGATGCCAAACCCGCCTTCATCGGCGACATTTACGGCCCGCTTTCGCCCGTCACTGTCCCCGCCGATGCGCCGCCGCTGTTCATCGCCCTCGCCGCTGACGACCCCTTCTTCGCCAATGGCGGCTTCGGCCTGATCGAAAGCTGGAAAAAAGCCCGCAAGCCGGTCGAATTTCACCTTTATGAACAGGGCGGCCACGGCTTTGGCATGTATCAGAAGGCGACGACCAGCACCGGCTGGTTCGACGCCTTCGCCCGCTGGATGGACATGCACGGCTGGCTCAAGCCGCGCGATTGACTACGGAGTGGAGTGATTTCCGTTGAACCGGAATATCACTCCGACCGCTCGCCTCCCCAAAGAACGGCCCCACGCTTTGGGCGCATGTCCCTCTTTGGGCCTGGCTCGCCGGGATCGCCAAGCGCAAAGGGATTGACGCGCTTTGCGGCCTTGAACGCCCGGCTGCCAGGGATTTGCCCGACGATCTCGCGATCGGCACGTTCGCGATGACCTGTTGATCTTACGCCGCACGTTCCTGCGCCATCGCGCTACGAACACGCGCTAAGCCGATCCAATATTGGAATCTGACATACCAGCCTCCTCCAAATTTGCTCTTATGCATCGCGGCCGGACCCCCACCGTAACGGTTTGGGCCAGCCCCAACAAAGCCTCAGAGGAAGATTGTTATCGATAACAATCGCTGTTGATCTCTTGTTTATTGTTGTCGATAGTCGGCAGCAGGGAGTTTGGAGAGGGACGCGCCGTTGACAAACATCATTCGCAAAACCAGGCACCGCCTTGCTGCGACACAGGGTAGCGGCGCAGCCACCCTCGTCACCGAAACTGTTAACGTTACCGGTCCGGAGACGTGACACGCACGAAGGTCGGAAAACTCCGCTGGACCATCATCGTTCTTTTCGTGGGGGCGATGGTGATCAATTATCTCGCCCGTTCCGTGCTGGGCGTTGCCGCGCCGATCATTCTGACGGAACAGGCAATCAGCAACGTCGAATATGGATGGATCACGAGTGCATTTCAGCTTGGCGTGATGCTGCAACCTGCCGCCGGTTATTTCCTCGACAGCGTCGGCCTTCGGCTCGGCTTCACGCTCTGCGTGGCGGCATGGTCGCTCGTCACCCTGGCCCACGCCTTCGTCAACGGGTGGTTCGGTTTCGCTGCCCTGCGGGGCCTTCTGGGCCTGGCGGAAGGATCGGCTCAGCCCGCTGGGCAAAAGCTGGTGGCGGAATGGTTCCCGTCCAGGGAACGCGGACTGGCGGGGGGCGTCTATAATATTGGCGCCTCGTTCGGCGCGGTCTTCGCACCGCCGCTCGTCGCATGGGCCGTCATGATGCACAGCTGGCGATTGGCGTTCGTGATGGCTGGGGCCATTGGCCTTGTCTGGGCGCTGCTGTGGTATTTCTTCTACGACACGCCGGCGCGCCACCGACGGCTGCGTCCGGCCGAGCGCGACTATATTCTCCACGGCCAGGAAGCCCGGCTTGCCGCGCGGGCGCAACGCCCCTCCATGTTGTCCCTGCTGCGCCAGCGCGAAATGTGGGGCATTGCCCTGCCCCGAATGCTCGCAGACCCGGTCTGGGGGATGCTTTCTTTCTGGATGCCGCTCTATCTGGCGCGCGTTCGCGGCTTCGACCTGACTCAGATCGCCCTGTTCGCATGGCTGCCGTTTCTGGCCGCCGATATGGGATGCCTGTTCGGCCCGGCCGTCGTGACCTTCCTCCAGCGAAGACAGATCGACCTGATCGATGCGCGCCGCTGGGCCTTCACGCTGGGCGCGGTCATGATGACCGGCATGGCTTTTGTCGGCATGGCGACAAACCCCTATGCGGCCATTGCACTACTCTGCCTGGGGGGTTTTGCGCATCAGACGCTGTCGGTAACCGTCATCACGATGGCATCCGACCTGTTTCCCCGAAACGCGGTTGCGACCGCGGCGGGCCTGGCCGGCCTGGCGGGCAATCTGGGCGTTCTTCTCTTCACCTTGTTGCTGGGACAGATGGTCGACCAGGTTGGCTACGGCCCTTTCTTCATTCTCCTTGGCGTTCTCGATCTCGTCGGCGCCGTTCTTATCTGGACATTGGTGCGCAAGCCGACATGAACGCGATCTCCAACCCTGTTCTTCGGGGGTTCAATCCGGATCCCTCGATAGTGAAGGTGGGCGACGATTTTTTCATCGCGACCTCCACATTCGAATGGTTTCCCGGCGTTCAGATTCATCACAGCCGGGACCTCGTCAACTGGCGCCTCGCCGCGCGCCCCCTCGCGCGCGCTACTCAACTCGATATGCGGGGCAATCCCGATTCCTGCGGCGTCTGGGCGCCCGACATCAGCTATGCAGCCGGTCGATTCTGGTTGGTCTTCACCGACGTCAAACGGTATGGCGCGACGACGATCAACGGCGCGAAAGGGGTATCGCTGCGGGACTTCCCCAATTATCTCGTCACCTGCGATCATGTCGACGGCGATT
The DNA here is from genome assembly GCF_000508185.1 of Sphingobium sp. C100. Classification (GTDB taxonomy): domain Bacteria; phylum Pseudomonadota; class Alphaproteobacteria; order Sphingomonadales; family Sphingomonadaceae; genus Sphingobium. Next base: position 22,930 of record NZ_AYOY01000146.1, on the reverse strand, counting down.
GGTCCGACCCCGTCCATCTGAACAGCAGCGGCTTCGATCCGGCGCTTTTTCATGATGATGACGGGCGCAGCTGGATGCTCAACATGTTGTGGGATCATCGTCCGGGGCAAGGCCGCTTTGCCGGCATACAGATGCAGGAACTCGACCGCCAGACGCTGAAACTCGTCGGCGAGCCGATGCTGATCTTCACGGGCACGGAACGCGGCTTCACCGAAGGACCGCATCTCTACAAACGCGACGGCTGGTATCATCTGCTCGTCGCCGAAGGTGGCACGGGCTGGGATCATGCCGTAGTGATGGCCCGGTCGCGCCACATTTCCGGCCCTTATGACTTGCACCCGGACGGCGTCGTGCTCACCGGAGCGGGCTGCAAGGGCGGAGCACTGACGCGCGCCGGGCATGGCGACCTGGTCGAACTGGCGGATGGCACGCCCTGGCTCGCCTATCTGTGCGGCCGCCCCCTTCCCGGTCGGGAACGGTGCGTCATGGGCCGCGAAACCGCCATCCAGCCGATGCGATGGGACAATGACGGATGGCTGCGCACCGTGTCAGGCGACGCCCGCCCCGACGCATCTCCGCCAACGCCGCCCCTGCCGCCCGCACCATGGACCGGTGAACAATGGAACGGGACATTTGATTGCTCGCAACTGCCCGAAGAATTTCAGTGGCTCCGCACCCCTAGGGCCGATCGACTGTTCAGCCTCTCCGCCCGCCCTGGGTTTCTTCGCCTCTACGGACGGGAAACGGTGGGCAGCCTGTTCGAACAGGCGCTGGTGGCGCGGCGGCAGACGGATTTTCATTTCACAGTCACGACCTGCCTGAGTTTCGAACCCAAGAGCTTTCAGCAAGCCGCCGGCCTCATTCATTATTATAATGGCACGAAATTCTATTATCTCCATATCAGTGCGGAGTCCGGCATCCGCCAGCTTCAGCTGATGTGCGCCTCTCCAGAATGCGAGGAGGGGATGAGTCTCGAAATCATCCAGCCGCTCCCGCCTGGCACGGTCGAATTGGGGATGCAGGTGGAGGGCGACAGGCTGACCTTTGCATGGCGACTCCAGGGTGCGGCGCAATGGGCGTTCTTGCCTGGTCAACTTGATGCCAGCATAATGTCCGATGAAGTCACCTGCCCAGGCTTGCCGAATTTCACCGGCGCCTTTGTCGGCATGAGTTGCCAGGATTTGTCAGGCGCGGGGACGCCCGCTGATTTTTCCGCCTTTGTCTATGAAGAAGGCGGTGATCTTGGTGCGCAGGTCGACTGACGCTCCACTATTTCATGCTCCAGAATGCGTTCCTGCGGAGCACGCGACTTGCGGCCTTTCTGGCCGATCTCGGCGATAAGCAGGCTGAGTGCCTCTGCGGCGAGCGCGCGCACCGGCTGCCTTACCGTCGTCAGCGGCGGCCATAGGGTGACGGCGGCGGTCGTGTCGTCAAAACCGGCAACGGTCAATTCGGACGGCACATCCAGATGGCGGCGATGGGCAACCGATACAACGGCCGCCGCCATGTCGTCGTTGCTTGCGAATATCGCGGTGGGCGGGCTGGTTGAGCCTAAAAGCTGCTCGGCGGCATGAAGGCCCGACATGTAGGTGAAGTCGCCCTGCACGACCTGCACATCCACTCCGCCGGTTTCCCGGACAGCGGCGTAGAAACCCGCCATGCGTTCAGCGCTGGCCGCCTGGTCGGGATTGCCCAGGATGAAGCCCAGTCGACGGTGGCCAAGATCCAGGATGAGCCGGGTCATCTGATAGGATGCGGCCCGATCGTCGATGCGGACGCAGATCGTGTCCCGCGACTGATAAGCGCCTACCGCCGCGGTGATACATGCGCTTTCCTCCAGCACCCGCAGCACATCGGGCGCTTCCCCCAGGGGTGGCGCCAGCAAGACGCCGCTAATGCCCGACGCAACCATATCCTGCACCGCAGAGATGGTCGGCCCTTTGCCATCTTCGCCTTTCAACAGCACAAGACGCGCGCCGCGTGCCGATGCTTCCTCGAATACGCCGGTCAGAAAATCGCTCATGAAGGCGGCACTGGGCTTGGAATAGATGACACCGATGCGCAATTCGCTCGACGTCACCAAATTGCGGGCCGCAACATTGGGCGTATAGGCCAGTGCCTTGATGGCCTCTTCCACGGTCAGGCGGGTTTGCGCATTGACCCCCGTGCGGCCATTGATGACACGCGATACCGTCATCGACGAGACGCCTGCGCGCGCCGCCACATCGACTATGGTCGCTCCCCGTCCCGGTCGATCCGCTCTTGCCATCCAAACCCCGGCCTCAAATCAGGCAATCGGTCCTAGTCGATGGGCCGGACGGGGCAAAGCACCAATGCTGGCACCGTCGATTTTTGACCGTCATCGGCCTCCATGTCGCTCGACACGATCATCCGCTACCGGTCGGAGACTCAGTCGAAAACGGATTCGCTGCATTGAGCGGCACTGGAACTGCACATACCGTGGCAAATATCAGCGCCAACCCCGTTCTGCGAATATTACGCCTCGCCCCCATCCCCGCGTGCCGACCTTCGGGGGACGACGAGGGCAGCGAAATCTTCAGCGTATAGATCGATGGGAAAGAAAACTGTCAGCTGCGAAAACCGCACCGACTACATATTCAAATGAAAAATTGGCGGAGACGGAGGGATTCGAACCCTCGGTAGCCCATTCAGGCTACGACGGTTTAGCAAACCGCTGGTTTCAGCCACTCACCCACGTCTCCGCATGAATTTGCCCACCGGAGTGGCGGGCAGTGGCTAGGGCTGGGGCTATAGCGAGCAGTTTGTTGCATGGCAACGGGTCTATGTGCCGATTTTTCGCAGCCGCAATCGCGGCGGATTCGGTCCGGCGCACAATCGACTCGCATCACCGTTCGTTCATTGCCGTTTCAGCTTGGCTCCTGATAATCTACCCTATGGTTCAAGAGCGGTTTTCCGGGGAGTTTCAGGCATGATCGGCATCAAGGGGCGCATAAGCGCCCGCATCGCGCGCGCGGCGGCGCTGACTGCCGCGCTGGCGGGGATGGCGCTGACCCCGCTCGCCGCCTCGGCTCAGGTCCGCACGATCGATCCCAACACGGCGATCGACGCGGACCTCGCTCCGCCGCCGCCCGCCACCAACGCGCCGACCGATCCGGGGGTCGATCCCAGCCTCGATCAGGGCAGCGGCACCACCTATGGCGCGCCGCCCGCCTATCCGGCTCCGACTCCGGGCGTGGACAGCACGACGGCGACCGGCGCTCCTGTCACCCAGGCATCGCCGCCGGCCGCCATGGCACCCGGCGATTCCTATCAGGAAGACGATCTGATCGGCGCGGCCGAAGGCGTGTTCGGCAAGGGCGCTGAGGGGCTGGCCGGCATCATCGAAAAGGTGCTCAAGGATCAGGGGCGTCCCAACGCCTATATCGCCGGGCGCGAAGCTTCGGGTGCCTTCGTCGTCGGCCTGCGCTATGGATCGGGCACGCTCAATCACAAGATCGAGGGCAAGCGCGAAGTCTATTGGACCGGCCCGTCGATCGGCTTCGATGTCGGCGGCAATGCGGCCAACACCTTCGTCCTCGTCTATAATCTCTACGACACGCAGGATCTTTATCACCGCTTCCCGGCGGCGGAAGGCACCGCCTATCTGGTCGGCGGCTTCACCGCCTCCTATCTGCGCTGGGGCAATGTCGTCCTCATCCCGATCCGGCTGGGCGTCGGCTATCGGCTGGGCGTCAATGCCGGCTATATGAAATTCAGCGAAAAGCGGAACTGGCTGCCCTTCTAACGCAATGCGCCCCTAACGCTCGCGGGAGGGGCCGCGAGACTTAATAAGCCGACGACGCATTTAGTCGCAGCAGGTCATGCGGTGTGATGCACGCCGCTAAAGTTCCAATGCCAGTTGCGCGCCCGGTTCGCCGCCCTCCTCCTCTCCCTCCAGATTATGCACCCCCAGCCCCAGCAAACGCGCGCCCATGCGCAGCGGCAATTGCGCCAGCAGCAATTCGCGCCCCGCCTGCGCCAGCAATTCGGGCGATCGCACCGGCGCTGAAAAGCTGCGCGACCGGGTGATGATGCGGAAATCGGCGAACTTGACCTTCAGCACCACGGTGCGCCCCCACGCCTGCGCCTTTTCGATCCGGGTCCACAAATTGGCCGCGATCCGATCCAACTCCACGACCAGCGCGTCCCGCTCGACCAGATCGTCGAAAAACGTGTCCTCGACGCTGACCGACTTGCGCCCCTCCCGCTCCCGCACCGGGCGGTCATCCTCGCCCCGCGCCGCGCGATAATAATAGTCCGCCGCGCTGCCGAAATGCGACTGGAGAAACCGCAGATCGTGCGCGCGCAGATCCGCCCCAGTCTCGATCCCCAGCGCCTGCATCCGCTGCGCCGTCACCGGTCCCACGCCATGGATGCGCCTTACCGGCATCGCCGCGATGAAGGCCGCGCCCTCGCCCGGCCGCACCACGCAGACGCCATCGGGCTTGTTCTGGTCCGACGCCAGCTTGGCGATCAGCTTGTTGTAGGACACACCCGCCGACGCGGTAAGGCCGGTCTCTTCCCGGATCATCCGCCTGATCTCCTGCGCCACCTGTGTTGCCGATGCGATGCCGGCTTTGTTGATCGTCACATCCAGATAGGCTTCGTCGAGCGACAACGGCTGGATGATGTCGGTAAAGCGGCTGAAAATCTCGCGCACATGCTGCGACACGGCCCGATACACCTCGAACCGGGGCTTGACAAACACCAGGTCCGGGCACAGCCGCCGCGCCCGCGCGCCCGGCATGGCGGATCGCACGCCGAATTTGCGCGCTTCGTAGGAACAGGTCGCCACCACGCCGCGCGGCCCGCCGCCGCCCACCGCAATGGGCAGGCCGCGCAGCGCCGGGTCGTCGCGCTGCTCGACCGACGCATAAAAGGCGTCCATGTCGATATGGATGATCTTGCGCGCGGGCGAGTCCATGGCCCATCGCTATGCCATAGCCAGGAACGAAAGGGAAACGTCAGCGCAGCATGGGCAGGCTCGCTATTTGCGATCCTTGAGCCCCAGCAGCGCGGCAAAGGGGCCGGCCTGCTCCTCGCTCACCACGCCGGCCTCCTTCAATATCGCGTCGGCCTCGGGCGAGCGGGGATAGGGCGTCATCGCCAGCGCCATGGTCTCGGCCACCGCCTCGCCCATGTCGATCACCTGCCCGTCATAGCCGATCGTATCGACATCCTCCGCGTCCAGCTCCAGCTCCTCGCCTTCCGGCATATCCTCGCTCTCCACCACGAAGCGCAGCGCGAAGTCGGTATCGATCGTCTCTGGCACCGGCACGCCGGTCGCGACGCAGGGCTGGGCCAGCGTCGCGCGCACCCGGCCGCGCGCCAAGATCGTCTCGCCCTCCTGCGTCAGGCCATAGTCCGCCTCCAGCCGCTCCAGCCCTGCCAGCCGGAAACGCCGCGCCAGCGCGATGCGCTCGGCCTCGTCGGCGACGATCTGCGTCGTCTCGCCCAGCCGCTTGATCTGCTCGGCGCGCACCGGGCGCGAAAATTCGGGATTCGTCGTCATCCAAGGTCTCCCGCCAGCAGCGCATCGCGCGTGATGCAGCTCAGCCGCACCCAGCGCTGGCGCAGCGCGCCCTCGACATGGGCCACCGCCGCGTCCGTCACCGCCGCGCCGCGATAAAGATTGCGACGCAGCACCGCGTCCAGTTTCGCGCCACCCGTCAACGCATCGCGATAGGCGCTGATCCGCCCGCCCAGCGCGCTCACCATCTTGCCGATATGTTTGCCCACCACCACGTCGCCAATGCCTTCCTGCCGCAACTGCCCGTCCATATCATCGACGAACAATTCGGTCAGCCACGCGCTTTCCTGCGTCGCGCCCTGCTGTTCCAGCCGGATCAGCACCTGCGCCAGAATCGCCACGATCATGTCGAACCGCCCGTCCAGCGAATCGGGCACGGCCCCGTCCAGATACCAATGCGGCTGTCGCCCTTCGCCCACCACGGCGTGATAGAGCGGCCGCAACCCCTCTCTGGGATCGGAGCGGCCGAGCAGGCGCTGGAGGAAAGATGGGATGCTGGACATGGTCGATGCGGCTTTTCATGACGGACAGACCGGTGACACGCGCCGACCGGTGCGCCTTCGCCCCTTGCCGGGGCTCGCGCATTTCCATATTGATCGCTGCGTCGCCCAATGCAATGGCGGCATCAGGTTTATTGGGTTCGCGGGACACGCCCCCGCAGGAGACGTTCATGCCTCAGTTCAGCCGCCATAACCGCCGTGGGCGCGTGGTGATCGCCATCGGCCTCAGCGCGCTGCTGCTTGGCACATCGGCCTGCACCCGCATTCGCACCCATCAGGGCTATCAGGTCGACAAGCTGCTGGTGGACTCGGTTCAGCCCGGCATCGACAATCGCGCCTCGGTGGAAGGTACGCTGGGTCGTCCCAGCTTCGTCTCGCAATTTGGTCAGCAGGACTGGTATTATGTGTCGCGCGACATGCGCGCGCTGGCCTTTTCCAGCCCCAAGCCGGTGGACCAGACCGTGCTGCGCGTGCGCTTCGACGCGGCGGGCAATGTCGTGGCCGTCGATCGCACCGGGCTGGACCAGGTGGCAAGCATTTCGCCCATGGGCGACAAGACGCCGACGCTGGGCCGCCATCGCAGCCTGTTTGACGAGATTTTCGGCAATATCGGCGCGGTCGGCGCCGGCGGCATGGGCGGCGGTGGTGGCAGCGGCCCCGGCGGCGGCCCGAACGGCAGCTAAAGCCGGCCCGCGCCCGGTCCGCAGCGGCGGCCGGGCCACGTCCTTCAAGAAAAGAGGCTTGCCGCCGCTATTTGCGCAGCAGGAACACCGCATGTTCGGCGAACAGGTTGGCGTTCGCGTGCGTGGTTTCCTTGTCGCCCTTCAGGAACCATTGACCGTCAATATGCCAGCCGCGTTCCTTCACCAGCGCGCGGAAATCATCGACCGTCACATGATGGATGTTGAGCGTATCGTACCAGGTGTCGGGCAACAGCCGCGTCACCGGCATCCGCCCGCCCCACAATAGCGAGATGCGCCCGCGCCAATGGGCGAAATTGGGGAAGGACACAAACGCCTGGGCGGCGATGCGCAGCAATTCCTCCACCACCAGGTCCGGCCGCCGCGTGGTCTGCAACGTCTGGCTCAGGATGGCATAATCGAAACTGGCGTCGGGATAATAGCGCAGGTCGGTGTCCGCGTCGCCCTGCACCACCGACAGGCCGCGCCCCACGGCGGCGGCGACATTGGAACCGTCCAGCTCCAGCCCGCGCGCATCGGCTCCCGCATTGTCGCGCAGCGCCGCCATCAGCGCTCCGTCGCCGCACCCCACGTCGAGTACGCGCGCGCTCTGCCGCACCGTGCGTGCGATCAGGGCCAGGTCGGGCCGCAACGCTGCGCTCATGCCCGGCCGCCGCGCAGGAAGCCGTCCACCACCCGGTTGAGTTCGGGACATTCGAGCAGGAAAGCGTCATGACCGAACGGGCTCGACAATTCGACGAAGCTCGCCTGCGCGCCCCCGGCATTGAGGGCATGGACGATCACGCGCGATTCGGCGGTGGGATAAAGCCAGTCGGTGTCGAAACTGACCAGGCAGAAGCGCGCGCCGGTCGCCGCGAAGGCGCGGGCCAGGCTGCCGCCATGATCTTCGGCGATGTCGTAATAATCCATGGCGCGGGTGATGTAGAGATAGGAATTGGCGTCGAACCGATCGACGAAGCTCAACCCCTGATGGCGCAGATAGGATTCGACCTGGAAATCGGCGTCGAAGCCAAAGGTCTTGGCGTCCCGCCCCTGCAATCGGCGCCCGAATTTCTCGGTCAGCCCGGCTTCGGACAGATAAGTGATGTGCGCCGCCATGCGCGCGACCGCCAGCCCGGCGCTGGGGATCTGCCCATCGGCATAATAGTCCCCGCCGCGCCAATGGGGATCGGCCATGATCGCCTGCCGCCCGACTTCGTGAAAGGCGATATTCTGGGCGCTGTGCCGCGCGGTGGAGGCGATGACGACGCAGCTTTCGACCCGGTCGGGAAAGAGCGTGGGCCAGGTGAGCGCCTGCATCCCCCCCATCGACCCGCCGATGACGGCGGTCAGCCGATCGACGCCCAGATGATCGAGCAATGCCGCCTGCGCCCGCACCATGTCGGCGATGGTCAGCACCGGAAAGCGCATCGCATAGGGCTCGCCTGTGCCGGGATCGACGCTCGCCGGCCCGGAAGACCCCATGCAGCTGCCGATCACATTGGAACAGATGATGAAATGGCGCGCCGCATCGACCGGCTTGCCCGGCCCCACCATCCGCCACCACCAGCCCGGCTTGCCGGTGACTGGATGATCGGACGCGACATATTGGTCGCCGGTCAGTGCATGGCAGATCAGGATGACGTTGGATTTGTCCGCATTCATCGCGCCATAGGTTTCATAGGCGATGTCGATCGGCCCCAGCCGCGCGCCGCTGGACAAATGCAGCGGGCCGGCAAGTCGCACTTGCCGGCGCAGGCCAAAACGGCTGTCTTCGGATATCGGGACGCTGGCCATGGTCGAGCCGCGCTAGGACCGGCGCCGATGCCTGTCAATCTGGCATGGCGGCCGCCAAAGCCCTAGATGAAGGGTATGACCCAGCAGAACCGCCCGCCCGTCGTCGCATATGGCCCGCTCTATCCCTATCTGATCGAAGAACTGGAGCGCCGTTTCACCGTTCATGCGGTGGCCGCCGACGCCGATTTGTCCGCCCTGCCATTCGATGTACGGCAGGCGCGCGCGCTGGTCAGCTTCGGGTCGGTCGGCGCGTCCGCCGGCATCATGGACGCCTTGCCGCAACTGGAGATTATCGGGCTGTTCTCGGTCGGCTATGACAAGGTCGATGTCGATCACGCCCGCACCAACGGCATCCGCGTGACCAATACGCCCGACGTGCTGACCGACGATGTCGCCGACCTCGCCGTCGGCCTGCTCTACGCCACGGTGCGCAACATCGCCGCCAATGACCGGTTGGTGCGGTCGGGCGCCTGGGCGCGGGGCGAAAGGCCGGCCTTGTCCGGCCGGGTGACCGGATCGCGGATCGGCATATTGGGCCTTGGCCGCATCGGCCGGGCCATCGCCAAACGGCTGGAGTGGCAAGCGGGCGAAATCCTGTATCACAACCGTCGGGAAGCGGCCGATGCGCCTTACCGCTATGTCGCCGACCCGATCGACTTCGCGCGGCAGAGCGACGTCATCATGGTGGCCACGTCGGGCGGACCGGAAGCGGCGAAGCTTGTCGATGCGGCGATGCTCGATGCGCTGGGACAGGACGGGGCGATCGTCAACATCAGCCGCGGCAGCGTGATCGACGAGGATGCGCTGGTCGCCGCGCTGGCCGACCGGCGCATCGCCGGCGCCGGGCTGGACGTCTTCGCGAACGAACCCGATGTGCCGTCCGCCTTGCTGACGATGGACCATGTCGTGCTGCAACCGCATCAGGGCAGCGCGACCCGCCATACCCGCAAGGCGATGGCGGACCTCGTGCTGGCCAATCTCGACGCCCATTTCGCCGGCGATCCGCTGGTGACGCCGGTCGTGTAGGGCAGCGCGGCGACAGGGGCGGCACTGCCCACCGCAATCCCGTCCGCACATCCCCTCCACCCGGCGCATAACCGATCGTCCGACCCTCACGAGCGCCTGACGCGACGGACAATGGCCTTCCAATGTAGGATTTCCTCTGGTCTATCCTCGCTGATGGCACCGCTTGCTTCCACCCCCTTCGCCGATCCAGCCGTGGCGCGTCACCGGCGCGTCCCTGCGGCGTCGGTGGCGCGTGACCGGCGCGTCAGTGTGACCTTGGTGGCGCGTCACCGGCGCGCCGGCGTGGCTTCGCGGGCACTATTGGAGCCAATCCGGCCAAAAACACCCCACGACACTGTATACTTCGGGGGTGGCGCGTATGCGGCCGCCCGGTCAGGCGCTTTGCCTTTGGCGCGGAAGCGGCTAAAGCCGCGCTCCATGAACGATATTGCTGCAAAACCTGCGCCCAAGGACTGGATCCTGGGCATTTCCGCCTATGTGCCGGGCAAGTCGGCGGCCGACGACGGCCGCCCCCTCGTCAAACTGTCCGCCAACGAAAACCCGCTGGGCACCGGACAGGCCGCGCGCGACGCTTTTCTGGCGGCCACGGCCGACATGGCGACCTATCCCGATCCTTCGGCCACGGCGCTGCGCGAAGCGATCGGCGCGCATCATGGCCTTGATCCTGCGCGGATCATCTATGGCACGGGGTCGGACGAACTGCTGCACCTCGCCGCCAGCGCCTATGCCGGGCCGGGCGACGAGATTCTCTATGTCCGCTATGGCTTTGCCGTCTACGACATCGCCGCTCGCCGCGTCGGCGCGACCCCGGTGATCGCGCCGGACAAGGACTATGCGACGGATGTCGATGCCTTGTTGGCCGCCGTGACGGAACGGACGAAGGTCGTTTTCCTCGCCAATCCCAACAACCCGACCGGCACCCTGACCAGCCGGGACGAGATCGCCCGCCTGCACGCCGGGCTGCGCCCCGACATCCTGTTCGTCCTTGACCAGGCCTATGCCGAATATCTGGAAGCGGACGAGGATGATGGTGGCCTCGACCTGGCGAAGGGCGCGACCAACATCCTCGTCACCCGCACTTTCTCGAAAATCTATGGCCTTGCGGCCGAACGCATCGGCTGGGGCTATGCCAGCGCCGAAGTGATCGACATCCTCCATCGCATCCGCGCGCCCTTCAACGTGACCACCGCTGGTCAGGCGGCGGCGGTTGCGGCGATCAGCGACGATGCTTGGGTCGCGCGCAGCCGCGCGCACAATAATCAGTGGCGCGAATGGCTGGCGGGCGAGGTTGCCGCCCTGTCCAACCATGGACTGCGCGCAGTGCCGAGCAAGACCAACTTCCTTTTGATCATTTTCGAAGGCAAGCTGACCGCCGAAGCAGCGATGAAGGGGCTATGGGACGCAGGCTATGCCACCCGCTGGCTGCCGGGCCAGGGGCTGCCCAACGGCCTGCGCATCACCATCGGCACGCAGGAGCAGACCCGTGCCGTGGCGGCCTGGCTGCGCGCCTTGGCGGAAGCGGCCTGACGCGATGCTGCCCTTCGCCCGCGTCACCATCATCGGCCTGGGGCTGATCGGCTCCTCGCTGGCCCGCGCGATCCGCGCGGAAATGCCGACCGTGCGGGTTACGGGCTATGACGCCGATCCGGCGGTGCGCGACATTGCCCGGCGCATCGACCTGGCCGACGATGTCACCGACACGGCAGGCGCGTCGGTGACCGACGCCGATCTGGTGATTCTGTGCGTCCCTGTCCGGGCGATGGGCGCTGCGGCGGCCGAGATCGCCGACGACCTGCCGGCCGACGCGATCATCAGCGACGTCGGTTCCTGCAAGGCGGACGTGCTGGCGCAGCTCAACGCCGCGCTGCCGGGGCGGATGGTCATCCCCGCCCATCCGGTCGCGGGCACCGAAAATAGCGGGCCGGAAGCCGGCTTCGCCACCCTGTTCAAGGGCCGCTGGTCGATCGTCACGCCGCCGGCCGACGCCGATCCCGCCGCGGTCGAGCGGGTCGCCGAACTGTGGCGGCGGGTGGGCGCCGAGGTTGAGACGATGGACCCGGCGCATCATGACCTGGTGCTGGCGGTGACGAGCCATTTACCGCACCTCATCGCCTACACGATCGTCGGCACGGCGAGCGATCTGGAAAATGTCACCCAGTCCGAAGTCATCAAATATTCGGCGGGCGGCTTTCGCGATTTCACCCGCATCGCCGCGTCGGACCCGACCATGTGGCGCGACGTGTTCCTGGCGAACAAGGACGGGGTGCTGGAAATGCTGCAACGATTCTCAGAGGATCTGTCGGCATTGCAGCGGGCGATCCGCTGGAATGACGGCGACGCGCTGTTCAACCTGTTCACCCGCACCCGTGCGATCCGCCGGTCGATCATCGAACAGGGGCAGGACGACGCGAAACCGGACTTCGGTCGCTCTCACTGAAGGGGCGCGACCGGTCCGTTCAGCCTGTTGATGGCGGCATGGACGATCACCTCCGCCTCCCTGCGGTCCAGCCCCGGCGGTACGATGTCCCCGACCTTGTAGGTGATGACGCCGGCCCGCTTCATGAACTTGCCACGCGGCGAAACCCGGCCACTGTCCACCGCGATCGGCACGACCGGCAGGCCAAGCAGGCTGTACAGCCCGGCAAAGCCGGCCCGGAGCGGCGGCGCTTCGCCATGGGGCACGCGCGTCCCCTCGGGGAACAGGCAGACGGCCCGCCCTTCAGCCGTCGCGGCCCTCGCCGCGGCGCGCAGCACCCGCATGGCGCTCGCCCCCGCGCTACGCTCGATGGGGATCAGGCCGTATCGCTTGGCGATAAAGCCCCATAGCGGAATATCGAGCAATTCGCGCTTCGCCCCGATGGCGGGCCGGTCGAACAGGCAGAGCATGTCGATCGTCTCGAACATGGATTCGTGCTTCACGATGTAGAGATAGGGGCCATGGGGCAGTTCGCCCTCCACCACCACCCTCTGCCCCAGCAGCCAGCGTGCGCAGGCGCGGTGGAACCGGCTCCACGCCGTGGCGATGCGCTGCACGGCACCGGGTGCAACGCTGCCGACCAATATGGCCGCGAGAACGAATAACGGGCTGAACCCGTAAAAAATGAGCAGGAAGGCGAGAGAACGCAATGCGGTGATCATCGTCGCCATCGATCAGATGCCGATCAACGCCGCAAGGCGCCGCAGCAGATATTTATTATATTCGCGCATCAATACGGTCAGGCTGGGGTGGCTAGGCACAGCGTCATAAACCAGCTTAATCCGCGCTGGCAGCGCCTGCCGCAACTCCAGCGCGGAGCGGCGCATATGCCAGTCCGTGGTGATCAAACGGACCGTCTGATAATCCCGGCGCTCCAGCCAGCGCGCCGTCTCGATCGCATTCGACCGCGTGTCAATCGCCTCCCGTCCCAGGGTGATGCAGCAGGTGAACAATTCCTCCGGCGTCTTATATTGCGCCGCCAGCTCCACCGGACGAACGGCGCGGTCGACGCCCGAGATCAACATCCTTTTCGCCGCGCCATCCTGCAACAGCGCGATGCCCCGGTCGATCCGCCCCGGCCCGCCGGTCAGGACGACGATCGCGTCGGTCGGCCGGGCATCGAGCGGTTCGGGCAGGAATATGGCAAACCAGACGAAACCCAGCATCCAGGCCAGCAAGCCAAGCGCAAAGAGACGGACGATCACAGCGATCGCCCCAGCGCGCGCAGCACTGTCCAGCGCGCGGTCACCGTGGCCAGCAGCACACCCGTGATCGGCAACGCCGCCAGGATCAACCAGTCCACCCAGGGCAAGCTGATCGCCGCCAGCAACTCCGATCCCGTGGCGCTCAGCCGGACGCCGATCAACAGGATCACGAAAATCGCGAAAGCAAAGCCCAGCGCGCCGCCCAGCAGAACGTCAAGGCCGATACGTCGCTGGAAGAGCCGGGCGATCTGCACATCGGTCGATCCCATCAGGTGCAGCACCTCGATCGTGCCACGATGACTGTCATGGGCGCCGCGGGCCGCGAGCACCACCACCGCCGCCGTCGCCAGCGTCATCAACAGCACCGCGCCCGCCGCCAACCAGCCGAGCGCCGAGAGCAGCCCGGCCAGCGGCATCAGAAAAGCCGCATGGGGTTCGATCCGTAATTTGGACGACAGGCCGGCAAGCAGGCGGCGCAGATTTTCAACCTTGGCCGCGGCGTCGCCGGGCGTCAGCATGACGTCGATGAGCGCAGGCACCGGCAGATCGCCACTCATCGCCTCCTCGCCCAGCCACGGGCGGAGCTGTTCGGCGAGAATGGCCGGATCGACCGGGTCAGCAGCGCGCACCCCCGGCGCGGTGCGGAGCGCCTGGAGCGCGCGCCCGGCCAATTGTTCGCGCACCCGCGCATCGGCCTCCACCACCTGCACGCTGGCGCGACCGGCCAGGTCGGCGCTCATCGACTGGACCGCCGCGCCAAGACCCAGACCTGCGGCTGCGGCCAGGACCGTCAGGAACATCATGATCGCGATGATCCACGGCATTGGCCCGGCCAGCCTTCCCCCCGGCAGCAGACGATGGCGCGCCGCTGCGGCTGCTTTGCGATCGGCGCGGCTGGCCATCAACTCTGTTCCGGCGGGCGTGGCGGATAGCGCAGCGCCCCGGTCGGATCGGCAAGTCGCCCCTTGTCGAGCTTCATCATCTGCGCGCCCGACACCTGCGCCATCAGCGGCAGGTCGTGGGTGGCGACGACAATGGTGGTTCCCAACCGGTTGAGCGCCTCGAACAACGTCATCAGGCGCCGAGCCATGTCGATATCGACGTTGCCGGTGGGTTCGTCGGCCACCAATATTTCGGGACGGCCGATCACCGCGCGGGCGATGGCGACACGCTGCTGCTCTCCGCCCGACAAGGTCGCCGGCCGCGCATCGCCCCGGTCGCCCAACCCCACCCAGTTCAACATCTCCGCGACCGGCGCGTCGACTTCGTCTTCCTCCATGCCGGCGACCCGCAATGGCAGGGCGATATTGTCATAAGCCGAAAGATGAGGGACCAGGCGAAAATCCTGGAATACGACGCCGATGCGGCGGCGGAAACCGGGCAATCTCTTCCGGGGGAGCGTAACCACATCCTCTCCGAACAGGCGGATGACGCCGCGGCTGGGACGCTGGGCCAGATAGAGGAGCTTGAGCAGCGACGTCTTGCCCGCGCCCGACGCCCCGGTCAGGAAATAGAAACCGCCGCCCGCGAGCGAAAAGCTGACGTCCGAGAGCGTCTCGCTGTCCAGACCATAACGCAGGCCGACATTTTCGAACTGGACGATAGCCGACATGGGTGAGATTGCGGCGCCGTCGCGCTCCCTGCTTTTCCGAAGGCGCAGCCATGGCACAGCCAGCGTGCCGTCGTAAAGCCCGCCCCGCTCGACGGCGCGAGTCGCAGGGTCGATCATGTCGCTGTTGTTGCCGCTTGCGCGCGAGTCCCTGCCATGCCTATGAAGCGAAATGATCCTGGTGTGCCCCAATTGCGCGACCCGTTATGTCGTGCCCGACAGCGCCGTAGGTCCCAACGGGCGCCAGGTCCGCTGCGCCGCGTGCAAACATAGCTGGTTTCAGGACGCCACGCCGATGCCGACGCGCGAAATGGCCCCTGTAGCCCCAGAAGCTCTGGCGGAACCCGCGGCACCGGCACCACGCACTTCCACGCCGCCGCCACCGCTGAACGAACCCGAGGCGGTTGGAACGACAGCGCAGCCGGCAGCGGTAGCACCCGACGCGGTTGCCGCCGAGCCGCAGGAGCGGGCCGCGCCGACCGGTCATCGCTTCGATGACATTTACGCCGGTGCGCCGGTCGATGCGGTCGATGCGCCCACGCTTGCTCCAGCCCCGACCACCAGACCGCGCCGCAATCCGCTCAAGCTATGGACTTATGCCGCCGCCGGCTTCTTCCTGGCGGTGGCCGCGGCCGGCGGCGCGCTTTATTATTTCGGGCCGCCGTCCTGGATGGTCGCCATGGGGATGATTCCCGATGAAGGCGACCCCGACCTGCTCTTTTACCTGTCCAAGCCGGCAGAGCGGCGCAAGCTGCCGACGGGCGAGGAATATTTCGCCTTTGGTGCGCGGATCGTGAACAGCGGCAGCCAGGCTCTGCCGGTGCCACCGGTGCTGGTGCAATTGCGCGATCGGCAGAACCGACTGGTGTTCAGTTGGACCACCAAGGCCGACAAGGCGCGACTGAAGCCGGGCGAGGAAGCGTCGATCAACGAAAGCCGGATCGACATTCCCAAAAATGCCGAAAATCTGTCGCTGACCTTCGTTCAATAAGACGCCCTGTCAGGGGTAGCTCACGGTTTTGGGGCGGCCTTGCGGGATCGGGATGAATTCCTGGTCGTCGCCGGGGATCAGAGGGAAACGCATCGCTTCCCAATCCTCGCGCGCCTGCATCAGCCGGTCGGTGGTCGAGGATACGAAGTTCCACCAGACATGGCGCGGCGAGGTGAAGGCTTCGCCACCGCAGAGCACGACGCGCCCGCCATCCACGCTCATCAATGTCGCACGGGTGCCGGGCCGCAACACGTAGAGCGTCTGCGGCGCCAGCAGCACCCCGTCTAGCGCGGCATCGCCCCCGGACAGGTAGAGCGCACGCTCCTCCGCCGCGGGATCGATGGCGATGCGGCCGCCCGGCGCGAGCTGGATGTCGGCATAGATAGTTTGGGCGTAGGTGGTGACCGGCGAGGTTTCGCCCCAGAGCGATCCCATGATCACGCGCGCGCGCACCAGCCCGTCGTCGATCACCGGCAGACCGCCTTCGCTGACATGTTCGAAGGCCGGGTCCATTTCCTCCTGCGCGTCGGGCAGCGCCAGCCAGGTCTGGATGGCCGAGAGCTTGGACGCCTTGGCCCGGTCCTCCTGCGGCGAGCGTTCCGAATGAACGATGCCCTTGCCCGCCGTCATGAGGTTGACCGCCCCCGGTTCGATGAGCTGCTCGGTGCCGAGCGAATCGCGGTGGAGAAACGCACCCTCATACATATAGGTGACGGTGGCGAGGTTGATGTGGGGATGCGGCCGCACGTCGATGCCCTGACCCGGCGCAATGCGCGCCGGCCCCGCCTGGTCGAAGAAGATGAACGGACCGACCATCGTGCGCCCCTTCACCGGGAGCGAGCGATGCACCTTGAAGTCGCCCAGATCATGGGTGCTGGGCGTGATCGTCTGAAGTATGAGATCGTCGGGGGTCACGGGGCGTCCAGTTCAGGATAGTGGCGAAAAATACCCTCCTGGCTGAAGGGCAACCGCCGGTTGCTGGACAGATAATCCCGTAATTCGGGCAGGGCCGCAACCCTGTCGTGCAGGGCCATGACCGTTGGCGCATCGGCCGCCAGCGTCGCCATGCGCAACGGGAAGGCATAGTGCAGCCCAGCCACCAGCTGGAACAGCGACAGGTCGGCATAGCTCCAGCGCGAGCCGGCCAGCCAGTCGCCCGGTTTCGATGCCGCCGCCCGTTCGAACCAGCCGAGATATTTGGGGATGCGCTGTTGCCGGAAGTTGCCCGCCCGGCGCAACGCCTCCGCCTGCTGGTCCTCATAATAGAGGTCGCCGCCGATCGGATGATGGACGTCATGCGCTTCGGCCACCAGATCCATGATGGTCAGCTGGACCTGCACCATCCAGTACCGCATCTTCATGCCGGACGGGCCGCATTCGTGCCGTTCCGACAGATAGAGAAGGATATTGCCGGTCTGCGCGATGGTCGAGCCGTCGACTGACAGATAGGGCGGCGCAAAGGCAGGGCCGGCATCGTGGCGAGCCATGTCGGCCATAAGGGCCTTCGTCCCATCCTCTCGCGCGCAGTCGCGATAGGCAATGCCGCAGGCTTCGAGCGTCAGCCGGACAAACTCGCCTCGTCCCGCGATGGTGGGCCAATACCAGAATTCATAGGCCATGGACGCTCCCTCATGACAAGATGAAGCCTGACCAACGCGCCGGGGCGGCCTAAAGTCTCACCCCTCGCCCGGCGCCCGGGCCTTGATCGCGAGCGCGTGGACCTTGTCGCGCAGCAGGTCGGCGAGGGCGGCGTTGACCAGCCGCTGGCGGGCGACGCGGCTTTCGCCGGTGAAGCGGTCCGACACCACGTCCACCGTGAAATGGCTCTCGCCCGATCCATCATGGCCGGCATGGCCGCGATGCTTTTCACTGTCGTCGATGACGGCGAGGTGCGCCGGAGACAGGGCGGCGCGCAGCCGCGACTCGATTTCGGTGGCGATGGGGCCTTTGAGGTCAGTGGTCATGGCGCCTATATAGTCGCTTTGCCCATCATTTCATCAGGACAATCTTGAGCAGCGACCCCTTTTCGACCCGCCGTTTCAACCGTTTCCATGGCCGCGTGGAAAGCGACCGCCCCTGCGCCGTCGAAGGCTGCGGCGAGCCGGGGGAATTTCGCGCGCCGCCGTCGGAAAGCGCCCGGCCCAGCCAGGAAGGACCGCGCTGGCGCTGGCTGTGCCTGGACCATGTGCGGGCGTTCAACCAGGGCTATAATTTCTTCACCGGCATGAGCGCGGAGGAGATCGCCAACGCCCAGCGCCCCTATGCCGGCTGGGAACGGGAGACGCGCGCCTTTTCCTCCAACGCCGCCAGCCCGCCGCCACGCTGGGCCGATTTCGCCGATCCGCTCGACGCGATCGGCGCCAGGTTCAAGGAACGGGTCGCCAAGGCCCGCGCCGACAACCAGATGCGACAGGACGGCAAATATCTGTCCCACGAGGATCGCCGGCAGATGGCGATCATGGACTTGCCGATCGACGCCGACCGCAAAGCGCTGCGCACGCGCTATACCGCTTTGCTGCGGCGCTATCATCCCGACCATAATGGCGGCGATCGCAGCCATGAGGGGGCGTTGCAGGCCGTAATCGCGGCCTATGGCCATCTGCGCAAGGCGGAGGCATTTGCATAAACCTTTGATTTAATTAGGTTTTCATGGCGGAACTTCGCAAAGGTCACGCATATCGTGCATGGCATGTCGAAACTTTCCCCCTTCCCTCCCGAGGACGAGCCAACGATGCCAAGGCGCCGACAACAGGATAGCAGCCGTCCGCCCTGTAGGACAGAGCGCCCTTGCACCGCGCCTGGCGCACTGTCATAGCGCCCGCCCCTTTCGATCCCCGGAGAACCCGTCATGCAGCAGCCGCCACGCGCGCTGGGCCTTGATTTCGGCACGACCAACAGCGTCGCCGCGCTGGCCCATGACGGCGAATCGCGACTGGTCGAATTTGCCGGCGCGCAGGCGACCGGCGCGGTGTTCCGGTCCGCCCTGTGCTTCTGGCATGACGAAGCGCCGCGCGGCGGCATGGCGCATGAGGCGGGCCCATGGGCGATCGCCGAATATCTGGAATTTCCCGAGGACAGCCGTTTCCTCCAATCCTTCAAGTCCGTGGCCGCCAGCCCGGTCTTCGACAGCGCCAGCGTGTTCGAGAAACGTTATCGCTTCGAGGAACTGGGGCAGATGTTCCTGGGAAAGATGATCAGCCATGCCGGTGGATCGCTGGACCGGCGACCCGAGCGGATCGTCGTCGGCCGCCCGGTCCAATATGCCGGCGCCCGGCCCGACGAGGCGCTGGCGCGCCAGCGTTATGACGCGATGTTCCAGGGCTTTGGCGCGGAAATCCATTATGTCTATGAGCCGCTGGGCGCCGCGTTCAGCTATGCCAGCCGGCTGGATCATGCGGCGACGATCCTGGTGGCGGATTTCGGCGGCGGCACCAGCGATTTTTCACTGGTCCGGGTCGAGGCGCCGGGCGCGGCGCGGCGCTGCGTCGCGCTGGGTTCCACCGGCATCGGCATCGCCGGCGACCGGTTCGACTATCGCATCCTCGACCATCTGGTGCTGCCGATGCTGGGCAAGGGCGGCAGCTATCAGAGTTTCGGCAAGGCATTGGAGATACCGCGCAGCTATTTCGCCGACTTCGCCGACTGGTCGCGCCTGGCGCTGATGCGCAACCGGCGGACGATGGACGAACTGGCGCGGCTGAAAAAAGCGGCGACCGATCCTGTCGCGATCGGTCGGATGATGACCGTGATCGAGAAGGAACTGGGCTATCCGCTCTATGACGCGGTGGGCGCGCTCAAGCGCGCCTTGTCGGACGCCGACAGCGCCATTTTCCGCTTTTCGGGCGGCGGGATCGAGATCGAGCAGGCGGTCGCGCGCGCCGATTTCGAAGGCTGGATCGCACCCGACATCGCCCGGATCGAGGCGACGGTGGACCAGGCGCTGGTCAAGGCGGGGGTTGCGCCTGATACTATCGACCGGGTGTTCCTGACCGGCGGGTCATCGCTGATCCCCGCGATTCGCGATATTTTCCGGCGGCGTTTCGGCACGGACCGGCTGGCGACCGGCGGCGAGCTGACCTCCATCGCCCATGGGCTTGCGCTGATCGGCGAGGAAGCCAATTTGGCGGAATGGGCAGCTTGATCGGCGCGGATCGATACCCCACTCTATCGACATGGCCCGAAACTATCGGTTAGGGGCAGGAAGGACTCGCAGAAAGATGACGACCCGATGACTGATATTTCCAACGTCCAGCCCGACACCCGCGCCGACACGCTGCTGGAAGCGCCCGACGGCGAGGTGGATGCGCGCGACGTCTTCGGCATCGATGTCGACATGAAGGTGCCGGCCTTTTCCGAGGCGGACGAGCGCGTGCCCGACCTCGACCCCGCCTATGTGTTCGATCCCGACACCACGCTCGCGATCCTGGCGGGCTTTGCCTATAATCGCCGCGTCATGGTGCAGGGCTATCATGGCACCGGCAAGTCGAGCCATATCGAACAGGTCGCCGCGCGGCTGAAATGGCCGTGCATCCGCATCAACCTGGACGCGCATATCAGCCGGATCGACCTGGTCGGACGCGACGCCATTGTCCTTAAGGACGGGCAGCAGGTGACGGAATTTCGCGAGGGGCTGTTGCCATGGGCATTGCAGCGGCCGGTGGCGCTGGTGTTCGACGAATATGACGCCGGCCGCCCCGACGTGATGTTCGTGATCCAGCGCGTGCTGGAAACCGACGGCAAGATGACCTTGCTCGACCAGAATCGGGTGATCCGGCCGAACCCCTGGTTCCGCCTGTTCGCCACCGCCAACACGGTGGGTCTGGGCGACACGACCGGCCTGTACCATGGCACGCAGCAGATCAACCAGGGCCAGATGGACCGGTGGAACCTGGTGGTGGCGCTCAATTACCTGCCCGCCGCGACCGAGGCGCAGGTGGTGCTGGCCAAGTCGGGCGAATATGACCATGAGGGCGGCCGCAAGGAAGTCGAGAATATGATCAAGGTGGCGGAACTGACCCGCCAGGGCTTCATCAACGGCGACATTTCGACCGTTATGTCGCCCCGCACCGTGATCAGCTGGGCGCAGAATGCGCTGATCTTCAAGAATGTCGGCTTCGCCTTCCGCCTGAGCTTCCTCAACAAATGCGATGAGGCGGAACGGGCGCTGGTCGCCGAATATTATCAGCGCGTGTTCGGCAAGGATCTGCCGGAGAGCGTGGCGAGCCGGGCGAACTAAGCATCGCGCGGCCGTCCTGGCCAAGGAGGCGAACATGATTGTCGTCGAACGGATCGACCCAACGGGCGGCACGGAGCACCGGATCAGCATCCGGGGCCATGAAATCATCGCGGACATGTCCGCGCCCGATGGCCATGACGCAGGGCCGGACCCGCATGACCTGTATGACGCGGCGCTGGGCGCGTGCAAGGCGATCACCATGCTCTGGTATGCGCAGCGCAACGCCATTCCGGTGGAGGACATCCATGTCGGCGTGGTCCGAGACGCCAGCGATGAACGCAAGGGGGTCTATCGCCTTACCACGCGCATCGCCGTGACCGGGCCGATGACCGACGAACAGCATGACAAGCTGATCGCCGTCGCCGCCAAATGCCCCGTCCACAAGCTGATGGCGGAGGTGGAGACGCAGATCGAGACGATCGCGGTGCCGCGGGTCGGCGACCCGGAGGCCCGGTGACCGAACGCTCGCCCATTGATGCCTTCAAGGATGTATTGTCCGGCACCGCCCGCGCGATCACTCGCGACGCGGAAGTGGAGGTCGGCTTCACCGCCGATACGCCCCATGCCGCGGGCAAGGCGATCAAGGTGCCGACCCCCGGCCGCGCCCTGCCCGCCGACCAGGTGGCGCTGGCCCGCGGCTTTGCCGATGCGTCGGCCCTGAAGCTGCGCCATCATGATGCCAAGGTCCATGCGTCCTTTGCGCCGGGGGAAGCGGTGGCGCGGGCGGTGTTCGACGCGGTCGAGCAGGCGCGGGTCGAAGCGATCGGATCGCGGGCGATGGAGGGCGTGCGCGCCAACCTCAACCATGCGCTCGACCTGCGGCTGAAATCCGACGCGATCCGCCGGGCGCGATCCGCCGACGAAGTGCCGCTGTCGACCGCGCTGGCGCTCAAGGTGCGCGAACGGCTGACCGGACAGGCGATCCCGAAGGACGCCGCGCCCGGCGTCGCCATGGTCGACCAGTGGATCGAGGACAAGGCCGGCGGCGATCTCGACACGCTCAGCCTGGCGATCGACGACCAGCGCGCCTTCCAGAAGCTGACCACCGCCATGCTGGAGCATCTCCAGCTGATCGACGCCGACGTGCCGCCCGATACCGACGAGCCGGAATCGCAGGACGAAGGCGAAGATCAGGAAGAACAGCAGGAAGAGGGCGAAAGCGGGCAGGACGAGGCCGGCGACAGCGACATGAACGCCGAGGCCCGCGCCGAGGACCAGGGCGGCGACACCGAAGAAGGTGAAACCGACTATAGCGACGAGTTCGACGCCGACAGCGACGCGGGCGCGGAGGATATGGGCGAGGAAGGCATGATGCCGGTCCGCCCCAACCGGCCGATGTCCGACCTGCCGCCCGGTTTCGACTATAAGGCCTATACGACCAAATATGACGAGATCGTCGCGCCGGATGAATTGTGCGACGAGGATGAGCTGGTGCGGCTGCGCGGCTTCCTGGACCAGCAGCTCGTCAGCTTGCAGGGCGCGGTCACCAAGCTCGCCAATCGATTGCAACGCCGGCTGATGGCGCAGCAGTCGCGCAGCTGGGACTTCGACCAGGAGGAAGGGCTGCTGGACGCGGCGCGGCTGGCGCGGATCGTGATCGATCCCACGCGATCGCTGTCCTACAAGATCGAGCGCGACACCGAGTTTCGCGATACCGTCGTGACCTTGCTGATCGACAATTCGGGGTCGATGCGCGGGCGGCCGATCAGCATCGCGGCGATCAGCGCCGACATCATGGCGCGCACGCTGGAGCGGTGCGGGGTCAAGACCGAGATATTGGGCTTTACGACACGGGCGTGGAAAGGCGGACAGGCGCGCGAGGAATGGCTGGCCGCCGGCCGGCCGCCGGTGCCGGGGCG